>PHCU01000089.1 GCA_002842345.1 Betaproteobacteria bacterium HGW-Betaproteobacteria-12 | reverse complement strand
ATTTTGTGACCTTGGAACAAAGGCCATGCGACTTTTGCAAAAAGCCCTGACATTTGACGACGTCCTGCTCGTCCCCGCCCATTCCCAGATTCTGCCCCGCGACGTCAGCCTCGCCACGCGCCTGACCCGCAACATCACCCTCAACCTGCCGTTGCTTTCGGCCGCCATGGATACCGTGACGGAAGGCCGTCTCGCCATCGCCCTGGCCCAGGAAGGCGGCATCGGCATCGTGCACAAGAACCTCTCAGCCAAGGCCCAGGCGGCCGAAGTGGCCAAGGTCAAGCGGTTTGAGTCCGGCATCCTGCGTGATCCGATCACCGTTTCGCCGATGATGACGGTGCGCGATGTCATCGAGATCACCCGCCAGCACAAGATTTCCGGCCTGCCGGTGATCGACAAGAACGGCAAGGTGGTCGGCATCGTCACCAACCGCGACTTGCGCTTCGAAACCAACCTTGATCAGGCGGTCAAGTCGATCATGACGCCGCGCAAACGCCTGGTTACCGTCGGCGAGGAGGCCAGCGTCGAGGATGCCAAGGAACTGATCCGCAAGCACCGCCTGGAGCGCGTGCTGGTCATCGACGATGAATATCATCTGCGCGGCCTGATTACCGTCAAGGACATCCTGAAGTCCACCGAACATCCGCTGGCCAACAAGGATGCCACCGGCCGCCTGCGTGCCGGCGCTGCCGTCGGTGTCGGTGCCGGCACCGAGGAGCGCGTGGAACTGCTGGCCGAAGCCGGCGTTGACGTGATCGTTGTCGATACGGCGCACGGTCACTCGCAAGGCGTGCTCGACCGCGTCAACTGGGTCAAGAAGAACTTCCCGCAGATCGAGGTCATCGGCGGCAACATCGCCACGGCCGACGCAGCGCGTGCGCTGGTTGCCATGGGCGCCGATGGCGTCAAGGTCGGCATTGGCCCCGGCTCGATCTGCACCACCCGTATTGTGGCTGGTGTCGGCGTGCCGCAGATCACCGCCATCCAGAACGTTTCCGAGTGCCTGAAGGGGACCGGTGTGCCGATGATCGCCGACGGCGGCATCCGTTACTCCGGCGACATCGCCAAGGCGATTGCTGCCGGTGCCGACACTGTCATGCTCGGCGGCCTGTTTGCCGGTACCGAGGAAGCGCCGGGCGAAGTCGAGCTGTTCCAGGGGCGTTCCTACAAGTCCTATCGTGGCATGGGCTCGCTGGGCGCGATGCAGGCCGGTTCGTCCGACCGCTATTTCCAGGAAAATACCAATAACGTCGACAAGTTTGTGCCGGAAGGCATTGAAGGGCGCGTCCCGTACAAGGGTTCGGTGTTGGCCGTGATCCACCAGCTGATGGGCGGCCTGCGCTCGTCGATGGGCTACCTAGGCAGCCCGACGATTGCCCACATGCATGAAAACGCCTGTTTCGTCGAAATTACCTCGGCCGGCATCCGTGAGTCGCACGTTCATGACGTGCAGATCACCAAGGAAGCGCCGAACTATCACCTCGACTGATCGTTCCCGTGTCCCAAAGGGCGGCTCCCGTAGCCGCCCTTTTCATTCAAGGTCTTGAAAATGGCTCACCAGAAAATCCTCATCCTCGACTTCGGTTCCCAGGTCACCCAGCTGATCGCGCGTCGCGTGCGCGAAGCCAAGGTCTTCTGCGAAATCCACCCGTACGACGTTTCCGACGACTTCATCCGCAACTATGGCGCCAAGGGCATCATCCTCTCCGGCGGCCCGAGCTCGGTGACCGAGGGCGATACGCCGCGGGCACCGGCAGTGGTGTTTGAACTGGGCATTCCGGTGCTCGGCATCTGCTACGGCATGCAGACCATGGCCCAGCAACTGGGCGGTCAGGTGATGACCGCCGAGGCGGCCGGCAAGGCGCGCGAATTCGGCTATTCGGAAGTCCGTGCGCACGGCCACATGGCCTTGCTGAACGATATCGCCGACTTCTTCACCGACGAAGGCCACGGCATGTTGAAGGTCTGGATGAGCCACGGCGATTCGGTGATGGAACTGCCGCCGGGCTTCAAGACCATGGCCTCGACGCCGTCCTGCCCGATCGCCGGGATGGCCGACGAGAGCCGCCAGTTCTACGCCGTGCAGTTCCACCCCGAAGTCACCCATACGCTGCAGGGTCGCGCCATTCTCGAACGTTTCGTACATGGCATCTGCGGTTGCGGCACCGACTGGGTGATGGGCGACTACATCGCCGAAGCGGTGCGCGCGATCCAGCAGCAGGTCGGCCAGGAAGAAGTCATTCTCGGTCTCTCCGGCGGCGTCGATTCGAGCGTCGCGGCGGCCCTGATCCACCGCGCCATCGGCGACCAGCTGACCTGTGTCTTTGTCGACCACGGCCTGCTGCGCCTGAACGAAGGCGACATGGTCATGGAGATGTTCGCCCGCAACCTCGGCGTCAAGGTTATCCGTGTCGATGCCGTCGACGCCTTCATGGGCAAGCTGGCTGGTGTTTCCGACCCGGAGCAGAAGCGCAAGATCATCGGCAAGGAGTTCGTCGAGGTCTTCCAGGCCGAATCGAAGAAGCTGTCCGCCGCCAAGTGGCTGGCTCAGGGCACCATCTACCCGGACGTGATCGAGTCGGCCGGCAAGGGCAAAAAGGGCGCCCACACCATCAAGAGCCACCACAACGTCGGCGGTCTGCCGGAAGACATGCACCTGAAGCTGCTCGAGCCGCTGCGCGAACTGTTCAAGGACGAAGTCCGCGAACTCGGCGTCGCCCTCGGCCTGCCGCGCGAGATGGTCTATCGCCATCCGTTCCCCGGCCCCGGCCTGGGCGTGCGCATTCTCGGCGAGGTCAAGCGCGAAGCGGCCAGCCTGCTGCAGCGCGCCGACGCCATCTTCATCGAGGAGTTGCGCGCCACCCATGCCACCGAGCGCGATGTCGCGGCCGGTTCGTGCACCGCCGCCGATCTCGGCAAGAGCTGGTACGACCTGACCAGCCAGGCCTTCGCCGTGTTCCTGCCGGTCAAGAGCGTCGGCGTGATGGGCGACGGGCGCACCTACGAAAACGTCGTCGCGTTGCGCGCGGTGGTCACCAGCGACTTCATGACCGCGCACTGGGCGCATCTGCCGTACGACCTGCTCGGCCGCGTGTCCAACCGCATCATCAACGAAGTGCGCGGTTTGAACCGGGTTGTTTATGACGTCAGCGGCAAGCCGCCGGCGACCATCGAGTGGGAATGATCGGCTAGCATTTACACGGTTCTGCGCTTGCCTGCTGTCCCATAAGGGCCCCTCTTTTCCGGAGGGGCTTTGGTTTTTTCGCTTTCGTTCAGACGCGCAACAGGGCCTTCACCAGGCGTTCCGACAATTGCTCCTCGGTGAATTGCGCTTCGTTCGGTGGATAGAGCGAGTTCTCTTCGATTGCAAAGCCGTGTTCCTGGGCCAGTGCGCGCAGTTCCTTGATCTTGAGGCAGGCCTTGAGTTGGGCGCCGAGTGCGTCGTCGGCGCGAGCCTTGTCGGAAAAGGCCTTGATGGGAACGATGGACATGTTTTCTCCTGAAATGTTGCCGTGGGTAAAAATCTGCGGAAATGGCCGGGTTCAGGCCGGGTAGTCGATCACCGATGGATCGTCCTCGCCGTCGTCGATCGTTGCACGGGCAAGGCGGCCATCGGCGTGATAGTCGTATTCGTGCCGGACCTCGGTTTCGCCATAGACGATCTTTTCGCACAGGGTCAGGTGACCCTCAGCATCGAAGGTGCCGGCGTAGTAGGTATTGCGGTTACGCATGTCTTCGGCGGCGAGTTCGCCGACCAGACGCAAGGGCAGACCGGCGCCCGAGTAGCTGGTGAAATAACGGATGGTCATGGCTGTGTCGGATTGATGACAAAAACCGGCGAAAACCGGCTATTCCAATCCTTACAGCAATAAGAGTGCCTGTCTGCGGTTTTGGCTCAAGCTCGTAGCCTGGAGCCTCGGTGGGTCGGAGCATCGGCTGGGGGCCGGATGGGCTGCGATATACTACGCACCCCCTGCCCACGCCTTTCTCGATTGATGTCTTCGGAAACTGTTATTGATGCATTCTTGCCAGGCCTGAGCGACGAGTTCTTCATGCGCGAGGCCCTGTCGCTGGCTCGCGCGGCCGAATGCCTGGGTGAGGTGCCGGTTGGTGCCGTCGTCGTGCTCAACGGGGCGATCGTCGGCCGCGGTTTCAATTCGCCAATCGGCGAGAGCGACCCCACGGCCCATGCCGAAATTGCCGCCCTGCGCGATGCGGCGCGCAACCTCGATAACTATCGGCTGCCCGGCTGCGAACTGTTCGTCACTCTCGAACCCTGCGCCATGTGCGCCGGAGCCATCATGCATGCGCGCATCAGCCGCGTCGTCTATGGCGCCCGCGACCCGAAGACCGGCGTGCACGGCAGTGTCGTCGACCTGTTCGGCGTCGAGCGCCTGAACCATCATGCACTGGTCGAGGGCGGGGTGCTGGCCGACGAGTGCAGCACCTTGCTGTCGCAATTCTTCGCTGCGCGGCGCCGGAAAAGCCAATGAGGCTGCTGATCTCGGTCGCCCGTCAGAGCATGAAGTTGGTCGACGATGCCGGCCTACTGCTGCGGCAATATGCGGTGTCGACCGCCAAGGCCGGGGTCGGTGAGGAATCAGGCAGCTACCGGACACCGCGCGGCGAGCACATGATTCGCGCCAAGATCGGCGCCGGGCAGCCGGAAAACACGGTTTTCGTCCGTCGTCGGCCGACCGGCGAGCTATGGACGCCGGAACTGGCCGAGCAGCACCCCGGCCGCGACTGGATCCTGACCCGCATCCTCTGGCTGTCGGGCTGCGAGCCGGGGCGCAACCGGCTCGGTTGCGTCGATACCATGCGCCGCTTCGTCTATATCCACGGTAGTCCCGAGCCCGCCGAAATGGGCGTGCCCGGCTCGCATGGCTGCATCCGCATGCGCAACGCCGATATCGTCGAGTTGTTCGATCTGGTGCCGTGTTACACGGCGGTGGAGATCACCGAGGACTGAAGCGCCCGGCCGTGCGGCCCGAAGCGCTGTTCATGCAGGTATGCCGTGCCGTCGCGGCCTTGCCAGGCGACCGTCGAGGCGCGCGTCCCGTAATTTTCCGATTTGACGAAAATGGCCGAGAGCAGGCGTTCCCATTCGAGCGGGACGCCGGTCTGCGGCAGGCTGTCATCGGCGACGATGGCGTCGTCGGCCAGTAGCGCGAAGAGGGCGCTTTCATCGGGCAGGGCGGGCAGAGCCGCGGCAAAGCGCTGGCGGGCCGTCACTAGCTTCGGCCACGGGCTGTCGAGCCGGTGGTTGGATAGGCCATAAATGCCGGGCGCCAGTCGGCGCGGTGCGCCGTCGCGATTGGAGCAGTAGATGAGGTCGTCGCCGTCGCTCAAGAGCAGGTTGAATCCCGAGTAGAGGCTGCCGTCGAGGCCCTGCGCGTAGTCTATGGCCGCATCATGGCCGAGCAGGAAATCGCGCGTTAGCGTCCCGCGCGAACGCGCTCCCATGGCCATGCCCGGTTCGCGGACATTGGTCACGGCGGCGAAGCGGCCGTCGCCGCGAAGGCCCAGCCAAGTGCCGCCGGCCTCCAGATCGAGGCCGCCGAACACGGCCGGCGCATCCGGCCACGGTGCCGCGTCGGCCGTCGGCCGGGCGTAAAACTCGTCGCGGTTGGCGGCGACAACCAGCGGATAGTCCGCATGGACCCGCCAGCCGACGACGATCAGGCACATGCCGGCGGGCTACGCCGGGTTGACGGCGACGGCCTGGACCTGCGGCCCTTCGCGCGAGCCGAGATGGAGATTGGCGGCGAAATTCGACTGGACCACGGCCAGTGCCGCGAAACCACCGCTCGGTGCCGGGGCGGCGCTCATCACCTTGCCGCTGGCCTGGTCGAGATTGTCCGGCGAGAACAGGTCGTCGCCGGCCTGCAGCGGCACGCCGCTGCTGAGGCGGTAGAGGTGACGCTTGACCTTGCCCAGGTACTGCGTACGGGCGACGATTTCCTGCCCGGGATAGCAGCCCTTGTGGAAGCTGACGCCGCCGATCTTTTCGAAATCGGCCATCTGCGGCACGAATTCCTCCTTGGTCGCCAGCGTCACCAGCGGGAAGGCGGCCTGCACGTCGAGCCAGCGCCAAGCCGGGGTGCCGGCCGGACGGGCCTTGACCGTCAGCTTCTGCCACAGGCCGGGCGCCGCGGCAGCCGGGGCGGCAATGATGAAGCGCCCGGCATCGAGGCGCAGCACCGTGCAGCCATCGCCGGCGATGATGTCGAGCGGCACCACCGGCGCCACCAGGCCGGCCTCGGCCAGGGCTTCGCCAGCGTGCTCGCCCGCCAGGCCGAGCAGGACGTGGTCATGCTGCGCCGCCAGCTTGACCTTGGCGCGCAGCACGAACATCTGCAGGCGCTTCTGCGTCGCTTCCAGCAGGTCAGCGGCGAGCAGCAGGCGGTAGTTGCCAGCTTCGTGCCACAGCACGAAGCTGGCCTGCATGCGTCCCTTGGCCGAACACCAGCCGGCATGCTGCGCCTGGCCGTCCTCGAGGTGATTGACGTCGCTGGTGAACTGGCTGTGCAGGAAGGCCTTGGCTTCCTCGCCGGTGGCCTCGATCAGGGCCAGATGGGTCAGCGGGACGATGACCGTCTGCCGGCCGGCGGCCTGCAGTTCGCCGGCGGCGTCGCCGAAGCTGTGGATTTCGGGGGAATCGCCGGCGAAAACGGCTTCCGTCGATTCGAGAAAACTGCGCCAGTTGGGGTTCATGGGGGCTCCTGAGGGGGTTTGCGATATTATATCGCCCGAATTCACCTGCTCGTTTTACACGGGCGAGACCCGCCTGCTGCCGACGAGTTCCCTTGCGTCTCCTGAAAAAACTCCTGCTGCTGATTCTGCTGCTGCTCGGCACCGCTGCCGGCAGTCTGTGGTGGTGGGCGGGCCAGCCGCTGGAGCTGCGCAACTCGCCGCTCGACTTTCGTGTGGTCGGCGGTAGCAGCCTGCGTTCCGCCATCGTCCAGATGCGTGAAGCGGGCATTGCCGTGCAACCGTCGCTATTACTGTTGCTGGCGCGTCTGCAGAGGGCGGAAACCGGCATCAAGGCCGGCAGCTATTCGGTCAGTCATGGCGTTACCGCCCAGCAACTGCTCGACAAGCTGACCCGCGGCAAGGTCACCCAGGGCGAGGTCACGCTGGTCGAAGGCTGGACCCTGCGCCAGTGGCGGGCCCGGCTCGATGCGCATCCCGATCTGCTCGGCGACAGCCGTGGCTTGAGCGAAGCCGAAGTCAGCCGTCGCCTGGGCATCGAACATCCGCGCCTGGA
Source organism: Betaproteobacteria bacterium HGW-Betaproteobacteria-12 (assembly GCA_002842345.1). GTDB lineage: Bacteria > Pseudomonadota > Gammaproteobacteria > Burkholderiales > Rhodocyclaceae > Azonexus. The sequence continues at coordinate 9,237 of PHCU01000089.1, read as the reverse complement.
AGGCTGGCTGTTTCCCGATACCTATCTGTTCGACAAGCAGTCCAGCGACCTCGATCTGCTGGCCCGGGCGGTGCGTGCCATGGAGCGGCGGCTGGCCGAAGAGTGGGCCGGCCGGGCCACGGGCTTGCCCTACCGCTCGCCCTATGAGGCGCTGATCATGGCCTCGATCATCGAGAAGGAAACCGGGCGCGAGGCCGACCGCGATCTGGTCGCCGCCGTCTTCGTCAATCGCCTGCGCCTGGGCATGCCGTTGCAGACCGATCCGACAGTGATCTACGGCCTCGGCGACAGCTTCGACGGCAACCTGCGCAAGCGCGATCTGCTCGCCGACACGCCGTACAATACCTACACCCGGCGTGGGCTGCCGCCGACGCCGATCGCCATGCCCGGCCTGGCGTCACTGCGTGCCGCGCTGCATCCGGCGGTTTCGAACGCCCTGTACTTCGTCGCCCGCGGCGATGGCAGCAGTCAGTTTTCCACTACGCTCGAGGAACACAACCGGGCGGTCAACCAATATCAGAGGGGGGGAAAGTGAAAGGCAAGTTCATCACTTTCGAAGGTATCGACGGGGCCGGCAAGAGCAGTCACGTCGATTGGCTGGCCGAGCAGTTGCGCGCCCGCGGGCTGACCGTTCAGGTCACCCGCGAACCGGGCGGGACGGCGCTCGGCGAGAAGCTGCGCGAGTTGCTGCTCAACCAGACCATGCATCTGGAAACCGAGACGCTGCTGATGTTCGCCGCGCGGCGCGAGCACCTGGCCCAGGTCGTCGAGCCGGCGCTGAACCGCGGCGAATGGGTGGTCTGCGACCGCTTCAGCGACGCTACCTACGCCTACCAGGGCGGCGGCCGCGGTCTCGAACGCAGCAAGCTGCAGATGCTCGAGCACTGGGTGCATGAACACCTGCAGCCGAACCTGACGCTGCTGTTCGACCTGCCGCTGGAGGTGGCGCGCGAACGCATCGCCGTCGCCAGTCGGACGCTGGATCGCTTCGAGCAGGAGCGGGCCGATTTCCATGAGCGGGTGCGCCATGCCTATCTGGAAAGGGCGCATGCCCAGCCGGAACGCATCCGCGTGATCGATGCCAATAATACCTTGGACAATATTCGTGAACAACTTGAAGAAATTATTGTAACGATCTGTTTATGAACGTTATAAGCCTTCACGACTCGGTCTGGAATTCGCTCCAGGCCAGGCGGGCGCAGATGCCGCATGCGCTGTTGCTGCTCGGCCAGCGCGGTCTGGGAAAGTTCGACCTGGCCCGCCAGTTTGCCGCCAGCCTGCTCTGCGAACAGCCGCAAGCAGATGGGCTGGCCTGCGCTCGCTGCCTGGCCTGCAACTGGTACGCCCAGGGCAACCATCCGGATTTTCGCCTGCTGCAGCCGGAGGCCATGGGCGACGAAGCCGAGGCGGCGGAAGACGGCAAGAAGAAGGCCAGCCAGCAGATCACCATCGACCAGGTGCGCGGCCTCGACGAGTTCCTCAATGTCGGCACCCATCGCGGCGGCTTGCGCATCGTCATCGTCAATCCGACCGAGGCGATGAACCGCGCAACCGCCAATGCTCTTCTTAAAACACTTGAAGAACCTGCGCCAAGTACGTTGTTTTTAATGGTTTCAAGCGATCCGATGCGTTTGCTGCCGACGATCCGCAGTCGTTGTCAGGTGGTGCCTGTGCCCTTGCCCTCGGCGGCGCGTGCCGAGCAGGTGCTGGCCGACCATGGTCTGGCCGATGCGCGGCGCTGGCTGGCGCTGGCCGGCGGCGCCCCGGGGTTGGCGCTGGAATGGTCGGCTTCCGGCCAGAGCGACTGGCTGGAGGCACTGATCCGGCGCCTGGCGGCCGGCCGCTCGATGGAGCCGCTGGTGCTGGCCGGTGAACTGGAGAAGGCGGTGAAAGACAGCAAAGGTCGTCTGCCGCTCAAGGCGATCGTCGAAGGGGTGCAGAAATGGCTGGTCGATCTGACGCTGGCCAAGAGTGGCCTGAGCGTGCGCTATTTTCTGCCGCAGGCGGCCACAATCGCCGGCCTCGCTGATATGATTCCGGCGGCGCGCCTGATACAGTCGTATCGAACGACCGTCGTGCGCCGCAGGGAAGCTGAACAACCGTTGAATGCGCGCCTCTTTCTCGAAGGCCTTTTTCTGGACTACCGTGCCCTGTTTGCCAATCGATAGCCGATGAGCGAAGCCAAACCCGCACCGCTACGCCCCAGCGTTCTGTCGCTGAACATCAATTCGAAGTCGGCCTTGTATGCGGCTTTCATGCCACACCTGCGCGCCGGTGGCATCTTCATTCCGACCACGCGCAGCTACAGCATCGGTGACGAAGTGTTCATGTTGCTGTCGCTGATGGACGATCCGGCCAAGCTGCCGATCGCCGGCAGCGTCGTCTGGGTGACCCCGGCCGGTGCGCAGAACGGTCGGGCGCAGGGGATCGGCGTGCATTTCAACAACGACGAAAGCGGTCAGGAAGCGCGCCGTAAGATCGAAGGCCTGCTGGGCGGCGTCATGCAGTCGTCGCGCCCGACGCACACACTCTGATCGGTACCATGCTGGTCGATTCGCACTGCCATCTTGATTTTCCCGGACTCGCCGAGCGCCTGCCCGAAGTGCTCGGCGCCATGCAGAACAATGGTGTCGGCCTGGCGCTGTGCATCGGCGTCAATCTCGAGGATTTTCCGCAGGTGCTGGCGCTGGCCGAGCGCGACCCGCGCCTGTACGCCACGGTCGGTGTCCATCCCGAATACACCGATGCCGAGGAGCCGACCGTCGAGCGCCTCGTCGAACTGGCCAGCCATCCACGGGTCGTCGCCATCGGCGAAACCGGCCTCGATTACTACTGGCAGAAGGACAAGCCGGAGTGGCAGCGGCAGCGTTTCCGCAACCATATCGAAGCGGCGCATCGCTGCGGCAAGCCGCTGGTGGTGCATACGCGCGACTCGGCCGAGGACACCCTACGCCTGCTGCGCGAGTCCGGCGCCGATGCCGTCGGCGGCGTCATGCACTGCTTCACCGAGAACTGGGAGGTCGCCCGCGCGGCGCTCGATCTCGGCTTCTATCTGTCGTTCTCCGGCATCGTGACGTTCAAGAATGCGACCATCGTCAAGGATGTGGCGATGAAGTGCCCGCTCGATCGCCTGCTGGTCGAGACCGACTCGCCCTATCTGGCGCCGGCACCGTTTCGCGGCAAACCCAACCAGCCGGCCTACGTCCGTTACGTGGCTGAAGAGATCGCCCGGCTGCGCGGACTATCTGTTGCCGAAGTGGAGCAGGCGACCACCGACAACTTCTTCTCCCTCTTTCGGGGTGTTCCGAGACCCTCCACATCATGAAGAAAATGCTTGCGCTGGCGGCGTTGGCCGCCAGTCTGTCCGTGCCGGCCGTCGGTGGCACGTATGACGATCTGATCAGTGCCGCCCAGCGGGGAGCGACCAGCGATATCGCCGCCTTGCTTGGCCGTGGTGCGTCGCCCGATACCACGGACATGGAAGGCAACACGCTGCTGATGCTGGCGGCACGCGACGGCCACGCCGAACTGGTCGATTACCTGATCCGCCAGCGGGTCAAGCTGAATGCCCGCAACGCCACCGGCGATACGGCCCTGCGCCTGGCCGCCTTTCGCGGCCATCAGAAGGTGGTCGAGTCGCTGCTTGCGGCCGGCGCCACCGTCAACAACCCGGGTTGGACACCGCTGGCCTACGCTGCCTTCGCCGGCCATGCCGAGATCGTCCGCCTGCTGATCAAGGCCGGCGCCGATGTCAACGCGGCGAGCGAGAACGGCATGACGCCGCTGCTTGCCGCCGCGCGCAATGCGCACCTGCCCGTCGTCGAACTATTGCTGGCCAGTCGGGCCGACCCGAACCGCAAGCTTGAGTCGGGCGAGACGGCGCTAGATCTGGCGCTGAAGAACCAGAACACCGATATCGCCGACCGCCTGCGCAAGGCCGGCGGCAAGTCCGGACGCAGCGTCAGCATCGAGGTGCGATAAGCCGCCGCCGGCGGCTCGGGGAGGGCGGGGCATCTGTTAGAATCCGGCCTGATTTTTCAGGCAGTTTCTCTTGTCCTCCCTCTCGGCAATCTTTTCTCCCGACGGGCTGCTGGCCAAGGCCATCCACGGCTATCGCGTGCGCGCGCAGCAGGTCGAGATGGCCGAACGCATCGCCGCCGCCATCGACAGCTGTTCGGTCTTCATCGCCGAGGCCGGCACCGGCACGGGCAAGACCTTCGCCTATCTGGTTCCGGCGCTGCGCTCGGGCGGCAAGGTGATCGTCTCGACCGGCACCAAGACCTTGCAGGACCAGCTGTTCAACAAGGACCTGCCGATGGTCCGCGACGCGCTGAAGGCGCCGGTCAAGATTGCGCTGCTGAAGGGGCGGGCCAATTACGTCTGCCCCTACCACCTCGAACGTGCCCTGGCCGACGGCCGCTTCCTGACCCGCGAGGATGCCGCCGACGCCCGCCGCATCTCTGTCTTCGCCAAGGTCACCAAGACCGGCGACAAGGCCGAATGCCTGGAGGTCAATGAGAGCTCACCGGTCTGGAGCCACGCCACCTCGACGCGCGAAAACTGCCTCGGCCAGGACTGCCCGGACTACAAGGACTGCTTCGTCATGCAGGCGCGGCGCGAGGCGATGGCCGCCGATCTGGTGGTGGTCAATCACCACCTGTTCTTCGCCGACGTGATGCTGCGTGACGAGGGCATGGCCGAGCTGCTGCCGGCCTGCAACACGGTGATCTTCGATGAGGCCCATCAGCTGCCGGAAGTGGCGACGCTGTTCTTCGGCGACACAGTGTCCACGGCGCAGGTCGTCGACCTGGCCCGCGATGCCCGCGCCGAAGGCCTGACCCATGCCCGCGACTGCCTCGAACTGCAGACGGCGGCGCGCCAGCTCGACAAGGTGGCGCGCGATCTGCGCCTGGCCGTCGGCATCGATGCCGGCCGTTTTTCCTGGGGGCAGTTGCAGGAAAAGCCGGAGTTCGCACCGGCACTGCAGGCGCTGGCCGACGAGGTGGTCGCCTTCGCCGCCATTCTCGAAGGCCAGGCCGAGCGGGCCGAAGGGCTGGAAAAATGCTGGCAGCGCGCCGGCGACCTGGCGCGGGCGCTCGACGAGTGGCAAAAACTGACCGACGACGGCTACGTGCGCTGGGCCGAGGCCTTCACTCATTCGCTGCAACTGAACGCGACGCCGCTCGACGTCGCCGAGATTTTCCGCAAGCAGATGGGCGGCCATCCGCGCGCCTGGATCTTCACCTCGGCGACCCTGGCGGTGCAGGGCAAGTTCCATCATTACTGCGCCGAACTCGGCCTCGGCGAGCCGGAATCGGCCTGCTGGAACAGCCCCTTCGATTACGGCAGCCAGGCCGTGCTGTACGCGCCGCTGGGCATGCCGGAACCGAACTCCTACGGCTACACCGATGCCGTCGTCGATGCCGCCTTCCCGGCCGTGGTCGCTTCCGGCGGCGGCGCCTTCTTCCTGTGCACCAGCCTGCGCGCGATGCGCCGCACGCACGAACTGCTCAAGGAGCGGCTGGAGGACGAGGGCATCGAAATGCCCTTGCTGCTGCAGGGCGAGGGCAGCAAGAACGACCTGCTGCAGCGCTTCCGCCATCTCGGCAACGCCATCCTGGTCGGCAGCCAGAGCTTCTGGGAAGGCGTCGACGTGCGCGGCGAGGCGCTGTCGCTGGTGGTCATCGACAAGATTCCCTTCGCGCCGCCCGACGATCCGGTGCTGTCGGCGCGCATCGAGCAGATGAAGCGCCAGGGGCGCAATGCTTTCATGGAATACCAGCTGCCGCGGGCGGTGATCAACGTCAAGCAGGGGGCCGGGCGGCTGATCCGTGACGAGACCGACACCGGCGTGCTGATGATCTGCGATCCCCGACTTCTGTCAAAGCCGTATGGCCGCCGGGTGTGGCAAAGTCTGCCGCCGATGAAGCGAACCAAGGAGCTAGGCGACGTGCTCGACTTTTTTGCCCGCAGGAACGACCGTGTTTGACCGCAAGGCCTTCAAGGCGGCCCTGGCGGATGGCGCTGCCCTCGATATCGACAGTCTGGCCGTCAGCCATCCGGCCCTGTTCTCGCAGGCCGCCATCGCGCTGCCGCAGGCTTCGCTGCAGGCGATGGCCGATCTGGTGGCGGCCATCGAATCAGTCGTCGCGTTGCCCGACTACCGCCGCCGTGTGCTGGCCTGGGCGCCACCTGGGGCCGGCGGCGAGTTGCCGGCGCGCAGCGTCTTCTTCGGCTATGACTTCCATCTGGTCGACGGCCAGCCGCGGCTGATCGAGATCAACACCAATGCCGGCGGCGGCATGCTCAATACCCGGCTGCTGATGGCCCATGGTGCCAGTGTGGCGGCCGAGCGCATCGAGCAGGAATTCGTTGCCATGTTCCGCGAGGAATGGCGCCTGTCGCGCGGTGACGCGCCGCTGACGCGCATCGCCATCGTCGATGAGAAGCCGGCGCAGCAATACCTGGCGCCCGAGTTCGAGTTGTTCCGCCGCCTGTTCGAGCGCCACGGCATCGCCGCTGTGGTCGCCGATCCGGCCGACTTCACCCGGGTCGGCAGCCAGTTGCTGCACCAGGGCGAGGTGGTCGACCTGATCTACAACCGGCTGACCGACTTTTCCCTCGACACCCTGGCCAACGCCGAGTTGCGCACGGTGTTCGCGGCCGGCGGCGTGGTCGTTACCCCGCACCCGTTCGCCCATGCGCTCTACGCCGACAAGCGCAACCTGATGCTGCTGTCCGATCCGGCGGTGCTCGACGAACTGGGCGTGTCGGCGGCGACCCGCGCCATCCTGCTGGCCGGCGTGCCGCGCACGGTGGCAGTGCGGGCGGAGGAGGGCGAGCGCTTCTGGGCCGAGCGCAAGCGCTGGTTCTTCAAGCCGGCCGCCGGTTTCGGTAGCCGCGCCGCCTATCGCGGCGACAAGCTGACCAAGCGCGTGTTCGAGGAGATCCTGCAGGGCGGCTACATCGCCCAGGAAATCGCCCCGCCTTCGGAGCATCCGGTGCTGGTCGAGGACGAATCGCAGGTGATGAAGGCCGACATCCGCGCCTATGTCTATCAGGGGCGCGTGCAGCTGTTCGCGGCCCGCCTCTACCAGGGGCAGATGACCAATTTCCGCACCCCCGGCGGCGGCTTCGCCCCGGTCTTCCCGGCCTGAACGCGTAAAATGCAGCCCATGAAAGTATTCGGCATCGCCGGTTATTCCGGCTCCGGCAAGACGACTCTGCTGGAAAAACTGATTCCCTGTTTCACCGCCCGCGGCTTGAAGGTCTCGGTGATCAAGCACGCCCACCACGGTTTCGACATCGACCGCCCGGGGAAGGACTCCTATCGCCACCGCGAAGCCGGTGCCAACGAAGTGCTGCTGTCCTGCCACGACCGCTGGGCGCTGATGCACGAGCGGCGCAGCGACAACGAGGTCAGCCTGGACGAGCTGCTCGGCCGCCTGGCGCCGTGCGATCTGGTGCTGATCGAGGGCTTCAAGCAGGAACCGGTGCCGAAGCTGGAAGTCTATCGACCGGAGAACGGCAAGCCGCCGCTCTTTCCCGAACGCCGCGACATCGTCGCCGTGGCCACCGACGCCGCCATCGACACCACGCTGCCGTGTCTGCCGCTCGACGATGTCGAGCAGATCGCCGAGTTCGTCATGACCACCCTCCAGTTGCAGGAGCGCCCATGCTGAGTTTTGAACAAGCCCTCGCCAAGCTGCTGGCCGCCGCCCGGCCGGTTGAGGAAATCCGCAGCCTGCCCCTGACCGCCGCCGCCGGCCGCGTGCTGGCCGTCGCCCAGCAGTCCACGGTCGCCTCGCCGCCACTCGACAACTCGGCCATGGACGGCTATGCCGTTCGCGTCGCTGACATCACCGCCGCCGGCGTCTGCCTGCCGGTCAGCCAGCGCATTCCGGCCGGCCGCATCGGAAATACGTTGCTGCCGGGCACCGCCGCCCGCATCTTCACCGGCGCCCCGGTGCCGCCGGGGGCCGACGCGGTGGTCATGCAGGAGCGTTGCGAACATGGTGACACTGGCGTCGTCATCAACCACCTGCCGCGCGTCGGCGAGAACATCCGCCGGGCCGGCGAGGACATCGCTATCGGCGCCGAAATCCTGCCGGCCGGCATCAAGCTGCGGCCGCAGGACATCGCCCTGGCCGCTTCGGCCGGGCTGCCGGAACTGCCGGTCTATCGCCGGCTGCGCGTTGGCGTCTTCTTCACCGGCGACGAGCTGGTCCAGCCGGGCGAGCCGTTGCCGCCGGGCGGTATCTACAACTCCAACCGCTACGCGCTGCGGGCGCTGCTCGAAGGCCTGGGCTGCGAAGTGCGCGACCTCGGCACCGTGCCCGACACCCTGGCGGCAACCCGCGCGGCGCTGCGCAAGGCGGCCGCCGACAACGACCTGATCGTCACCAGCGGCGGCGTCTCGGTCGGCGAGGAGGATCACGTCAAGCCGGCGGTCGAGGCCGAAGGGCAGCTCGACATGTGGAAAATCGCCATCAAGCCGGGCAAGCCGCTGGCTTTCGGCGAAGTCCGCCGCGACGGCGGCAAGGCCTGGTTCATCGGCCTGCCGGGCAACCCGGTGTCGGCCATCGTTACCTTTCTGATCATGGTCCGCCCGTTCGTGCTGCGCTTGCAGGGTGTCGCCGACGTGACGCCGCGCAGCTTCACGTTGCGCGCCGATTTCGCCTGGCTGCGCCCGGATGCCCGCGCCGAATTCCTGCGCGGCCGGATGAATGAAACCGGCGGTGTCGAGCTGTACCCGAACCAGGGTGCCGGCGTCGTCACCTCGCTGTGCTGGGGCGACGGGCTGGTGTTGAACCCGCCGGGCCTGGCCATCAACCCGGGCGATGCCGTGCGCTTCGTGCCTTTCTCGGAGTTGCTGTCATGAGCGTCAAGGTGCTGTATTTCGCCGGCCTGCGCGAGGCGCTCGGCCGCGCCGGCGAAACCGTCGAGCTGCCGGCCGGCGTCGCCACCGTCGGCGCGCTGCGCGACTGGCTGGTCGGCCAGGGACGCGACAAGCTGGCCAGCGCGAAGAATCTGCGCTGCGCCGTCAATCAGGATATGGCCGGGCTCGATGCGCCGGTCAGGGAAGGCGACGAAATCGCCTTCTTCCCGCCGGTGACCGGCGGCTAAACAGGAAACGCAATGTCCATTCAATGGTTCCCGGGGCACATGACCCAGGCCCGCAAGAAGGCCGGCGAGACGCTGGCCATGGCCGACGTCGTGGTCGAGGTGCTCGACGCC
>PHCU01000088.1 GCA_002842345.1 Betaproteobacteria bacterium HGW-Betaproteobacteria-12 | reverse complement strand
GATACCGATCGCGATAATTTCCTTTCGTCAGCCGAGGCGGCAGAATACGGCTTGATCGACAAGGTGCTTACCCGCCGCGACGCGGCTTGAACGGAGATACTCAGATGTCCAAAGGCGGCCAGGAAAAATTGCTGTACTGCTCCTTCTGCGGCAAGAGCCAGCACGAAGTCAAAAAGCTCATCGCCGGTCCGTCGGTGTTCATCTGTGACGAGTGCATCGCACTCTGCAACGACATCATCCGCGACGAACTGCCGGAAGAAGCGGCCAAGGCCGGCCGCTCCGACCTGCCGACGCCGCGCGAGATCTGCTCGATCCTCGACCAGTATGTGATCGGCCAGGAAGTCGCCAAGCGCATCCTCGCCGTGGCGGTCTACAACCATTACAAGCGCCTGCGCCACACGGCGAAGAATGCCGACGACGTCGAACTGGCCAAGAGCAACATCCTGCTCGTCGGCCCGACCGGCTCGGGCAAGACCCTGCTCGCCCAGACTTTGGCGCGCCTGCTCAATGTCCCCTTCGTGATGGCCGACGCCACCACGCTGACCGAAGCCGGCTACGTCGGTGAGGACGTCGAGAACATCATCCAGAAACTGCTGCAGAAGTGCGACTACGACATCGAGAAGGCGCAGCAGGGCATCGTCTACATCGACGAAATCGACAAGATTTCGCGCAAGTCCGACAACCCGTCGATCACCCGCGACGTCTCCGGTGAAGGCGTGCAGCAGGCCCTGCTCAAGTTGATCGAAGGCACGGTCGCCTCGATCCCGCCGCAGGGTGGGCGCAAGCACCCCAACCAGGACTTCGTCCAGGTCGACACCACCAACATCCTGTTCATCTGCGGCGGCGCCTTCGCCGGCCTGGAAAAGATCATCCAGAACCGCTCCGAAAAGGGCGGCATCGGTTTCGGTGCCGAAGTGAAGAGCAAGGAAGACAAGCGCGCCGTCGGCCAGATCCTGCTCGACGCCGAGCCGGAAGACCTGATCAAGTTCGGCCTGATTCCCGAGTTGATCGGCCGCCTGCCGGTCGTCGCCACGCTGCAGGAACTGGAAGAGTCCGCGCTGGTGCAGATCCTGACCGAACCGAAGAACGCCCTGATCAAGCAGTACCAGAAACTGTTCGACATGGAAGACGTCGAACTGGAAATCCGCCCCGGGGCCCTTTCGGCCATCGCCAAGAAGGCGCTGGAACGCAAGACCGGCGCCCGCGGCCTGCGCTCGATCCTCGAACACGCCTTGCTCGACACGATGTACGAACTCCCGGGCATGGAAAATGTCGAAAAGGTCGTCATCGACGAAAACATGATTGCCGGCGACACGCCGCCCTTGCTCATTTACGCTGATCAGCCGAAGGTCTCCGGCTCCAACTGAGCCGGACTTGAATTGCGGTTCCCTGCCCCCACCTAGGGGGCTCATACCTATTTCAAAGGCTTCGTAATGTCGAACCCCAATACCCTTCCGGAAACCGTCGAACTGCCGCTGCTGCCGTTGCGCGATGTCGTCGTCTTCCCGCACATGGTCATCCCGCTGTTCGTCGGCCGCCCGAAATCGATCAAGGCGCTGGAAATGGCCATGGAGGCCGGCAAGAACATCCTGCTGGTGGCCCAGAAGTCGGCCGCCAAGGACGAGCCGGAGCCGGAAGACCTGTATCGCATCGGCTGCATGGCCAACATCCTGCAGATGCTCAAGCTGCCGGACGGCACCGTCAAGGTGCTGGTCGAAGGCACCCAGCGCGCGCGGGTCGAAGCCATCGAGGTGCAGTCTTCGGTGTTCATGGCCACCGCCGTGCCGCTGCCGCAGGCCGGCGTCGAGGATCACGAGATCGAAGCGATGCGCCGCGCCGTGGTCGCCCAGTTCGACCAGTTCGTCAAACTGAACAAGAAGATTCCACCGGAAGTGCTGTCGTCGATCGCCGGCATCGAGGATGCCGGCCGCCTGGCCGACACCATCGCCGCCCACCTGCCGCTCAAGCTGGAGCAGAAACAGGAAGTGCTGGAGATGGAAAGCATCCGCGAGCGCATCGACCGCCTGCTCTCGCAACTCGAATCGGAAATCGACATCCTCCAGGTCGAAAAGCGTATCCGCGGCCGCGTCAAGCGCCAGATGGAGAAGAGCCAGCGCGAGTACTACCTCAACGAACAGGTCAAGGCCATCCAGAAGGAACTTGGCGAAGGCGAAGACGGCGCCGATCTGGAAGATCTGGACAAAAAGATCAAGGCCGCCGGCATGAGCAAGGAAGGTCTGACCAAGGCCCAGGGCGAGTTGAAGAAGCTGCGCCTGATGTCGCCGATGTCGGCTGAAGCCACGGTCGTCCGCAACTTCATCGAAACGCTGATCGGCCTGCCGTGGCGTAAGAAGACGCGGATCAGCAAGGACCTGCGCGAAGCCGAGAAGGTGCTCGACACCGATCACTTCGGCCTCGACAAGGTCAAGGAACGCATCCTCGAGTACCTCGCGGTGCAACAGCGCGTCGACAAGGTCAAGGCCCCGATCCTGTGCCTGGTCGGCCCCCCGGGCGTCGGCAAGACCTCGCTCGGCCAGTCCATTGCCAAGGCAACCAACCGCAAGTTCGTGCGCATGGCCCTCGGTGGCGTCCGCGACGAAGCCGAGATCCGCGGCCACCGTCGTACCTACATCGGCTCGATGCCGGGCAAGATCCTGCTCAGCCTGGCCAAGGCCGGCGTGCGCAATCCGCTGTTCCTGCTCGACGAAGTCGACAAGCTCGGCCAGGATTTCCGCGGCGACCCGTCGTCGGCGCTGCTCGAAGTGCTCGACCCGGAACAGAACAACACCTTCCAGGATCACTACGTCGAGGTCGACTTCGACCTCTCCGACGTGATGTTCGTGGCGACCGCCAACACGATGAACATCCCGGCACCGCTGCTTGACCGCATGGAAGTCATCCGCCTCTCCGGCTACACCGAAGACGAGAAGGTCAATATCGCGATGCGCTATCTGCTGCCCAAGCAGATGAAGAACAATGGTGTCAAGAAGACCGAACTGACTGTCGTCGACACGGCCGTCCGCGACATCGTTCGCTACTACACCCGCGAAGCCGGTGTCCGGGCGCTCGAACGCGAGATCTCGAAGATCTGCCGCAAGGTAGTCAAGACCCTGCTGCTGAAGAAGCGTGACAGCAGGCTTATCGTCAATGCCCGCAATCTCGACAAGTTCCTCGGCGTCCGTCGCTACAGCTTTGGCATGGCCGAAAAGGAAAACCAGGTCGGTCAGGTCACCGGCCTGGCCTGGACCGAGGTTGGCGGCGAGTTGCTGACCATCGAGTGCGCCAACATGCCGGGCAAGGGCAACATCCTGCGCACCGGCTCGCTTGGCGACGTCATGAAGGAATCGGTCGAGGCCGCCCGCTCGGTCGTCCGCGCCCGCGCCCAGCGCCTTGGCATCAAAGCCGACGCCTTCGAGAAGACCGACATCCATATCCACGTGCCGGAAGGCGCCACGCCGAAGGACGGTCCGTCAGCTGGTATCGCCATGACCACGGCTCTGGTTTCTTCCTACACCGGCATCCCCGTGCGTTGCGAGGTGTGCATGACCGGCGAGATCACGCTGCGCGGTGAAGTCCTGGCCATCGGCGGCCTCAAGGAAAAGCTGCTGGCCGCGGTACGCGGCGGCTTGAAGACGGCACTGATCCCGGAAGAAAACGTCAAGGACCTCACCGAGATCCCTGACAACATCAAGAACAAGATCGAAATCGTGCCGGTCAAATGGATTGACCAGGTTCTTGAGCGCGCCCTGGAACGCAAGCCTGAGGCACTTCCCGAGCAAGCCGAAGCCAATTCGGAGGTCAAGGCTTCGGCCGATGCCGCTGCAGCAGCGACCGTGCTTACCCATTGATTTAGAAGGGAAGGATGCCGACGTATTGCAATCGGCATCCGCAAGCGCTCGCCAGCACCCTGGCGATCCCGCGACAATCCGCTTGACACAAGGATTTCGGGAGAGATATAAATCCGTCCGCGCAAAATTTTTCCTTTCCGAAACATCCATTCAGGGGACTTAAATGAACAAGACTGAACTGATCGACCAGATCGCCGCTTCCGCAGAAATCTCCAAGGCCGCTGCCGGCCGCGCACTCGATGCGACCGTTGCCGCCGTCAAGGATGCGCTGAAGAGCGGTGACACGGTCAATCTGATCGGCTTCGGTACCTTTTACGTCGGCGAACGCGCTGCCCGCACCGGCCGCAACCCGCGCACCGGCAAGACACTCGAAATCAAGGCCGCCAAGTCGCCGAAGTTCCGCGCCGGCAAGGGCCTGAAGGACGCCATCAACTAAGCTTTCCGGGTGCTTAGCTCAGTTGGTAGAGCGTCGCCCTTACAAGGCGAATGTCGGCGGTTCGAGCCCGTCAGCACCCACCAGAATGCCTGAAAAGGCAACCAGACCCCGCTCCAGTAGCGGGGTTTGTTTTGAAGGAACCCCGCGATGAGCGATAGCCACTTGCATGACGACCCGGACAAGAAGGGCGATGCGCTGAAGGCGCAGCGCTTTCAGATGCTGGAGGATATCGCCGAGGAACTTTCCGGCGAGGTGGTTTTTCCCACCTATTTCGACGCCGTACTGCGTCTGCGCAAGATACTCCAGGATCCAGAACAGAGTATGGCCACCATTGCCGCGGCTGTGGCGGTCGAGCCTCTGATCAGCGCCAAGTTGCTGCATCTGGCCAATTCCGTGGCCTTCAATCCGGACGGCCGGCAAGTCGTCGATCTCAAGTCGGCGATCATGCGCCTTGGCCTGAATGCCGTGCGCAGTGCGGCATTATCCATCGTCATGACGCAATTGTTGCGGGCGCGCGGCATGGCCGACTACGCCGAGATAACCCAGGGACTCTGGGAGCATTCGATCAAGACCTCCGCAGCGGCCCGCGTGATCGCCAAAACCACCCCTCGCCTGAACGCCGACGAGGCCATGCTGGCCGGTCTTATCCACGACCTCGGCGCCTTCTACATGCTCTATCGGGCGACGCAATACGACGAGTTGCGCCATCGCCCGGAAAGCATCAAGTATCTGATCATCCAGTGGCATGAAAGCATCGGCGTCTCGCTGCTCAACGCCCTGGGCATTCCCGAGGAGATTGTTGACTCGACAATCGACCACGACCGCCTTCGCCCGCCGCCTTCGCCAATTCGCAACCTGCAGGACACCATCTATGTCGCCAACATGCTGGCGGGTGGCCACTTCGAATGGCTGATGCAGGAACAGAGCAGCGATAGCGCTGGCCACCTCGCCGCCCTGGAAGAAAAATATGGGCACCTGAAGCCGGAAATCGAGGCTTTGACCAGCGAAATGCGCGCCGCCTTCTCCTGACCCTGTACGGTTCGCCGTTCGCCTCGCGGATGAGCGGCAGCCGCGCCGCGCTCAGCCCTTGCGGCCGTGGCCGGTTTGGCTCTGAGTCGCTGACAGGATGCCGCGCAGAATGTTGATTTCGTCCCGCTCCAGACGAGCACGGCCGAACAACCGGCGCAACTTGGGCAACAGTCGGCCCGGCTGTTCCGGATTGAAAAATCCGGTCGCCGTCATCACCGTCTCCAGATGACGGAAAAAGCCTTCAGTTTCATCAGCCGTGGCGGCCGGCGAGGCAAAGGGCGTGACGCCCTGCCCAGCGACGGGCGGGCGGCCGGCAAAGGCGGTCATACGGCATTCGTAACAAAGCAATTGCACCGCCGAACCAAGGTTCAGCGAACTGAATGCCGGATCAGTGGGAATGCTTACCGCCGCCTGGCAACGCAGGACATCCTCGTTACTGAGGCCCACCGTCTCGTTACCGAAAACCAAGGCCACCTGCCCTTCCCCTGCCTCGACAAGCAAACGCGCCACCGTTTCCCGCGGCTGACCGACTGCCGGCCCCAGATCGCGCTGCCGGGCCGACATGGCAACGGCGAAAACGCAACCGTTCAGGGCCTCGTCAAGCGAGCCGACAACACTCGCCCGCTGCAGCACATCCACCGCCCCGGTGGCCCGCACATCGGCCTCCGGATCGGGAAAGCGCTTCGGCTCGACCAGATACAGTTCGCCGATGCCCATCGTCTTCATTGCTCGTGCCGCCGCACCGATGTTACCGGGATGGCTGGGGCGGCAAAGGACCACCCTGATGCGCGACAGCAGGAGTTCTGGGTTCATGGTGTAAAATCCGACCTTTCCAAATACGAATCGGGTGGCCTTGGCCGCCCGATCGCTCTTTAAGCCATGCAACCAGCCCTGAACATAGCCATCAAGGCGGCGCGCCGCGCCGGCCAGATCATCAATCGCGCGTCGAATGACCTCGATCTGCTGAAGGTCTCGACGAAACAGCCCAATGACTTCGTCACCGAGGTCGACAAGGCCGCCGAAGCCGCGATCATCGAAACCCTGCTGGAGGCCTATCCGAATTACGGCATTCTAGCAGAGGAGTCCGGCCAGCAAGCCGGCAAGGACGACGACGAATACCAGTGGATCATCGATCCGCTCGACGGCACCACCAACTTCATCCACGGCCTGCCGCAGTACGCCGTCTCCATCGCCCTGGCCAAGGGCAACAGCATCGAGCAGGCGGTCGTCTTCGATCTCAATCGCAACGAATTGTTTACCGCCAGCAAGGGCGCCGGCGCCTTCCTCAACGAACGCCGCATCCGCGTCTCGCGTCGCACCAAGTTGCAGGAATCCCTGATCGGCACCGGCTTCCCCTACAGGATGTTCGAGCATGTCGACCTCTACCTCTCCATCTTCAAGGAACTGGCCCAGAAGACGGCCGGCCAGCGCCGCCCCGGTGCTGCCTCACTCGACCTCGCCTACGTCGCGTGCGGCCGCTACGATGGCTTCTGGGAATTCGGCCTGTCGCCCTGGGACATTGCTGCCGGCGCCCTGCTCATCTCCGAAGCCGGCGGCCTGATCAGCGACCTGCGCGGCGAAGCCAACTACCTGGAAACCGGCAACGTCATCGCCGGCACACCGAAGGTGTTCGCACCGCTGCTCAAGCTGATCGAGGGAAAACTACCTGAATCGCTGCGCGGCTGAACGTGGGCTCGCCAGACCGCAAGCGCCCCGAGGGGCGCTTTTTTCATGTCTTCAGTACAGCAACCACAGTGCAGTGGCCGCCGACTTCACATGATTCTTCCCGTGGGGCCTCGCTTGCTTCCTGGCGACGGCCGCCGCAAACTGTTGCAAGGCAATTCCAGGAGAGAACTCCGATGACCCGTGTACAGATTCGCGATGCCATCCTGTTTGGCTGGCCGTTCTTTGGCGCCACGCCCGAAGGCGACGTCCTCGCCCGTTACGTGATGTACGGGCCCGTCTTCCGCTGGAGCCGCAACCAGATGATCCCCATGCCGTTACAAGGCAGCGATCTGATCTGGTGGTTGCAGGTTACCGCCGAAGAAGGCGATTCGGCGCCCGACGTAAGTTGAGGCAGCCGCAGATCGGCCAGACGACAAAAAAGCGCCCGGCAGGCGCTTGATTGATCTATTACTGGCGGAGGAGGCGGGATTCGAACCCGCGGTAGGGGATTACCCTACACACGCTTTCCAGGCGTGCGACTTAAACCACTCATCCACCCCTCCGGAAGGCGCGCATTGTAGCAGTTTCCGGGGATCGGTCAAAGAAAACTTCGCGCCAGCGCAAGGCTGATCCAGAGAATGAACAATACGGCAAAACAGCTCAGACCGACCACCCATGGCGGCGTGGCAAGCGGCAGCAGCATGGAGATCAGGCGGCGGGGAAAGTGGGTGATCAGCGCGAACAGGCGGTAGATCGGGTTTCCATGTCGCTGCCGGCCGCTGATTACATAGAGAAGCCCCTGGGCCAGCAGGCAGAGCGCGAGCATCTCGACGACGGCACGGAGTGCAGCAATAGCGAAGAACATGCAGGCGTTATTCGTCTTCGATGCCGTACCTCGCGTCGAGGACGCGCATACGTCGGTTGTAGAACCAGATGATCAGCAAGTAGACGATCAGGATGCCCTGAGCCCCCATGTAGAAAGCCAGAGGGAAGCCGAAGATGACGATCTCGTTCAGTTCGCGGGCGAACCAGTTCATGACGAAGGTCACGAGCACCCAGAGCAGGAACAGGCCGGCGGTCAGGCGTCGGGTCTGGCGCCAGTAGCCCTCGCGATCGGGCTTGTTCATCGCTCGCCTCCGTCGTGACCGTGGCGGATGTCGTCGAGGAATTGCTTGGCGCCTGGATAGGGTTTGGTGATCAGGCTGACGACAATGATGGTGAGGAAGCCGGCGATCACGCCAAAGACGCCGGCCGAGGTGGACTGTACGTGGAACCACGGTTCCATCTTCAGACCATGGACACCCAGCCAGACGATACTGTCGAACTCGACGCGGATGATGTAGTAGATGGTCAGCAATACCCCGAACAGCATGCCGGCGAGCGCCCCAGTACGGGTCGCCCGGTTCCAGAAGATGCCGAGAACGAGCGCCGGAAAGAAAGCCGATCCGGCGATCGAAAAGGCCCAGGCGACCATCGACAGGATGGTTCCGGGTTTCTCGGCGGCGACCGTGGCGGCAAGGACAGCGACCAGCAGCAGCAGGGATTTCGAGATCACCAGACGCAGTTGGGTCGAGGCGTTGGGACGCATGATCCGGTAGTAGACGTCGTGCGACAGCGCGCTGGTGATGGTCAGCAGCAGGCCATCGGCGGTCGACAGGGCGGCGGCCAGCGCGCCGGCGGCGACGAGGCCGGAGATGACATAGGGCATGCCGGCGATCTCCGGCGTCGCCAGGACGATCACATCCGGATTCAGCGAGAGTTCGGCCAGTTGCAGAATGCCGTCGCGATTGATGTCCTCGATACTGACCAGACCGACCTTGGTCCACGCGGCGACCCACCCCGGCAATTTGGCGATCGGGATCTCGGCCAGATGGTTGAGCACCTCGAATTTGGCAAACACGGCATAGGCCGGCGCGGTGATGTAGAGAACCAGGATGAAGAGCAGCGACCAGAACACCGACTCGCGCGCCTGGCGGACGGTCGGTGTGGTGTAGAAGCGGATCAGCACGTGCGGCAAGGCAGCGGTGCCGACGGTCAGGCAGAAGATCAGGGCGATAAAATTGATTTTCTGTGACAGTTGCAGTTCCGGGGTGTTGCCGGGAAAAGCCTCGGCGTGATGATGGGGCTGCTGACTGCGTTCGACCGCCGCGAACATTTCCTTTTCCCAGCGAATCCGTGCCTGCTCTGAATCCTGCGGCAAGTCACGGCGCTGCCGCTCGAGGACGACGATGTCACGCATCTGGGCATCGCTGGCCTTGAGCCGGTTGATCTCGCTCGACAGATATTCGCGCTCATGATTGAGCGAGTCCGGCAGTTGCATGATCTTCTGCGCGTAGGCATCTGCCCGCTCCTGATACAACTGCCGGACCTCCTTTTCTGCCGGCGTATGGAACAGACGCTCCTCCATCTGCGTGACATCCTGCAGCACCTGGCCATAGACCAGTTGCGGCACGGCGACGCCGGTGACGTTGTAGGAAAGGATGGCGACCGGGGCGACGTAAGCGACGATGAGGATGACGTACTGCGCCACCTGCGTCCAGGTGACGGCGCGCATGCCGCCGAGGAAGGAACAGACGAGAATGCCGGCGAGGCCGACGAAAACGCCGATCTCGAACTGCAGACTGACAAAGCGGCTGGTGATGACGCCAACACCGTAGATCTGGGCGACGACATAGACAAATGAAGCCAGGATGGCAGCAGCGACGGCGACCAGCCGGATGGCGTTGCCGCCGTAGCGGGCACCGAGAAAGTCAGGAATGGTGTACTGGCCGAAACGGCGCAGGTATGGCGCCAGCAGCAAGGCCACCAGCACGAAACCGCCGGTCCAGCCGATGATGTAGGCCAGCCCCTGGAAGCCCGTCAGGTAAAGGGTTCCCGCCAGGCCCATGAAGGAGGCGGCGCTCATCCAGTCGGCGCCGGTCGCCATGCCGTTGAAGAAGGCCGGCACGCGGCGGCCGGCGATGTAGTACTCCGAGACATCGGAGGTGCGGCTGGCGATGCCGATCACCGCGTACATCGTGATGGTGAAGAACAGGAAGGCGTAACCGATCCAGCGTGGCGGCATGCCCTGGCGCTCGAGCAGCCCCAGGGTCAGCACGAACAGCAGGAAGCTGCCCGTGTAGTACAGGTAATAACGCTGCAGCCGGGTCAGGGAGCCAAGCATCCGGCCGGTCTTAATGAATCCGGCGCAGGAAACTGCTGGCGCGGGACTCCCCGATCAGTTTGGCTGCCGTATCGATTTCCTTGCCCGTCGCCCGCACCAGCAGCATCTGAAACAGACGGGCCAGCAACAACGAGTTTTCCATGGCATTGCGCCGGCCACTACCGACATCGAGCCCGAAGGCCTCGATCCAGTGATCGAGCGGCATGACCTTGTTGCCTTTGTCGGGGAACATCGAGGGCAACAGCCAGGCCAGATCGATCCATTGCGACTGGAAATCGACCCCCAGCCGCTCCTTGCAGGCGCGCTGCAGAAAACCGCCGACATAAGGCACGTGATAGGTGACCAGCGGCCCCTTGGCCGCATGCTCGAGAAAAGCCAGCAGACGCCGCTCGACCGCCCCGCCTTCACCCTGGCCAGCGGCAAAATCGACGTACAGGGTGTCGTTCGGCACGATCGTCGACTGGTTTACCGATGAAACGGCGATAGCGAGCAGTTGGTCGGACTCCGGATCGGTGCCGTTGGTCGCCACGTCGACCACCACATAGCGGGTATGAAAATGCAGGCCGTCGAGCGACGGCGCCGGGCTGTCGCGCCAAGCCTCCAGCCCGGCGCGGACATCGTCCGGCAGATGTTCCGGCGCGCCGCCCTTGGACAGGAATTTCTTGATTCCGAACATGCTCATTGCACCTGGTAATCGAGCTTCAGGCGCGACTGGATCTTGCGCGCCTGGCGGAAGGATTCCTTGAGGATACGGCGGTCCAGTTCGTTGAGTTTCTCGGGGTCGATCAGGTTATCGCCCTGGCGCCCCGGCTCGCCTTCCAGATACTGGTGCTGCAGGCGCAGCAACTGGATGAAATTGAGGCCGTCGAGCACCGCGTTGATCTCTCCCGGCTTGGTGGACAAGCGCTGCGAGGCCAGGCGCAGGCGCTGAATGGAGTTGGTGTTGTGCACTCCGGTGGCCAGCGCATAGATGCGGGCAACATCGACGAAAATGCGCGAGCCATACTTCTTCAGGTCGATCTTGCCCGGATGATCCGCTTCGAGATCGGTGACAAAGTCGCGGATCTTGCCCAGCGGCGGTCCGACTTCCAGCGCGTTACGCGCCATCGCCTGCAGGAACACCGGTGTTGCCGAAGCCTGCGACAGCAGATGGCGGCGCATGTTGTCGGCCAGTTCGCTCTTGCCGAACAGGGCGCGGAAATCGAAGAAGATCGTCGCGTTCAACAGCGCCTTCGGTTCCGGCGTGCGGATCCACCTGCTGAATTGCCCCTTCCATTCATCGAGCGTCATGCACCACTGTGGATTGCTGGCCATGATGTTGCCTTTGCACAGCGGGAAACCGACGGCATCCAGATCCTTGTTGGTCGCCAGCGCAAAGGCCAGGAAGCGCTCCTTGAGCGCCGCCTTGTCGATGCCTTCGGGCACCGTGAAGACGATGCCATTATCCTGATCGGTACTGAAGGTCTGCTCGTCGCGCCCTTCCGAACCGAAGGCCAGCCAGGCCCACTCGATGCCGTCGAAGTTATGGTTCTCCAGGTTGAGCTGGATGACGCGCCGGGTCAGCGCATCGTTCAGGGCCGAGATGAACTGCGTCAGCTGCTCGGCGCCGATCCCCTGGGCGAGCATGTTGAAGGACAGCTGGCGCACGTCGGCAGCCGACTGCTTGAGGGCGTCGACATTCGGCGCCGATTCGATGGTCTGGCGGATCTGGCGCAGGCCGACGCGCTGCAGGGCGAACAGGTCGCGCTCCGAGACAACACCGGTCAGGCAGCCGGCATGGTCG
Source organism: Betaproteobacteria bacterium HGW-Betaproteobacteria-12 (assembly GCA_002842345.1). GTDB lineage: Bacteria > Pseudomonadota > Gammaproteobacteria > Burkholderiales > Rhodocyclaceae > Azonexus. The sequence goes on along the minus strand of PHCU01000088.1, from coordinate 4,606 downwards.
GTCACCAGCACGTGGCGGATACCGTGCGTCGCCATGGCCAGCATGGCATCGTAGGCGGTGGCATGTTCCTCCAGCATGAAGGGCGTCGCCGACATGGCCTGGCTGATCGGCGCGCTCAGCGGCAGATCAGCGAGTACCACGCGGTCGAGGAGGTCACTGCGGGTGAAGATGCCGAGCGGCTTCTTCCCGGCATCGGTGATCACCATCGAGCCGATGCCGGCCCGCGACATGGTTTCCAGCGTCTCGCGCAGTGGCGTCTCCGGCGTGACCGAGACGGGATTGCGGGCGCCGATGCCTTGCAGCGGCGAATTGAGCGTCTGCTGCTCGCTGGCCTTTTGCGCGAACTGCTGCTGCAGTTGCCGGCGCGACTGGTCGAGCAGGCTGGCGATGTACTGGGTGCAGAACAGGTTGAATTCCGGGCTGCTGGCCATCAGCGCCAGATAATCCTCAGCCGGCAGTTGGTAGCAGAAACTGTCTTCGACGGCGGTATAGATATTGGTCGACGGCCGGCCGGCAGTGACGGCTCCGATCGGGAAGCTTTCGCCGGCGCCCAGGCTGAGAATGGAATATTCGGTAACGGCGACTTCGCCGGCCTGACGGGCCTGCACCTTGCCGGATTCGATCAGGTAGAAGAAGCGGACAGTGCCGGCATCCGGCCCGATGATTTCACTGCCGGCCGGATAGAAAACGATTTGCGCCTTTTCGCCGAAGGTCTGCAGGGCCTCCGCCGACATCTTGTTGAAGGGCGCGTGCTTGCTGAGAAAAGCCTGGGTGTTGCCGGCCATTCGGCGGCGGCCGTCGTCGCGCAATTCGCTCGCGACCCAGGCGACGGACTCTTCGCCCTGCTCGTCAGACATGCTCTGAGACATATTCACGACATCCCCTGATTTTCAAAGTAGGTAGTTTAACTTGAGACGCTGTTGCAGACGGCGGGCCTGGCGCAGCGATTCAAGCAGGATGGCCGTATCGACTTCGTGCAGCGTCGACGGCTTGAAGCCGTGACTGTCGATCTCGTCACCGGCACGGTCGGCCAGTTGCTGATCGAGGCGCAGGCGCAGCACGTGCGAGAAGGCCGCATCGGCGGCGGCGATCTCGCCCGGGGTCATGCCGGCCAGCTTGCCGGCCCCATGCAGGCGTTCGCTGGTATTGACCACGCCGACGCCGGTGGTCAGGGCGAAGATGCGCGCCGCGTCGACGAAGATGCGACTGCCCGACTTTTTCAGATCGAGCGCCCCCGCCCCATCAGCCGCCACCGCACCGCGGAAGTTGAGCGGTACGGCAGCCTGCAGCGCGTTGGCCGCCATCAAGTGCTGGAAAGCCGGGGTATCGGTGGTCAGGGCGAGAATCAGCGAACGCAGGCGCGCCCCCAGTTCGCCCTGACCATAGAGCGGCCGGAGATCGAAGAAAATCGTCGCATTGAGCAGCGCCGTCGGTTCCGGACGGCGCACCCAGTCGATGAAGAGATCGCGCCATTCGTCGTAGGACAGGCACCAGGCTGGATTGCCGGCCATGATCTGGCCGCTGCACAGCGCGAAACCGCACTCGGCCAAACGCCGATTCACCTCTTGGGCGAAGGGCAGGAACAAGGCGCGCAGCGCTGCCGCCTCGCGATCATCGCTGGCATTGAAGACCAGGCCATTGTCCTGGTCGCTGACGAAGGTCTGTTCGTGCCGCCCTTCCGAGCCCATCGCCAGCCAGCACCAGTCGACCTGTGGCAGGCGGTGATGACGCGCCGTCAAGGCGATCACCCGCTGGCTCAAACGGTCGTTGAAGACCGAGATCAAGCGCGTCATGGCCAGCCCGCCGATACCCCGGCCGGCCAGGGCGAAGAGGAAACACCGCAGGCGCCGGGCGAATTCGGGTGCCGCGTCGACTGCTTCCAGCGCCGCCAGCTCAGCCAGCAATTGTTCCTGCTGACGAGCGGGCAGCAGCACCTCGAGATCGTCCATTGCCCTAGTACTTGATGCGCGCGAAATAGGTCTTCTCGGCGGCTTCCAGCGCCTGGCGGACGGTAACGATGCCCTTTTCCTCCAGCAGCGGCAGCAACTTGAGGAAGACCTCGCCGGTAGCGATGGCGTCCTCCAGGGCGTTGTGCCGGGTGTCGCAGTGGATGCCGAGGCGCTCGAGAATGGCATCGAGCCGGTGCGACTCCTGGTTCGGATGCACGACTGCCGAGAGCAGCAGCGTATCGAGCACCGGCTGCGAGAAACGCAGCCCGGTACGCTCCTCCTTGAGTTGCAGGAAGCGCATGTCGAAAGCCGCGTTATGGGCGATCAGCACGGTGTCTTCGCAGAATTCGTGGAAGGCCGGCAGGACGATGTCGATATTCGGCTTGCCGCGCACCATGTCTTCGGTGATGCCGTGGATCGGGATCGACTCCGGCTTGAGCGGAATTTCCGGGTCGACGATCTGATCGAAGATTTCCTGCTGCAGCAGACGATTGTTGACGATGCGGGCGGCACCGATCTGGATGATCTCGTCACCTTTCGAGGGCTCCAGGCCGGTGGTTTCGGTATCGAATACCGTGTAGGTCAATTCGCTCAGCTTGCGGTCGAGATCGATCGACTTGTCGGCGAAGTTGAACAGGTCGAAATCGTAGTACTCCGGCCGGCCGCTGCCGCGCTTGCGGTCTTCGGCCTCGGCCTCGATCTCCGGCGTCGCCACCGGCAGTACGAAACGGAAGAAAGCGCGATGCGCCGCCTTTTCCCGCTGGTACCAGACTTCACCACCATGCCGGTCGATGACGTCGCGCAGCGACAGCGGGCTGGTCTCGCTGCCGATCTGCATGGTGTCCATTTCCCAAGTGTAGAAGGTCTCGGAGGACATCGCCGGCCCCGCCCAGATCAGGTCGAGATAGGCCAGCTTGCCTGCAGCGGTCAGGCGGAAGCGCAGTTCGCGCGGCTCGTAGTGATCCTGCAGCTTGCTGGCCAGGAAGACCAGGGCAAAGACCAGCGAGAAACTGTCGGCCTTGATCCACAGGGCATCGTCCAGTTCCTCGGTCTTCGTCGGCAGTTTCAGCTTGTCGTCGATGCGCCGCTGGGCGGCGGCGATCAGGTCGATGCCGAGCACATCTTCCAAGGGCCAGCGGGTCTTCATCGAATCGGAAAACTCGACCATGGTCTGATCGAGGCGCTGGCTCATCTTGCCGGCCTCGTCGGCGACGACGCTGACGAAGCGTTCGCGCAATTCCGGCTCCATGTCCGGATAGTCGATCAGGTTGCCGACCGCCGCCCGAATATTGCCGAGTGCCGCCCGGCTACCCTCGGTCAGCGAATGCAGGACCTGGTCGCGCCGTGCCTCCTGTTCCAGGCTGCGGGTGATGTTCTCGACCGTCAGCACCAGGCCCGACATCGTGGCGTCGCCATCGGCGCCGGGCGCCAGGACCGGCACCATCTGTACGCGCAGCAACTGACCGCCGCGGGTCGTCGTAATAAAGTTGGAAATGGCTGACTTGCCGGCAAGCAGGCGCTGGCGGATGACTTCCTGGGCATGCTCGACCTGGCTCTTTTCCAGGATCGAGTGGATCGAGCGGCCGAGCCCGATCAGCGCGCCGCCGGAGACCGAGGTCGGTCCTTGGGCCAGGGCCTTGAATTGCAGCCGGGCGCGATTGTTGTAGAGCAGGATGCGGCCGTCGAGATTGCAGACGACAACGGCCTGGGCCAGTTCCGACATCAGCGCCGCCAGGCGGTTCTTCTCCTCCTCGACCGAGGCCTTGGCCCGGGCGATCTGGGCATCGACATCGTCCATCAGCACGTCGCGCTGCTGCGCCAGATCGTTGGCGGCGCTGGCCAGTTGCTGGACTTCCGGCGGCCCTTCCATGGTGACGCGGAAATTGCGGTTGGCACTGAGCATCAGGCGCAGGGTTTCGGCCATCCGCAGCAGGCCCTCGACATACTGCTTGAACAGCTTGTGCAACACGGCGACGCCGATGGCGAAGCCGAACATGGTCATCAACGTGCCCACCGGCAGGCGTGACATCAGGAGTTCGGTCAGCATCACGCGCTCGGCCTCCTTCATGTCCACCCAGACCAGGAAGGAGGTGACGACGAAGGGCCCAGTCATCAACAACCCGAGCACACAAATGGCCAGCAGGAAACGGTATTTTGCCTTCATGGCATTCATCCCAATCTGAATTGCGCGGCTCCGCGCCCGCCGGGCGGGCAGTCGGTCACCGCTGTCCCGCCGTCAGGCGACGCCGAGCATGTCCTTGACCTTGGCCACCAGCTCCTTGGTCGAAAAGGGCTTGGTGACGTAGGCGTCGGCACCGATGGCCAGACCCTTGGCCACTTCGGTATCGCGCCCCTTGGCGGTGAGCATCAGGATGCGCAGGCCGGCCCTGGCAGGATCGGCACGCAAGGCCTCGCAGACTTCGAAGCCGGACTTTTTCGGCATCATCACATCGAGCAGCAGCAAATCGGGGTTGAAGCCGGCCACCTTGGCCAGGGCCTCCTCGCCGTCAGTAGCGACGGCGACCTCGAAGCCTTCCTTTTTCATCAGGAATTCAAGTGAAATGACGATGTTGGGTTCGTCATCGACGATCAGAATCTTGTGAGCCATGAGTTGAGTCTCCCTTGTTATGCCTCAGGTGCCGGCAAGGGCACCGTGA
>PHCU01000259.1 GCA_002842345.1 Betaproteobacteria bacterium HGW-Betaproteobacteria-12 | reverse complement strand
GCGCCATTGATCTGGCCGACACCGCTCGACTGCTCGGAGGAGGCCGCGGCGATTTCCTGGACCAGGTCGGAGGTCTTGCGGATGGTCGGCACCATCTCGCTGAGCAGGGTGCCGGCGCGTTCGGCCTGCTTGACCGAAGAGGAGGCCAGAGCGCCGATTTCCTGGGCGGCGACCTGCGAGCGTTCGGCCAGCTTGCGCACTTCGGCGGCGACGACGGCGAAGCCCTTGCCGTGATCGCCGGCCCGGGCGGCCTCAATGGCGGCGTTCAGGGCCAGCAGGTTGGTCTGGTAGGCGATGTCGTCGATGATGCCGATCTTGCTGGCGATGCTCTTCATGTCGTCGACCGTCCGGCTCACCGCCGCGCCGCCTTCGCCGGCTTCCTTGGCGGCCCGCGCGGCCATGCCGTCGGTGACCTGGGCATTCCCGGTGTTCCGGGCAATCGAGGCGGTCATCTGCGCCATCGACGCGGTGGTTTGCTCGACCGAGGCGGCCTGTTCGCTGGAGGATTGCGACAGCGACTGGGCGGTGGCCGAAACCTGGCCGGCGGCGTTGGTCAGGTTGTCGGCGGCGCTGCGCACCTCGCCGATGATCCGGGTCAGGTTGCTCACCGTGCGCGCGATGGCCTCCTGCAACTCGCCGATTTCATCCTGCCGGGTGACCCGCACCGTTGCCCGCAGATCGCCGTCGGCCACGCCGAGCGCTGTCAGGGCCACGGCATGGACATCGCGCAGCATGCGGGCCAGCGACAGGGCGAAGACGATGGCCACCGCCGCGACGAGGAGTGTCAGCAGTACCGAGATGAGCAGCCCGTTACGGGCCTCGGCACGCAATTGCGTCGCCGCCTCGACGGTCGCCGTGGCAATCCGGTCTTCCAGATCCTTCATCGCATCGATCTTGCGGGTGATGGTGGCAAACCAGGTGCCCGGGGCGACGCCGAACCCGCCCACGGCCGCCTTGTCGAGCGCGATGCCGCGCATCTGCGCTGTCTCGCGTGCCGCCGGCGCCGCCAGCAGGGCGCTCAGCGCTTCGCTGTCGCCACGCCCGGCCAGATTGCGGAAGCTGCCCAGATAGCTTTCCTGATTGGCCAGGATGCCCGACAGCCGACGCAGCAGCGCCAGGTCCAGCGGCCGGTCGGCGGCGAAGGCGGCATTTAGCGTCGCCCGTTCGCGGCCGGCCTGCTCCTTGGCCTGCAGGAACAGCACATAGGCGGTGAAGCGCCGCACCATGCCGGCATTGGCCAGGCTGGGCGCGACCACCGCGACGGCGTCGAGATTCAGCTCGATGGCCTGCGTGAACCAGGCGAAGGAATCGGCGCCGGGCAGGCTCAGCGCGCTGATCGCGCTGCGTTTGCCAGCGCGTTCGCGCAGCAGCGCGGCGGCGCCGTCCAGACGCTTGGCCAAATCCTCCGGCAATTGCCCCGCATTGGCCTTGATCGCCTCGCCCAGCGCCGTTGACCGCCGGTCGGTGTCCTGGCGCTGGCGCTCCAGTTCATCCCGGAATTTTTCCCCCTTGCTGCCGATGAAGCCGGCCGACAGGCCGCGCTCCTTCTGCAGTTCATGCACCAGGGCGCTGCCGGCCACCGCCACTTCGCTGATGGCAACGATGCGCCGGCTCTCGTTCAGGGCGGCCAGGTTGGCCGTGATATCGCGCAGCAGATAGAAGGCGAACCCCAGGGTGATCAGGGTCATCATGCCGAGCAGGCGGACGCGGATCGAACGGACATTCATCACTGCTTCTCCAATAGAACCACCGGCGCCGGTCAACGGCCTTGCTCAGCCGGCCTGCAGCATGACCGCGCCCCGAAGCCGACCGCCCCCTCCGGCCGCTCAGCCTGCCGCCAGCGCATCGCCGGTCATCGCCTCCGGGCCGGTCAGCATGCCGATTTCCTCGAGCGAGAGCACCTTGTTGATTTCCAGCAGGATAACGAACTTGCCGGCGACCTTGCCCATGCCGAAGATGAAATCGGCGCGGATGCGGGCGCCGAAGGACGGCGGCGGCTCGATCTCGCTGCCGGGAATCTCCAACACCTCGGAGACGGCATCGACGATGATGCCGATATCGTGCCTGGTGTCCTCGTCCGGTACCTCGACGATGACGATGCACGTGCGCCGGCCGACCTCGGTGCTCTTGCCGCCGAAGCGGGCCGCCAGGTCGATGACCGGAACGACGGCGCCGCGCAGGTTGATGACGCCGCGAATGAACGCCGGCATCATCGGAATCTCGGTCAGGTTGCCGAATTCGATGATTTCCTTGACGTTGAGAATGCCGACGCCAAACATTTCGCCGGCCAGCGAGAAGGTCAGGTACTGGGCGGGCGCGGTCTCGGTCTTGCTGACGACGGGCCCGCCGCGGGCTTGGACAAGTGATCCCATGACGGCTCCTCAATAACGCTCGAAGTCGCCTTCGTTGACCGCCAACGCGACGCTGCGGGCGGCGAGGCGCGGCTTGCTGCCGGCGGCGGCACGGCCGGCCGGCGGGGCGAAATTGCGGACGACGCCGCGATTGCCTTCGTCGAGGCGGAAGAAGGTCATCGTCTGTTGCAGCTGCTCGGCCTGCGAGCCGAGTTCCTCGGCGGTCGCCGCCAGTTCCTCGGAGGCCGAGGCATTCTGCTGCGTCG
>PHCU01000258.1 GCA_002842345.1 Betaproteobacteria bacterium HGW-Betaproteobacteria-12 | reverse complement strand
AGACTTGCGAGCCCGGATACCGGCCTGCGACAACCAGCGGATGTGCCACGGGGTAGTGGCGCCGGTTATCGCAACCAGCCCTCTCCCCCGGCATTTCCTTGTTCAATGCATTCCGGCATGCGGGGACGCCTGCCGGGAGAGGAAGAATCATGAAATTTGGCATACGGCCCGTCGCTCTGGGTCTGATTGCGGCATTTGGCCAGACCAGTGCCTTGCCGGCCGACGAGGCTCTCGCCCCCATCCTCGTCACCGCCGCCCGCGCCCCCTTGTTGCTCGAACACGCGACCGGCGAAACCGTGGTCATCAGCGAACGGGAAATCGAAGCCCGCCAGCCCAGTCGGCTGACCGACATCCTGGTCAACACGTCCGGCCTCTTCGTGGCGACGGGCAAAGGCATGCTGCAGACGACACCCGGACTGGCGTTACGCGGCATGCCCAGCGATCGCCGTTCGCTGGTCCTGGTCGACGGCATTGCCATGACCGACGGCTACAGCGGCAGCGTGCTGCTCGGCGGCATCCCGCCGGAATCGGTCAAGCAGGCCGAAATCCTCTTTGGCCCGATGTCGTCGCTATACGGCGGCAATGCAATGGGGGGGGTCATCAACTTTGTCACCCGGATGCCCAAGGGCCCCGAGTTCGGCTTCGACATCGGCTACGGCGATGCCGTCGACCAGGGCAAAGCGCCCGCCAACGTCCGCAAGACTTTCATCCACGCTGGAAGCTTGCTCGCCAACGGACTTGCCTTCCGCATCACCGCCAATCGGGCAAGCACCGATGGTTATCGCAGCGAATGGGTGACCGGCAACCGCCCGGCCGGCTCCCGCGGTGGCATCCCGACCACGACGGAACTCGGCGCACCGACCGTCCTGCTCGGCCAGAAAGGCGACAACACCTGGGAAGAGCAGAGCGCCTCGGTGAAAGTCGAACAGCATCTCGGTGGCGACAGCCGCTGGCGTGCCGGTTGGCTGCTGCAGGAGTACGGTTACGCCTACGATCGCCCGGAAACCTACCTGCACTCCAACGCCACCGGGGCACCGGTGTACACCTCGGCCTTCGCCGGCGGCGACAGCGACTACCGGCGCCAGATCGTTCACGCCGGTTACGAGAGCGCCTTCGGCATCGGCCATCTGAATTTTCTGCTCAGCCACAGCGCGGTGCAGACTAATTCCTTCATCATCGCGACCGCCGGGGCGACGGCCGTTGGCGGACCGGGACGCCTGAACGACAGCCCCTCCGATTCGACCAGTGTCGACAGCTACTGGAATGCCACCCTGGGCGCCCATGACCTGACCATCGGCTACGCCTTTCGGCAGGACCGCGCCGATGCCAGGGACTACACCCTGAGCAACTGGGCCGATCCCGATTCGCGTACCGGCCTGTATTCGCGTGCCAAGGGAAAGATGAACCTGAACGCTGCCTATCTCCAGGACAACTGGTCGCTGACGCCCAATCTGACCGTGCAGGGCGGCCTGCGCTACGATCACTGGGAAAATTCCGGCGGCCTGAGCATCGACCCGTCCGGACGCTACCCGCACGAAAAACGCCGCGAATCGGCCTGGAGCCCGAAGATCGGCGCCTCACTGCGTCTGTCCGAGCGCCTGACCCTGCGCACCTCGGCCGGCCAGGCCTTCCATGCGCCGACGGTCTACGACCTGTACCGCAGTTCGTCGCTAAGCACCTACAACATCAGCGCCAATCCGGCCCTCAAGCCGGAAACCGTCACTGCCTGGGAAGTGGGCGTCGACTGGCAGCCGTGGACGGGTGGCGAGATCCGCAGCACCTACTTCCACAATGAAATTACCGACCTGATCTACCTCGGGCCGCGCCAGCCGGGCCCCGGCGGCAAGGACGTGCGGCTGCGCATCAACGCCGGCAAGGCCGAGAGCAGCGGCCTTACCTTTGGTATTACGCACCGCTTCGACGCCGACAACCAGGTCTTCGCCAATCTCACCTACACCGACAGCGAAATGCTGGAAAACCAGGCCTCGCCAACCTCGGTCGGCAAGCAGCTGACCCTCTTGCCGCGCAAGCAGGCCAGCCTCGGTTTCGACAGCCGCCGCGGCGCCTGGCAATTGGCCGCCAGCGGACGCTATGCCAGCAAGCAGTTCAGCGACGACAGCAATGCCGACAAGGCGACCGGCGTCTACAAAGCCTACGACGCTTATTTCGTCGTCGATGCCCGGCTGGCCTATCGCTTCAGTCGCCAGCTGACGGCCTCGCTGGCGGTCGGCAACCTGTTCGACCGGGACTATTTTTCCTACTACGCCGCCCCCGGTCGCGCCTGGTTCGCCTCGCTCTCCTATAACCACTGAGGACGGCGACGCCAAACTGCCAGCTGGCCCTAGCAAAAGGTAATATAGCAATTGTTTCAGGTGCTGCGCACGGCCTTGCTTGCCAAGCGCAGTTAAACGGGAAAGCGGTGCGTCGCGCAAGCGACCAAGCCGCTGCTGCCCCCGCAACGGTAAGCAAGTGCGGGCGTATCACAAAGCCACTGGGTTGATCCTGGGAAGGCGATACGTCAAGACTTGCGAGCCCGGATACCGGCCTGCGACAACCAGCGGATGTGCCACGGGGTAGTGGCGCCGGTTATCGCAACCAGCCCTCTCCCCCGGCATTTCCT
>PHCU01000257.1 GCA_002842345.1 Betaproteobacteria bacterium HGW-Betaproteobacteria-12 | reverse complement strand
TTCCTCGTTACCGGGCAGGGCGCAGATTTCTTCGAGGCCGGCCACTTCGTTGAGGACGAACTGCATGTCGCGAATCGGGGCGATATAGGTGCTCATGGGTTTATCTCCGTGTTTCTTGCGAATTGTTTGTTTAGACGGCGGCGACGAGGGCCGGAATGGTTTCGAACAGGTCAGCCACCAGCCCGTAATCCGCCACCTGAAAGATCGGCGCATCGGGATCCTTGTTGATGGCGACGATGACCTTCGACTCCTTCATCCCGGCAAGATGCTGGATCGCACCCGAGATGCCGACGGCGATGTAAAGCTGCGGGGCAACGATCTTGCCGGTCTGGCCAACCTGATAGTCGTTCGGGACGAAACCGGCATCGACGGCCGCGCGGGACGCACCCAGCGCCGCACCGAGCTTGTCGGCGAGCGGTTCGAGCAGGGTGTGGTAGTTCTCGCCACTGCCCAGACCACGACCACCGGAGACGATGATCTTGGCAGCACCGAGTTCGGGCCGCTCGGATTGGGTCAGTTCGCGGTTGGTGAGGGTGCTTTGGGCAGTGTCGTTGGCCGCAGCGATGCTTTCGATTTTGGCGGCATTTTCCCGGTTGACCGTGTCAAAGGCCGTCGTGCGCACGGTGATGACTTTGACGGCGTCGGCACTCTTGACGGTAGCCAGGGCATTGCCGGCGTAGATCGGACGGACGAAGGTGTCGGCGGATTCGACGCCGGTGATTTCGGAGATTTGCGCCACATCGAGCAGGGCGGCGACACGCGGCATGAGGTTCTTGCCGAACGTGGTGGCCGGGGCGAGGATGTGGCTGTAGCCGGATGCGTTGGCGATGATCAGCGCGCTGAGGTTCTCGGCGGTCTGGCTTTGGTAGTGGGCGGCGTCGGCGACTTTGACGAGGCTGACACCAGCGAGGGTGGCGGCTTCCTGGGCGGCGGCAGCGCAGGCGGAGCCGGCGACGAGAACGTGAATGTCGCCACCGATTTTGCCTGCGGCAGCAACGGTGTTGAGGGTGGCGGCCTTGAGTTGCTGGTGGTCGTGTTCGGCAATAACGAGAATAGTCATACGGTGTTGCTCCTTTCGGAAATCCCTGATTACGTCATTCCCGCGTAGGCGGAAATCCAGCCCATGCTTGAAACCTGGATCCCCGCCTACGCGGGGATGACGTGCTCGAGCGGTGTTCGGTTGTCCTAGATCACTTTCGCTTCATTGCGTAGCTTGTTCACCAGTTCGGCGACATCGGCCACCTTGATGCCGGCCGAGCGCTTGGCGGGTTCGGCGACTTTGAGGGTGGTCAGGCGCGGCGTGACGTCGACGCCAAGGTCGGCCGGCTTGAGGGTTTCGAGCGGCTTTTTCTTGGCTTTCATGATGTTGGGGAGCGTGGCGTAGCGCGGCTCGTTGAGGCGCAGGTCGGTGGAGACAACGGCCGGCATAGTGATCTCGAGGGTTTCGAGGCCGCCGTCGATTTCACGGGTGACGGTGGCTTTGCCGCCAGCGATGACGACCTTGGAGGCGAAGGTGGCTTGCGGCCAGTTTTGCAGGGCGGCGAGCATCTGGCCGGTCTGGTTGGCGTCGTCGTCGATGGCTTGTTTGCCGCAGATGACGAGTTGCGGTTGTTCCTTGTCGCACAGGGCCTTCAACAATTTGGCAACGGCCAGCGGCTGGAGGTCAACATCACCGCAGTCGACGAGAATGCCGCGGTCGGCACCAATGGCCAGCGCGGTGCGGAGCGTCTCCTGGCAGGCGGCGACGCCACAGGAGACGGCGATGACTTCCGTCGCGATGCCGGCTTCCTTGAGTCGCACGGCTTCTTCGATGGCGATTTCGTCGAAGGGATTCATGCTCATTTTGACGTTGGCGAGTTCGACGCCGGAACCGTCGGCTTTGACCCGTATCTTGACGTTGTAATCAACTACCCGTTTGACGGGGACGAGAATTTTCATGAATGTATTCCTCAGTTACGTCATTCCGGGCTTGACCCGGAATCCAGTTGCAAAACATGGATTCCCACCTGCGCCCCGAAGGAAGTGCCCTTGGGGTACGCCCCGAAGGAAGTGCCCTTGGGGTGCGCCCCGAAGGAAGTGCCCACGCCGGGCATCAAGTCACGCCGGAGCTGGCCGATTTTGCCCGCGAGGCGCAAGCACTCAGCGCCCAGGGTGACGGTCTTTTCGATCCCGGCATTGGCCAACTGATCAAACTCTGGGGTTTTCAGGCGGATGAATTCAAAGCCCAGTTACCGGCGCCCAATGAAATCAAAGCCTGGCTCGCCAGCAAGCCATCGATGGCCGATCTGACCATCACCGAGCACACCATCAGCAGCCGCAACCCCGATGTCGCGCTCGATTTCGGCGGCTACCTGAAAGGCGTCGCGCTTGACCGCGCTGCCGCCATTCTGCGCGGCCAGGGCATCAACAATGCGTTGATCAACATCGGCGGCAACGTCATGGCACTCGGCAGCAAGGAAGGCCGCAAGTGGCGGGTCGGCATCCAGCATCCGCGTCAGCCCGGCCCGTTAGCCACCGTCGAACTGGCCGATGGCGAAGCGATCGGTACTTCCGGCGATTATCAGCGTTTCTTTGAAGTCGATGGCCAGCGCTACTCGCACCTGCTCGATCCGCGCACCGGCTATCCGGCCGACC
>PHCU01000087.1:3876-20599 GCA_002842345.1 Betaproteobacteria bacterium HGW-Betaproteobacteria-12 | reverse complement strand
TCGATCGGCAGCACCTTGTGGCCGTTGACGGTCTTCGCCTTGCCGGCGGCGACCAGTTCGGCGGCCTTCTTCCAGTTGATCATGTGCAGGTAGTCGGTGTCCTTGGCGGAACAGCCGGCTTCATACGGCGGACGACCCTTCTCGATGCCGCCGACGTAACGCTCGGAGCAGAACGAGTTGGTGAACGACCAGCCTTCCGACGGGCCCTTGCCGGCGTCGGACAGATCCTGCCAGTACGGCGGCAGTTCGACGGAGAAGGATTCCTTGGCGTTGATGCGGCCTTCCTTGCGATCGAACTTCCAGTAGGTGACGCCGCCGCGATACTTGTCGTTCATTTCCTCGAGCGGGAAGAACTTCTTGTTCTCGAGCGGGGCGGGGTATTGCGCCGCTTCGATCACATATTCGCTGTTGGTGGTGACGAAGGCGCCGCCGTGTTCGGACTTGTAGATCGGATTGACGACGATCTGCTTGGTCTCGAAGTCGCGCAGGTCGATCACCGCCAGGCGCGGGTTGGCCTTGTCGTTGATGAACAGGAACTGGCCGTCGTACTGACCGTTGGTTTCGGAAATGGCCGGGTGGTGCGTGTCGCCCCAGTTGATTTCCTTACCGTCGATGTTGCCCTGGCGCAGCACAGCCTTGGAGTTCTCATCGTAGCCGTAGCCTTGCCACGGTTCCGGCGTGAACACGCCGATGTACTTGAGGATGCGCATCGACGGAATACCGTAGACGATGACCTGGCCGGACTGGCCGCCGGAACTGAAGACGACGAATTCGTCGCGCTTGCCGGTCGGCACATAGGTCTTGGCCGCGGCCAGGACGTCCTGCTGGCTGAGGCCGCGCCGTTTCAGCACGTCCTGCAGGGATTCGGCCGACCAGGCGGTGCTGGCGGCGCCGAACCCGATGCCGGCTGCAACGAGCAGCACGGTGGATTTGACTGCAAATCTACTCATTTGATATCTCCCGAATAAACAAGAACTTCTGCGTTCTACCCCCCATCGACGCAGGCAATTCCAGCCCCTGCGGCAATTTGTCGCACACTGTATGCCGCCCCGACTGTGAAAAAATTGATGTCTGCTAATTCCACCCGGCATTGATCGCGGACAATGTCGTTTCCCTCGCCGAGCCGTCCGAAAGCCCCTGTTGAACAAGAAAATCCTGATTGACGCGATCGGCGTCCTGTTGATCGCCCTGGTTGTCGTGGTCGGCTACAAGCTGTCGCCCTTGCTGCTGCCCAAGGCTGATCTGGTGGTCCAGCCCGATGCCGCCTGCAACCTGCAGCACGGCCCCTGCCGCGTCGCCCTACCCGATGGCGGCAGCGTCGAACTGCTGATGGGCACGCTGCCGATTCCGCTGGTCCGGCCCTTCGAAGCGCGGGTGACGACGCAAGGCTTCGCCCCGTCGCGCGTCGAAGTCGATTTCACCGGCATCGACATGAACATGGGCTACAACCGGCCGCGCTTCGCCGACCGCGGCAACGGCCTGCACGTCGCCGAGGTGACGCTGCCGGTCTGCATCACCGGCCAGATGGACTGGCAGGCGACAGTGCTGATCGAGCGCGGCAGCCAGCGCCTGGCCATCCCTTTCCGCTTTGCCTCCGGAGGGCACTGAACGCATGTCCGAACGCCTGCTGCTCGCTATCGTCGTCGCCCTCGTCGCCCTGGTCACCGGCCTCGGCCTGTTCTGGGATCCGGAAATGCCGGAACGGCCGCTGCCCATCGCCATGCCGCCGGCCGGCGGCGACTTCGCCCTCGATTCGGCGGCCGGCCCGCTGCGTCTCAGCGATTTTCGTGGCAAGGCCGTGCTGGTCTATTTCGGCTACACCTACTGCCCGGACATCTGCCCGACCTCGCTGTCGGCCACCGCCGCCGGGCTCAACCAGCTGAGCGCCGAGGAATTGGCCAAGGTCGCCGTGATCTTCATCTCGGTCGATCCCAAACGCGACACCCCGGCCCGCCTCAAGGAATACGCCGAGTTCTTCCATCCGGCCATCGTCGGCGTCACCGGCAACAGCGAAACGCTGGCCGAGGTCGCCCGCCGCTACGGCGTCTTCTACGCCGAGCAGAAAGTGGCGACGGCCGGTGACGGCTACGTCGTCGATCACAGCTCCGACACCTTCGTCATCGGCCGCGACGGCCGGCTGCTCGGCAAGCTGCCGCACGGCGCGGCCGCCGAACAGGTGGTGGCGGAGATCCGCAAGGTTTTGCTACAGCCATGAAAGAGAGAAATCCGATGAACAAGCTGTCCCTGCTCATAGCCGGCCTGATGATGTCCGCCGGCGCCCTGGCCGGTTCCGCCGATCAGGTCACCGTGCATGAACCCTATGTCCGCCTGGCGCCGCCGAACGCGCCGGCAACCGGCGCCTTCATGGTCATCCGCAATGGCGGCAGCAAGGACATCAAGGTGCTGAAGGCCGCCAATCCGGTGTCGAAAGTCACCGAACTGCACACCCACCTGAACGACAACGGCGTGATGAAGATGCGCCCGGTGCCGGCGATCGACATCAAGGCCGGCGGCGAAGCGGTATTGAAGCCGGGCGGCCTGCACGTGATGCTGATCGACCTGCAGGCGCCGATGAAGGAAGGCGACGTCGTGCCGATCACGCTGACCTTCGACGACGGCAGCAGCAAGCAGGTCGACGCCAAGGTGGTGCGCCCGGTGGCGGCGCCGATGCCGATGGGCAACAAGCACTGAGCGACGGCGGCTCAGGCAAAAATGGCGGCCCGGTGGCCGCCATTTTTTTGGTTATGAACTGCTGCTGTATCCGGAAAGCTGTCGGTTGGTCAAGACGTGCTTGTCGATCTGAACGGCCGTTCAGCTCCCGAAATCCAACGGCAGCAGTTTGATCTACGGCTGCCATTCGGCGCGATTCAGACCTGAATGGCCGATTTCACTCTCCCGGAGCGGCAGAGCCCGGCCAGGATCGCCAATCGCCACTTCGCATACCAGCCCTTCATTCGGCAAAGGCTGCGTCGAGCAAACGAGTGCTATCCTTTTTTCCAATACAAATGAATTGGGAGCAAATGGTGGCAGACGATCGCAAGTTGCCAGACATGACGGCAGTCGCAGCACGAGTAGTAGAACTCATGGGAGGTCGCGAGCAAGTCATCGCCAGCATGGAAGCTGAGTATTACGCAATGAAAGCACGGTGGAACAAGGACGTGCTGACGATTGGGCGCATCCTGCGAGCCCACCTTCACGTCGAGTACTACCTCACGGAATTCTTGCAGCACACGAACCCCAAGCTTGGCGACCTGGACGAGGCTCGCATTACCTTCAATCAGAAGATCAACCTGCTACAAAGCGGCGACAGGACGGTCGAGTTGCTAATTCCCGGTATCCGACACTTGAACAAGATCCGCAACAGATTGGCTCACAACCTCGATGCAACGGTGACCGAGGGGGACGCTACTGTGTTTTTGCAGGGAATGTTCAATGCCTTTCGCGAAGCAGGTGCTAGTGGTGCGGAAAAACAGCTCAGTACCAAACCAATCGACGTCCTTGAGGAATTCGCCGAGTTTGCGAGTTCGATGTTGCACGCCCCATCAGGACAGCACAGTAAGGCCTTTGATCAGGCCATGAAGGAGCTGTCAGGTAGGACGGAGACGCCGTGAGTCAGTCCACTAACTTCTACGCTGGCTTCACTAACCTGAAACTCCCTCCCGAGTGGGATGAGTACAAACTCGGTGAGGGTTTGGTCTTGTATCCGACGTTCGCTCACCTGATGAGTTCTCACTTAATGGCGTTCAAACCGCCAGAGGCGTCTGGCAAGCACCATCCCGCTCAAGCCAAAACACAACACCGAGCACTTGATGCAGACCTTCAATATCCTTCAGCGCGTGCTCATGCGAATGATTGATGAGAAGGAGGTGCCTAGCAAGTCGGCGCTCAACAACATGCTGCTCGGGGTGGACTAGGCCCTTTAGGCGTTTCTCAAAATGCGATTCCAGCAGAGCGGAAATTTCGATCCTCGCCGACAGCTTCGGGTTGAGCTCTGCCGCTCCGGGAAAGTGAAAGGTGCCATTCAGGTCTGACGCGCCTAATGGCGGCAGTAGACAAAACTGCAGCCGTTCGGCCCGCGGGAACTGAACGGCCGCAAAGGCCGAGGAGTACTCAATGGCCAAGCTATCTGCATAGCTGCCAAGCTTCAAAACCTGTCGCTCGATCAGCGCAACGGCGCATGGCAGAGGTGTGGCCCCGGGGTTTCCCCAGAGTTAGTGGCTTACTGCGCTGGCGTAGGTTTCCTCTGCGCCGCAGCATCTATCTTCAGGTACGCGGCCGAACATTCCCGCTCGGCGTCTCGTAAGTGCTCCAATCACCGTTTTCCGGTTTCGGCAACTGCGCGCCGACTTCCGGGCGGATGTGCAGGTAGGC
Source organism: Betaproteobacteria bacterium HGW-Betaproteobacteria-12 (assembly GCA_002842345.1). Taxonomy (GTDB): domain Bacteria; phylum Pseudomonadota; class Gammaproteobacteria; order Burkholderiales; family Rhodocyclaceae; genus Azonexus. The sequence continues at coordinate 16,228 of PHCU01000087.1, read as the reverse complement.
TCGGGCGACGAACAGGGCGGTGATCGGCGCGGTCAGGAAGAGGAACAGCGAGATCAGCAGTTCGTGGATCGACAGCGTGCCCTGGAAGATCAGGAAGTGGCACATCGAGGCGAGCAGGATGCCGCCGATGCCGAGCGTGCTGGCCTTGGTCGCCGCATGCAGGCGGGTCATCACCTCGGGCAGGCGCAGCATGCCGTAGGAGCCGATCAGGGCGAAGGTGGCGCCGATGACGATCAAGGTGCTGACGAGGATTTCGCCGAATGTGTCCATGGCCTGGTTCCTTATTCGATGACGTCGCCGCGGCGGATGAACTTGCAGTAGGCGACTGTCGAGACGAAGCCGAACATGGCGAAGATCAGCGCTGCCTCGAAGTACAGTGGCGTCGCCTGATCGATGCCGTAGAGGATGATCAGGGCGATGATGTTGAGCACCATGGCGTCGACGGCGAGGATACGGTCGATGATCGTCGGCCCGGCGAACAGGCGCCAGAGGTTGAACAGCAGCGCCAGACACAGCGCGCCGTAGGCGTAGTGGATGGCGGTCGCGATCACGGGAAGATCTCCTTGAGTCGGGATTCGTAGCGCGCCTTGATGTCGCGCACTGCCGCCGCGCGGTCGGGCGCATCCAGGCAGTGGACGAGCAGGGCGCGGCCGTCGGCCGATAGGTCGCAGCTGACCGTGCCCGGCGTCATCGTGATGGTGCCGGCGAAGACGGTGATCGCCTCGGGATTGCTCAGGTCGAGCGGCACGCACAGCCAGCAGGTGTCGAGGCTGTTCGGCTGGCGGAACAGGATGATCCACGCCACCTGGAGGTTGGCGATGATGATGTCGTAGATGACCAGCAGCACGTAGGCGAGGGCCTTGCCGTAGTTCCGGATGTGTGGGCGATCCGGCCAGAAGCGGGCGGTGAGGTGCGGAATGCTCAGGCCGAGCAGCAGGCCGACGAGCAGCCCGCCGACGCTGAAGCGGTTGGCCAGCAGCAGCCAGATCACGGTCAGCGTCACCGTCAGCAGCGGGTGCGGCAGCCAGCGCTGCAACAGGCTCGGCGCCTCGGGCGGGGTGTGGGGCGCGGTCATGGCGGTGCGGCTCCATCGAGAAACGGCGGTATCGGCAGCAGCACCGCATCGGTATAGCGGCCGGTATCGAAGACCTGGACGGCGGTGGCGTCGAGGTAGCCGGTCAGCGGGCCGGCAAACAGCGTCAGCAGAAGCGAGCAGGCGAGCAGGGCGCCGACCGCGACGTAGGATAAGGCGTTACGCCGCGGCAGCTCGGGGAAGCTGCCTGGTTCGCCGGCGCTCTTCCAGAACAGCGTGCTGCCGGCGCGGCCGAAGCCGACGATGATCAGCAGCGAACTGCCGAGGATCAGCGCCCAGAAGCCGATGGCCGTCGGGTGGCGGCGCGCCGCATCGAGGATCAGTAGCTTGCCGATGAAGCCGGAGAGCGGCGGCATGCCGCTCATGGCGATGGCGGCGATGAGGAAGGCGCCGGCGAGCAGGGCCAGGTGCGGGAAGCGCGGGGCGATGGAGAGGGCGTCGGCATGGCCTGGCCGGCGGCGGGCGACGAGGTCGGCGATGAGAAACAGCGTGGCGCCGACCAGCGTCGAGTGCAGCAGGTAGTACAGGGCGGCCGCCAGGCTGGCAGGGGTGAATAGGGCGACGGTCGCCAGCAGCATACCCATCGAAGCGATGACGGCGAAGGCCGCCAGTTGCCCGAGGTGGCGGGCGGCGAGGACGCCGATGGCACCCAGCAGCAGCGTGCCCAGGGCCGCCGGCAACAGCCAGGGGGCGGCCAGCCAGGCGGCGGCGCCGGCCTCGGCGCCGAAGGCCAGGATGTAGAGGCGGATGATGCAGTAGGCGCCGACCTTGGTCATGATGGCGAACAGGGCGGCGACCGGGGCCGGCGCCCTGGCGTAGGTGCCGGGCAGCCAGAAATGCACCGGCACCAGCGCCGCCTTGATGGCGAAGACCAGCAACAGCAACAGGCCGCCCATCTGCAGCAGCGCCTGGTCGCCGGCCGCCACCTGCGGCACCTTGCGCGCCAGGTCGGCCATGTTCAGCGTGCCGGCCACCGAATAGATCATGGCGACGGCGATCAGGAACAGCGAGGAGCCGACCAGGTTGATGATCACGTACTGGACGCCGGCCTTCAGGCGAGCCGGCCCGCCGCCGTGCACCATCAGGCCGTAGGAGGCGATCAGCAGCACTTCGAAGAAGACGAACAGGTTGAAGAAGTCGCCGGTCAGGAAGGCGCCGTTGATGCCCATCAGCTGGAACTGGTAGAGCGCATGAAAGTGCCGGCCGCGGCTGTCGTCGCCGTCGATGGCGAAGAGCAGCACGAGCAGCGCCAGCACGGCGGTGAGCACGAGCATCAGCGCCGCCAAACGGTCGAGGACGAGGACGATGCCGAACGGCGCCGGCCAGTTGCCCAGGTCGTAGGTCAGCACGGCACCGTCGGTGGCGGCGAGCAGCAAACGGATGGCGATAGCGAGCAGGGCGGCAGCGGAAGCAATGGACAGGGTGCGCGCCAGCCGGATGTCGAAGCGGGCGCCCATCAGCAGGATCGGCGCCATCAGCGCCGGCAGCAGGATGGGGAAGATGATCCAGTGGCTCATCGTGGCTCCGTCGGCGCGTCGGCCGTCGGCACCGCCTCGAGATTCTCGTTGGCGATGCTGTCGGCCAGGCCATCGACATGGTCGCTATCGCTTTCCAGATAGCTGCGCAGGGCGAGGACGACGATCACCGCCGTCATGCCGAAGGAAATGACGATGGCCGTCAGCACCAGGGCCTGCGGCAGCGGGTCGGTATAGCTCGTGATCCCGGCGCGGAGCACCGGTGGCACGCCGACCGCCAGGCGGCCGGAGACGAAGATGAAGACGTTGGTGGCGTAGGTGAGCAGGGCCAGGCCGAGGATCACCGGGTAGGTCCGGGCGCGCAGCACGAGGTAGATGCCGGCGGCGGCCATCAGGCCCACGGCGCTGGCGACGAGCAATTCCATCTCAAGGCTCCTCGGCCGGCCGCTGGCCGGGGTCAGGCGCCAGCGGCACAGCGGCCGGCGTCGGCTGGTCGGCCCAGCGGCCGACACGCGACAGCTTGGCCAGCGCCAGCATGACGGCGCCGACGACGGTGAGGAAGACGCCAAGCTCGAAGCCCATGGCCGAGGTCAGTCCGATTTCACCGATCAGCGGCAGCGGGAAGTGGCCGAAGGCGCTGGTCAGGAAGGGGCGGTCGGCGAGCCAGGCGGCGATGCCGGTGAGGCCGGCGCTCAGGATGCCGAGACCGATCAGCACGTGGTAATCGATGCGCAGGCGGCGCGTCGCCCAGCCGAAACCGCTGGCCACGTATTGCAGGATCAGGGCGACGGCGACCACCAGGCCGGCAATGAAACCACCGCCGGGCAGGTCGTGGCCGCGCAGGAAGATATGGGCGCCGACCATCAGCGCCAGCGGCAGCATGACCCGGTTGGCGACCACTAGCATCACCGGGTGGCGGTCGCCAAGCTGTTTCTGCTCGGGTACGCGAGCCGCCAGCTTGCGCCCGATCTCGCCCTGCAGGGCGCCGTCGAGCAGGGCGAAGATGACCAGGGCGGCAATGCCGAGGACGATGATCTCGCCGAAAGTATCGAAGCCGCGGAAGTCGACCAGGATGACATTGACCACGTTGCGGCCGCCACCGCCGGGCAGCGCGTTCTCCAGGTAGTAGCCGGAGAGCGTCGCGCCGTCGCGGGTGAGCATCGCCCAGGTGGCGGCGCCGAGGCCGAGACCGCCGAGCGTGGCGATGCCGACGTCGCGCCAGCGGCGCCGCCGGCTGCTGTCGCGCGGCATCTTCTTGGGCAGCAGGTTGAGGGCGAGCAGCATCAGGATGATGGTGACCACCTCGACGGCAATCTGCGTCAGCGCCAGGTCGGGCGCCGAGAAGTAGAGGAAGCCGAGGGCGACGATGATGCCGATGACGCCGAGGGTGATCAGCGCCAGCAGGCGGCGCCGGTGCAGCACGGCGACGCCGACGCTGGCGACGGCGAGCAGCAGCCAGGCGACGACGGCCACCGGCGTCGCGGCGAGCAGCGGCCGGCTGCCGGCGGCGTGGCTGGCGGCGAGGAAGGCACAGCCGGCGATGCTGATGGCGGCGACGATCAGGAACGCCAGCTGGCGTTGCAGCGAACCGTTGTGCAGGCCATGCGTGCAGCTCTTGGCCAGGCGGATGCTGGAGGCCAGCGCCTGCTGGAACAACGTCCGGGCATCCGGATGCGGCGCCGCCAGCCAGCGGTCGCGCACGCTGGCGTAGCGCCAGAGCAGGGTCAGGCCGACGGCGGTGGCCAGCAGGCTCATGCCCAGCGCCGGCGTCAGGCCGTGCCAGAGGGCCAGTTGGTAGTCGGGCAACAGCCCGCCGACGACGGCGCCGGCACCGACGGCGACCAGCGGTCCGGCAACGGCGGCGGGGAACAGGCCGATGGCGACGACGGCGACGACGAGCAGCGCCGACGGCGCCCAAAGGCCGAAGGGCGGATCCTGCGGCGGCCGCGGATAGTCGTCGCGCGCCTGGCCGAAATAGACATGGACGATGTAGCGGAAGGAATAGGCGACCGAGACGCTGGCGGCCAGCGTCGCCAGTGCCGGGATCAGCCAGGCCGGGCCGGCCCAGGTCGTTTGCGCCGCCGCGTCGAGCATCATCTCCTTGGAGAGGAAACCGTTGAGCAGCGGCACGCCGGCCATCGCGCCGGCGGCCAGCAGGGCGATCGTGGCGCCCACCGGCATCAGCAGCAGCAGGCCGCCGAGGCGCCGGATGTCGCGGGTGCCGGCGGCGTGCTCGATGCTGCCAGCGTTCATGAACAACGCCGCCTTGAAGATGGCGTGGTTGAGGATGTGGAAGACGGCGGCGACGGCGGCCAGCGGCGTGCCGAGACCGAGCAGGAAGGTGACCAGGCCGAGGTGGCTGACCGTCGAATAGGCGAGCAGGCCCTTCAGGTCGTCCTTGAACAGGGCGATCCAGGCGGCGATCAGCATGGTGGCGAGGCCGGTGCCGGCGACGATGTAGAACCAGGCCTCGGTGCCGGCCAGTACCGGCCATAGGCGGGCCATCAGGAACAGCCCGGCCTTGACCATGGTCGCCGAGTGCAGGTAGGCGGAAACCGGCGTCGGTGCCGCCATGGCGTGCGGCAGCCAGAAATGGAAGGGGAACTGGGCACTCTTGGTGAAGCAGCCGCCGAGGATCAGGATCAACGCCGGCAGGTAGAGCGGCGAGGCCTGGATCGTTGCCTTGTGCCGGAGGATTTCCGAAATATCGTAGGAGCCGGCGATGTCGCCGAGGAGCAGCATGCCGGCGATCATCGCCAGGCCGCCGGCAGCGGTCACGGTGAGCGCCATGCGGGCGCCCTGGCGGCATGCCGGCAGGTGCTTCCAGTAGCCGATGAGGAGGAAGGAGGAGAGGCTGGTCAGTTCCCAGAAGATCAGCAGCAGCAGGATGTTGTCGGCCAGCACGATGCCGAGCATGGCGCCCTGGAACAGCAGCAGGTAGGCGTAGAAGCTCGCCGGCGGATCTTCCCGGGCCAGGTAGAAGCGGGCGTAGATGATGATCAGCAGCCCGATGCCGAGGATCAGCCCGGCAAAGAAGAAACCCAGCCCGTCGATGAAGAAGTTCAGGTTGAGGCCGAGGCGCGGCAGCCATTCGACGCCGACGCGCAGTGTCTCGCCGCGGAAGAGCATCGGGGCATGCGTCATCAGCAGGGCGAAGGCCAGCAGCGTCACGGCGAAGGCGCTGCTGGCGCAGGCATTGCGCCCGGCACGGAGCATCAGGGCTAGGAGGACGGCGCCAAGGAAAGGCAGCAAGACGATCAGGTCAAGGCTCATGGGCGGCTAGCTATCCGGGGAAAAGCGACGGCCAGGGATTGCCTTGGTGGCTAGGGCGAAAGCGCAGCTCCAGGCAGGCCCGGCTTCGCCTCAGTATAAAGGGCCGGTTGGCGCTTATCCAGGCAAGACGGCGGAAACGGGCGGCGCCGGCCGAGGTGGCGGGCGGCGCGGGGCGTCAGCTGCGCACGGGGCGCTTGGCGAGTTTGCGCTGCAGCGTGCGCCGGTGCATTTTCAGGGCGCGGGCGGTGGCCGAGATGTTGCCTTCGTTCTCGTTGAGCACGCGGTGGATGTGCTCCCATTCGAGGCGGTCGACCGACAGCGGCTCGTCCGGCGCCATGACGTCGAAATCGGGGCCGTCGTCGTCGAAGGCGGCGAGGATGGCCTCGATCTCGACCGGCTTGGCCAGGTACTGGATGGCCCCCAGCTTGACCGCGTCGACAGCGGTGGCGATGCTGGCGTAACCGGTCAGCACGACGATGCGGCAATCCGGGTTGATGGCCAGCAGTTCGGGGATCAGCGCCAGGCCGGAGCTGCCGTTCAGGTTGAGATCGAGGACGACGCGGGCGGCCCGGCTCTGGCGCGCCAGATCGAGGGCGCTGGCCGGGTCGAGGGCGCCCTGGGCCGGATGGCCGCGCCGTTCCAGCGTGCGCACCAGGATGGCGTTGAAACTCGGATCGTCGTCGATGACCAGGGTGATGGCGTTCATGCGTTCGTCCTCGGCAGTTCGAGGCGGGCCAGGGCGCCGCCCTCGTCGGGGTTGCTCAGGCTCAGGCTGCCGCCGAGCTGTTCGATGGCGGTGCGTGTCAGCAACAGGCCAATGCCGCTGCCGCCGGCATGGGCCGGCAGGCCGTGCAACCCGGCATTCTCGAGGACAGCGGCCGGGAAACCGGGGCCATGGTCGCGGATGTCGATGCACAGGCTGGCGCTGCCCCAGGCGAGGCGGATGTCCAGGGGCTGCGACGTGGCGTTGGCGGCGTTGTTGAGCAGGTTGAGCACCGCCTGCTCCAGGCGCGGGTCGGCGACGATGGCCGGCGCCGGGCCGTCGGCGCCGATGATCAGCCGACTGGCCGCCTGCGGCCGGACGGCGTGCCAGTGCTGGCGCAGGTTGTCCAGCCAGCGGTCGGCGGCCTGCAGCGGCGGGCTGTCCAGGCGTTCGGCCCCGGCCCGCCGGGAGAGGCCGGTGATGATCTCCTTGCACAGGCCGATCTGCTGGCGCAGCAGGCCGATGTCCTCGCGCACGGCAGCGGGCAGCGTGGTGTCGGCGGCCAGTTCGCCGGCGAGCAGGCTGATCGTCGCCAGCGGCGTGCCCAGTTCGTGGGCGGCGCCGGCGGCCAGCGTCCCCATCGCCAGCACCCGCTCGTCGCGCAGCGCCTGTTCGCGGGCGGCGGCCAGCTCGGCGTCGCGGGTGCGGATCAGGCGGGTCATGCGGACGACGAACCAGGCGATCATCGCCGCCGAGACGGTGAAGGTCAGCCACATGCCGACCAGGTGCAGTTGCGTCGCCCGCGTCGCGTCAGGCATCGGCAGCGGCACATAGACGACGAGCAGCAGCGAGTAGGCGGCGACGGCGATGGCGCCGATGGCGAGTACGCAGCGCGGCGGCAGGGTCAGCGCGGCGATGGCCACCGGCGGCAGCAGCAGCGAGATCAGCGGATTGGTGGCGCCGCCGCTGAAGAAGACCAGGGCCGACAGGGCGACGATGTCGAACAGCAGCTGGCTGAACAGTTCGCCGGCCGTGGCGCCGGCGGCGGCCTGCAGGCGGTGGTGAAACAGCAGATTGAACACGGCGGCGATGGCGATGACGCCGAACAGTGGCCATTGCGGCAGGGGGATGGCGAGCAGCCCGGGGGCGCTGGCGGCGAGTACGGCGAGGCCGGCGAGAATCGCCCAGCGGCTGGTGACCAGGCGGCGCAGGGTGGCCAATTGGTCGGCGCCGTCGGCGGTGCAGGAAAAAAATCGCATGGGCCGGATTATGCGTGATGTGTGTCAATTTTCGGCCGGCGGCCCGGTGCGACAATTCGCCGCACCGCTTTCCGGAGATTCCGCCCATGCCCTTGCGCTCGCTGTCCGTCCTGCTGCTCGCTCTGTTGCTCGGCATGGCGCCGGCTGCCGCCGTCGACCTGCAGCAGGGCAAGGAGATCAACGGCACCTGCGCCGCCTGTCACGGCGACAACGGCCAGGGCGGCAAGAAGGGCGAGTACCCGCGCATCGCCGGCCAGCAGGTGCGCTACATCGAATCGCAGCTGAAGAATTTCCGTTCGCGGACGCGCATCAACATCCCGATGTTCCCCTACACCCAGGAACGCGAACTGTCCGATGAAGACATCAAGGACGTCGCCGCCTACCTGGCCGGCATCGCGCTATCGAACAAGATGCCGACCTATACCGGCACCGAGGACGCGCTGACCATGTTGCAGATGGCCGACAAGGTGATGATCATTCCGCGCGCCGAAGGCGACATCGAGCAGGGCGGCGCCCTCTACCAGAAGCAGTGCGCCGCCTGCCACGGCAAGGCCGGCAAGGGGCGCGGCATGTTTCCGATGCTGGTCGGCCAGTACACCAACTATCTGAAACGCCAGGTCGACCTGTACCTGAAGGGTGACCGGCCGCACGACGAAGAGGGCGTCACCGGCCTGCTCAACAAGCTCGACGAAACGCAGATCCGCGACATCCTCGCCTATCTCACCGCCATCCAGGAACCGACCGAATGAAACGCCTCTGCCTGATTGTTCTCGGCGCCCTGCTGATGCCCGCCGCCTGGGCGCACGGCGGCCATGCCGGCAATATTCCCGACGACATGCCGGACGCGCAGAAGATCCGTTTCTGCGAACGCGTCCGCGACCATGCGCTGCAGGCCCTGTTCGACCGCGACCGCGGTTCGCCGATGAAGCTCTACGAAGAGGACGGCAGCCACGGGCCGCGCATCGTCAATCACATCATCCGCCGCATCTACGACGAACCGCAGATCTCCAGCCCGAAAAAGGCCGAGGCCTTCGGCCGGGCGACCTGCAACGAAATGATGGGCACGCAGCGCCAGGACTAGGTTCGCTCAGGAACCGGTGCACCAGCGCGGATCGGCCTGCCAGCCGGCCGCCCAGGCGGGTAGTTCGGCGGCCGGCATGGCGGCGGCGATGGCGTAGCCCTGCGCCAGTTCGCAACCCAGTTTGAGCAGGGCGAGACCCTGCTCGCCGCTTTCCACCCCCTCGGCGACGACGCTGTGGCCAAAGGCCCGGGCCAGGGCGATGACGCTCTCGACGATGACCAGGTCGTCGGGGTCGGTCAGGATGTCGCCGACGAAGGAGCGGTCGATCTTCAATACCTCGATCGGCAGCCGGCGCAGATAGGTGAGCGAGGAATAGCCGGTGCCGAAATCGTCGAGAGCGAAGCCGACGCCGCGTTCCAGGCAGCGTTGCATGACCGCCGAGACCTTGACGATGTCGTCGAGGGCGGTGCTTTCCAGCACTTCCAGCTGCAGGTGCTCGGGCGGCACGGCCGGGTGGGCGGCCAGCGCTTCGCCCAGCCAGGCGGCGAAGCCGTCGTGCTGCAGGTGGTAGGCCGAGATGTTGACGCTGACCGGCAGGTCGAAGCCCATCGCTCGCCACGCCTGCATCTGGCTCAGCGCCGTCCGCACCACCCATTGGCCGATGGCCAGATCGACCTCGCCGTGTTCGACGACGGGCAGGAAATCCATCGGCGAGAGCAGGCCGTGTTCGGGATGGCGCCAGCGGATCAGGGCCTCGGCGCCGACCACGGTGCCGGCGCGCATATTCACCTTGGGCTGGTAATGCAGTTCCAGTTCGCCGTTTTCCAGCGCCAGGACAATGCGCGCCACCGCCTCGCGATGCGACAGGGCCCGCCGGTCGTGTTCCGGGTCGTAGACATGGAAGCGGTTGCGCCCGGCCTGCTTGGCCTGGTACATGGCCTGGTCGGCATGGCGCAGCAGGGTGTCCGGGTCGGCGTCGTCGACCGGGTAGAGGGTGACGCCGATGCTGGCCGAGACGCTGACCCGGTGGCCGCCGAGATCGACCGGCTGGGCGATGGCCTCGAGGATGCGGCCGAGCGTCGCCGTGCATTGCGCCGGGCCATTCAGGCCGAGCAGCAGGAAGACGAATTCGTCGCCGCCCAGGCGGGCGATGGTGTCGGTGCCGCGCAACAAGGACTTCAGCCGCCGGGTGATCTCGATCAGCAGCTTGTCGCCGGCGGCATGGCCGTACTGGTCGTTGATCGGCTTGAACTCGTCGAGGTCGAGGTAACCGACCGCCAGCTGGCAGCGCTCGCGCCGCGTCTGGGCGATGGCCAGCGCCATCCGGTCGGCCAGCAGCACCCGATTGGGGATGCCGGTCAGCGCATCGAAGTGCGCCATGTGCTCGAGTTCCTTCTCGTGCAGCTTGATCAGCGAAATGTCGGTGGATACGCCGACGTAATGCGCGATGTCGCCGGCGGCATTGCGCACGGCGTTGATGGTCAGTAGCTGCGGGTAGACCAGGCCGTCCTTGCGCCGGTCCCAGATCTCGCCGTTCCAGTAGCCGCGCTCGGTCAGTGCCCGCCACAGCGTCTGGTAAAAGGCCGGGTCGTGGCGGTCCGACTTGAGCAGGCGCGGATTGCTGCCGATCAATTCCGGGCGCGTGTAACCGGTCATCGCGCAGAAGGCTTCATTGACGTCGATGATGCCGCCGTCCGGATCGGTGATCAGGATGCCTTCATGGCTGCTGCTGAAGACGCTGGCGGCCAGACGCAGCGACTCGCGCTCGCGGCCGAGCAGTTCGAGCATGCGCCGGAAACTGTGGTCGAGGGAGGCGAGTTCGTCATGCACCGGCGGTGCCGGCGGCGTCTCCGGGGCATTTTTCGCCGACAACAGGATCTGCTGCTGTTCCAGCTCCCGTTCGGCCTGGCCGGCCACCGCCTCCATGGCCTGCGCCATACGGCGCACCGGGGCGACGACCCGGCGCACCAACAGGGCTGCCATCAGTAACAGGGCGCCGAGCATGGCCAGCGCTGACAGCACCTCGGCGACAAAGGCCAGTTCGGCCAGGCCTTGGCGCTCGGCGCGGGCCGCCTCGCGCAGCTTGCCGACGTGGTCGTCGATGCGCCCCTGCAGCTCCTGCAGGTTGGCCAGCTGGCGCGTTCCCTCGTCGCGGCGCTTCTCGAGGAACAGCGAATGGAGGGCCACCATGCCGGCATAGTAGTTCTCGAAATGCGCCGCCAGTTTGTCGTCGTCGCCGCGCAGCCCGGCCAGGGCCTGCAGTTGCCGGTCGGCGGCGAGCGCTGCGTTGGCGGCCTGGATGGCGAAGCGCTCCTCGCCGGTCAGGATGCCGCCCTGCACCTGGGTGGCAATTTCGCGCAACTGCACCTGCAGGTCGAGCAGCCGCCGTTCGTTTTCGTGCGCCGCGTCGATCCGTCCGGCGACGGTCTCGAGCGTCGCCAGCACCGCCAGTACGACGATGGCGACGACGACGAAGGGCAGCAGGAGGCGGCGGCTCAGCGTCGAGTTCATGGAGCGCTCCCCGGACGCCCGGGCGCCGGCTGGAAGCCGTGGCGGCGCAGGGCGGCGCCCCCCTCGGCGCTGCGCAGCAGGGCGAGCAGGCGCTCGACCTGGGGCGTGCGCTGGCGGAAGACCAGGTTCAGTTCACGGCTGATCGGATAACTGCCGTCGGCGATGTTCCGTTCATTCGGCTCGTTGCCGTCCAGGCTCAGTATCTTGACCGGCATGCCCGCCGCCGCCAGCGAGCGGGCGGTGCCGACCGAGACGTAGCCGATGGCGCCGGGCAGGCCGCCGACCAGGGTCAGCGCTTCGAGATTGGCGCCGATGATGTGGGCGCGTGCGCTGATCCGCGGCGCCGCATCGCCGGCCGGCCGAGCGGGGCTGCGCAGGCCGCTGTAGTCCTCGAACAGCTCCAGCGTCGAGCGGCCGACCTCCTTGCTGACCAGCACGACCGGCCGGTCGCTGCCGCCCAGTTGCTGCCAGTTGCCCAGGCGCCCGCGATAGATGTCGATCAACTGGGCCTTGCTCAGGCCGGGCAGGGGGTTGGCCCGATTGGCGACGATCGCCAGCGCGTCGAGACCGATCAGTTCGTGCTGCAACTGCGCCCGTTCGTCGGCGTGCAGCGCCCGCGACACCATGCCGATGTCGGCCTGACCGCTCAGGACGGCCTGCGCCCCGGCGGCCGAGCCGCCGCCGCGCAGGCGCAGCGGCTCGCCGGTGGCGCTTTCGATCAGCGGCTGCAGTTGCTCGATGACCGGCTGGATGGTGCTGGCGCCGACGATGTCCAGGGCGATGGCCGAGGCAGCAGGCAGCAGCGCCGCGGCCAGGAGGGCAAGCCGGCGGAGGCGGTAGAGCGGCGGTCGGCATGTATCCGGCATGAACTGTTCCCCGTGCTGCTTGCTCTTCGGTGCAAGGCGCAGCTGCGGCTGACTATGCCAAAGGCCGGATGGGATGTCCAATGACGATTCACTGCCGGCGTTGCCGCGCCGACCGGCGGTATCAGTTGCCGGCGTTCCAGGCCAGACGGTT
>PHCU01000087.1:0-3855 GCA_002842345.1 Betaproteobacteria bacterium HGW-Betaproteobacteria-12 | reverse complement strand
CCGCCACATCTTCGTCGAGCTGCGTGGCGCTGGCCAGCGCCAGGCCGATGCTGGTGGTGACGCTGCCGACCTCGGGCGGTTGCGCGCATTCGATGGCCTGGCGCAGCTTTTCCCCGACCCGGGCGGCATTGGCCAGGTCGGTGGCGGGCAGCAGCACGATGAATTCCTCGCCACCGAAACGGGCGACGAAATCGGTTTCGCGCAAGCTCGTCTTGAGCACGCGGGCAACATGCTGCAGCACCTGGTCGCCCACCGCGTGACCGTAGATATCGTTGATGCGCTTGAAGAAATCGATGTCCAGCAACAGAACGGCATAGGCCATGCCGGTCCGTTTCAGGCGCAGGAATTCCGCGTGCAGCCGTTCGTTGGCGGCCAGGCGGTTGGCTATGCCGGTCAGCGCGTCGCGGCGGGCCAGGGTCTGCAACTCGTCGTTGAGCCGCTCCAGGTCGGCAGTGCGTTCCTGTACCCGCTGTTCCAGCGCGGCGTTGTTCTCGGCCAGCGCATCCTTGCGCTGGATCAGCGTCGAGGCCATGCCGCGCACGGCAGCGACCAGTTGCGCCATCTCGCTGCTATTGGTGCGGATATCGACATCGACGTGTTCGTCGCCCTGTTCGATGCGCCGGGCCAGCACCGCCAGCCGGCCGAGCGGCTGGCTGATGCGCGAGGCGCTCCACCAGGCCAGCAACAGGAATACCACCGCCGCCGCCAGGGCTGAGACGATCAGCAATTGCTGGTCGGCGACATTCTTCAGGGCTTCATTCTTCGGCTGGCGGACGATCACCTGCCAGCCCAGCGGGTGCGCCGGCGTGACTTCGCGGATACGCGCCGTGGCGGTCAGGTATTCGATGCCGGCGGCAGGTGTGGCCGGCGGCAGCGGGGCGGCGAATTTCTCGGGAAAGATGACCTGGCCCTTGCCATTGACGATCAGGATTTCAAGCCGATTGGCCGCCGCGTCGTCCGGCCGCAGCGCGCTGATCACCGCGCCGGCCCAGTCCCAGTGGGCATGGGCGGCGACGACGCCGCGCACCTGGCCGCGGCTGTCGATGACCGGGGCGGCGAAGTCGATGAAGCGCGCCGGCTCCTGATCGTCGCGCGGCGGCAGGTGGCGGGTCAGCAGCAGCGCCTCGTGCAGGTCGCCGACGTAGGGCTCCTGGCGGCCGATGGTGAACCAGGAGTGTTCGCCGACATTGACGCCGAGCAGCAGGTTGCCGGTGGCGATGCGGACGGTGCCGCCGAGGTCGGCGAAGCCGATCCAGGTGTAGTACGGGTGCGATTTCTGCAGGCCATGCAGCATCGGCGGCAGGTGGGCATGGGCGAATTCGCCTTTGCGCAGTTCCGGCTGTTCGGCCAGGAACTCGATCTCGCGTTGGCGCTCGCGCAGGTTCTCCGAGAGCACGGCGGCCACCAGCTGCGCCTGATCGCGCAGCGCCCGGCCACGGTCGCCGACCAGTTGCCCGGAATAGACGGAATTGACGTAGAGCACGGTCGGCAAGCCAACGACCAGCACCAGTCCGCCGAACAGCAGGGCGAGACGATTCTGGAAGCTGGCAGGGAATAACTTCATGATTTGCGCGCCGGCACGGGCCGGCAACGAGATTCTGCGGAAAACCGGCAGTTTACCTCTGGAACCCCGGCTTTCCGGAACATTCTCCGGCCCTTCGAGAAACTTTCCGCCTGCCGTCCACGCTGGGCGGCGAGGCCTGTCACATTGTTCCGTCGAAAGATGGCATGGCCGGGTCATAGTTGCGGCAAGCTTGTGCTGCCGCCTTTGAGACGCCACCCGCGATAGCCGGCCAACAGCGGTCGGCGGCTATACGTTTTGCATGTTGTTGCCGGTAAACGCGCGGTTTTGCCGGGTTTTCATTGTCACAGCCGTGAAACGTTTGCTTTCTACACTGGCCCGACCGTTCTTGCGAAAGTTTGCGATGCTTGTTCCGATTGTTGACGAGGCGGCCGAATTGCGCCGCATCATGGCCGACGGCCTGCTCTACCCGGTGTTCCAGCCGATCCTCGATTTTCGCCTGCGGGCCATCCTCGGTTACGAGTCGCTGATTCGCGGCCCGGACGACAGCCCGCTGCATCGCCCGGACCGGCTGTTCGCCGCGGCAGGCGAGCACGGCCTGGCGCACGAACTCGAACATGTCTGCCGGGAAGCCAGCATCCGCGCCTTTGCCGCCCTGCGCCTGGGCGGTCGCCTGTTCCTCAACGTCACGCCGCGCTGCCTGCTCGACGTGCAATTGATGAACGGCCAGACCGCCGATCTGCTCAGTGCGCTGGGCATCGCCGCCAACCGCATCGTGCTCGAACTGACCGAGAACCAGAAAATCACCGACATGCCCGGCATCCAGGAGGCGCTGCTGCATTTTCGCGGGCGCGGTTTCCAGATCGCCATCGACGATCTCGGCGAAGGCTTCGCCAACCTGCGCATGTGGTCGGAATTGCGCCCGGAGATCGTCAAGATCGACAAGCATTTCGTCCATGGCATTGCCGATGACCGGATCAAGTTCCACTTCGTCCGCGCCATGCAGGATCTCGCCGAAATCTGCAACGCCTCGCTGGTCGCCGAGGGCATCGAGCGCCAGGAAGATTTCACCTGCATTCGCGACATGGGCATCGCCTGCGGCCAGGGCTATTTCATCGCCCGCCCGGAACGCCAGCCGGTAACGCATCTGCCGCTGAAGGTGCAGGCGGCGCTCGAGCTGCAGTCGCTGCCGCTGTCGCCCCTGACCGGCGGTCCCGGCAAGTTGCCGACGGCGCGCAACCTGTTGCGGCCGATCGCCCCGGTACCGATGAATGCCAGCAACGAGCTGGTCATCGCCCGCTTCGAGGCCGAGCCCGAACTCGATGTGCTGCCGGTGGTGCACGGCACGCAGCCGATCGGGCTGATCAATCGGCACAGCCTGATCGACCGCTTCGCCCGGCCGTTCCGCAAGGAGCTGTTCGGGCGCAAGAGCTGCGAGCTGTTCATGGACCATGCGCCGCTGGTCGTCGACCAGCACGCGACCATCCAGGAACTGGCGATGATGCTGTCGCTGGCCCCCAAGCATTACCTGTTCGACGGCTTCATCGTCACCGGCGACGGCTGCTATCTCGGCGTCGGTAGCAGCCACGACCTGATGGCGATGATTACCGAAATGCAGATCAGTGCCGCCCGTTATGCCAATCCGCTGACCCAGCTGCCAGGCAACGTGCCGATCAACGAGCATATCGACCGCATCCTGAAAAGCGGCCAGGCCTTCGTTGCCGCCTATCTCGACATCGACAACTTCAAACCCTACAACGACAGCTTCGGCTATCGCCGTGGCGACGACGTGATCCAGGCGCTGGCCCGGCTGGTCTGCGAGGCGACCGACGAGCGCAGCGATTTCGTCGGCCATATCGGCGGCGACGATTTCTTCGTGATCTTCCGCTCGGCCGACTGGGAACTGCGCTGCTGGCAGATCATCAGCAGCTTTGCCGAAGCGGTCGGCAACCTGCTCGGCCGCGACGAGCGGCTGCGCGGCGGCTACATGGCCGAGAACCGGCGCGGCGAACTGAGTTTCCAGCCGCTGCCGACGCTGTCCATCGGCGCCGTGCGCATCGGGCCGGGCGAGTGCGAGTCGCACCGGGAAGTCGCCGTTGCCGCCGCCGCCGCCAAGAAACAGGCCAAGAAGAAGCTCAAGGCGTCTGCCGGCGAGCTGCCGCAGGGCAACCTTTTTGTCGAGCGCCGCCGGCTGGGCAACCACGAGGCACCGCTCTACGCGGTGCGGGCGCTGAACTAGCAGCCTGTCGGATTTAACAGCCCCGCAGTGAACGATCTGTGGAGCGATTTGTCATAGAGGCATCCTGAGCCGGAGGCCTCCATGTCGAATTTCC
>PHCU01000256.1 GCA_002842345.1 Betaproteobacteria bacterium HGW-Betaproteobacteria-12 | reverse complement strand
CGAGGGCGAACGCCAGCAACGGATGACGGACTACCCATTTTTCAAGGTGCGTGGCCGTGAGGTCCATGAAGTCGGTGTCGGACCGATTCACGCTGGCGTAATCGAACCGGGACACTTCCGCTTCATGTGCCTGGGTGAGAAGGTCCACCATCTTGAAATTCAGCTGGGCTACCAGCATCGTGGCGTAGAAGCCTTGCTGCTCCGCCGGCCTCCCATGGCTTTGGCCCCGACCGTGGAGTCCATTTGTGGCGATTCGAGTGTCGCTTACGCCTGGGGCTACTGCGCCGCCGTAGAGGCACTGTCCAACTCGGCAGTCAGCCTGGAAATAGATTTGCTACGCGGCATCGCCCTGGAAATGGAACGTATCGCCATGCATGTCGCCACCCTGAACGGGTTGGCGACGGATGTTGCCTTCTTGCAGGGCGGGGGAACTTACGGACGGTTGCGCACAGCCATCATCAATGCCACGCAGCGGGTTTGCGGCAACCGTTTCGGGCGTGGTTGGCTGCGACCCGGACGAGCCCATGGATTGTCCGAGGTGCTGCGCCAGGATCTGATGCAAACGCTGACGGCGTTTGCCTGTGACTTCACCGAAGTCAATGAACTGATGCTGGCCAGTCTCAGCGTGAAAGCCAGGTTTCAAGGTACTGGCATTGTCAGCACAAAGACGGCACAGGAATTGGGTTTGGTTGGTGTCGTGGCACGGGCCAGTGGTGTCCCGATCGACATGCGCATACAGTTACCGGGCCGGGTATATGAGCGTTTCCCCGCTGAGCGGATTACGGAGTTGGCCGGCGATTGCTGGGCGCGAATGAAGCAGCGCATGCGTGAAGTCGATGCCTCGGTGCAATGGCTTCTGAAGGTGCTAGGTGATACTGCGCTCGACTTAACCGGCAGCGCCGCTCCGGAAGCCCTCGGCAAGCCACTGGCTCCTGAGACGCTCTGCCTTTCCTTGATTGAAGGCACAAGAGGGCCGGTCGTTCAGGTGCTCGAAACCTCATCGCAAGGACAACTCTTGCACTACAAGGTGCAAGACCCGTCGCTGCCGAACTGGTTTGGTCTGGCCATGGCCCTACGTGACAACGACATCTCGGACTTCCCCATCTGCAACAAGAGTTTCGACCTCTCCTACTGCGGCAACGATCTGTAGCCATCGCCATGATCAAATCCATTCTCGTCCGAAAATCCCAAGGCAGCCAGTACATCCCGGATCTGCGCGCCGCCAGTCCTGTCGGTTTCCGTGGCAAGCCGGTAATCAGCGAGGCCGCCTGTGCCAACGGCTGCAACGCTTGCCAGGCGGCATGCCCCAGTCGTGCCATTAGCCTCGACCCCGTGCGAATCGACATGGGCCGCTGTGTGTTGTGTGGTGACTGTGAACCGGTTTGCCCGAGTTCAAAACTCAGCTTCAATAACGATTTCAAACTGGCCAGCACTGACCGTGATGCCCTGACCATCAGTTCCGCTCACCCCGACATCGACCCAATCAAGGTCTCCGAAGCGCTGCACAAACGCTTTGGTCGCTCGCTCAAACTGCGCTCTGTTTCGGCGGGTGGCTGCAACGGCTGCGAGATGGAAATCAACGCGCTGAGCAACGTCAATTTCGATTTGGGCCGTTACGGGATCGACATGGTTGCTTCGCCCCGACACGCCGATGGTTTAGTACTTTCCGGCCCGATCAGCCGGAATATGGCGGACGCCTTGCAAATTGCGTGGGATGCCATTCCCGAACCCAAGTTGGTGATTGCGGTAGGTGCGTGCGCGATTTCTGGCGGCATTTTTGCTGAATGCAAAGAAGTCGATCGCGCCTTTCTCGACAAATTCAAGCCGGCGCTGTACGTCCCGGGCTGCCCAACCCACCCGCTTTCCTTTATCAGCGGCATTCTCGACCTGCTGGCAATCAAGGATTGATTATTCGCATTGAGCGATTTTTTTCCAAAATGGAGTTTTAGAAGATGAGCAAACTACCCAACTGCCCGCAGTGCAACTCGGAATTCACCTACGAAGACGGCGGTCAGTATATTTGTCCGGAATGCGCTCACGAATGGAGCAAGGATGCTGGCGCCGCCAGCGTCGAAACGGCGCGCGTCTGGAAAGATGCGAACGGCAACGTGCTCCAGGACGGCGACAGCGTCACCGTCATCAAGGATCTGAAGATCAAAGGCTCTTCGTCCGTCGTCAAGGTCGGCACCAAGGTCAAAAACATTCGCCTGATCGACGGCGACCATGACATTGACTGCAAGATCGACGGCATCGGTGCCATGCAGTTGAAGTCGGAGTTTGTCAAAAAGGCTTGATGTACGTTGTTTTGCGACCGGCCTCAGGCAATTGCTTCAGGCTTGATGTCCGAGAAGCTCATGGCTGTGCTGCATGAGCTTCAATATTTCAGGAGTCACATGAATATCCAGCGCTACGGCACCACACGCCGTTACTCCCATATGGTCGCCCACGACAGCACCGTTTATCTGGTCGAAGTTCCAGCCAACCTTGATGCAGACATCACCGCGCAGTCAGAAAACCTGTTGGCTAGCGTTGAGCAGCAATTGATCCAGGCTCACAGCGACAAGTCCCGCCTGCTGATGGTGACAATTTATCTGGCAGATATGGCTGACTACGATGCCATGAATGTTGTCTGGGAAAACTGGTTGCCAGAAGGGAGCGCCCCGGTACGA
>PHCU01000086.1 GCA_002842345.1 Betaproteobacteria bacterium HGW-Betaproteobacteria-12 | reverse complement strand
GGGCGGCTGATAGGATGACAACCTGTTTGAACATACAGTATCCGGACCGCCCATGATTGGAAGACTCACCGGCCTGATCGCCGAAAAGAACCCGCCGCAGATCGTGCTCGACGTGAATGGCGTCGGCTACGAGCTGGACGTGCCGATGAGCACCTTCTACAACCTGCCCGGCAGCGGCGAGAAAGCGACCTTGCTGACGCATTTCGCGGTGCGTGAGGATGGCCACTATCTGTACGGCTTCCTCAGCGAATCCGAGCGCTTTGCCTTTCGCCAGCTGCTGAAGATTTCCGGTATCGGCGCCCGCACCGCGCTGTCGGTGCTCTCCGGTCTGTCGGTCGGCGATCTGGCGGCGGCCGTCGCCCGCCAGGAAGTCGGCCGTCTGATCAAGGTGCCGGGCATCGGCAAGAAGACCGCCGAGCGCCTGCTGCTCGAACTCAAGGGCAAGCTGGCCGATGCCATCGGCTCGGCTCCCGGCGTGGTTGTCGACGATGCCCGCCAGGACATTCTCAATGCCTTGCTGGCGCTCGGCTACAACGACAAGGAGGCGGCCGGCGCGCTCAAGCAGTTGCCGGCCGAGCTCGGTACCTCCGACGGCATCCGCGCCGCCCTGAAATTGCTCTCCAAGGCCTGATGTTCTCCGACACCGATCCCAAACGGCTGGCGCAGATCGCGCTCGTGGTGCTGCTGATCGTCGGCTGCATCGCCGTGCTGATGCCCTTCATCGGTGCCGTGCTGTTCGCCTTCGTCGTCTGGAGCTGCACCTGGCGCTTCTATGCCGAGAAGCTGCTGCCGCGTCTGGGCGGTCGCAAGGTCGTCGGTGCCTCGCTGATGACCTTGCTGCTGGTGCTCTTCCTGCTGCTGCCGACCTTGTTCCTGGCCGGTTCGCTGGCCAGCGGCGCCGACGGCATCATCGACCTGGTCCGCCCCTATTTCGAGCAGGGGCTGCCGGCCGAGCCGCCGGCCTGGCTGGCCGGGATGCCGCTGGTCGGCGGCCAGATCGCCGACTTCTGGCACGAGATCGCCGGCGACCGCGCGGCGCTCAACGAATTGCTCCGCCAGATGATCGGCCCGGCCCGCCAATTCCTGCTGGCGCTCGCCGGCATCGTTGCCAACGGTCTGCTGCAGCTGGCGCTGGTTCTCTTCGTCGCCTTCTTCCTCTATCGCGACGGTACCGTGCTGGCCAGTGCGCTGTACCGCGCCGCCAATAAGCTGGGCGGCGAACTGGGTGAACACATGCTGGAAAAGACGCGCGGCACCGTCGTCGGCGTCATGCTCGGCATTGTCGGTACCGCCGCTGCCCAGGGCACGGTCGCCATGCTCGGCTTTGTCATCGCCGGCGTGCCGCAGGCCGTGCTGCTCGGTTTCGCCACCTTCTTCCTGTCGATGATCCCGGTCGGTCCGCCGCTGATCTGGGGCGGCGCCGCGTTCTGGCTGTACGGCCAGGGGCAGATCGCCTGGGCCGTCTTCATGGTGCTTTACGGGCTGCTGATCATCAGCAGCATCGACAACTTCGTCAAACCCGTGCTGATGGCTCGCGGCGCCGGCCTGTCCATCCTGCTGATCGCCCTCGGCGTGCTCGGCGGCGTACTGGTTTTCGGCTTCATCGGCATCTTTCTCGGCCCGGTGCTGCTGGCTCTTGGGCAGATGCTGTTTACCCGCTGGATACGCGAGGAACCCGCCGCATGATCGAAACCGACAAACTGGTGGCGGTTGACCGCATCATCGCCCCGCAAGCGAAATCGGCACAGGAAGAAGCGCTGGAGCGGGCGCTGCGGCCGAAGCGCCTGGCCGACTACACCGGCCAGGCGAAAATCCGCGAACAGCTGGAAATCTTCATCGAAGCGGCGAAGAAGCGCGGCGAGTCGCTCGACCACGTGCTGCTTTTCGGCCCGCCCGGCCTGGGCAAGACGACGCTGGCCCACATCGTCGCCCACGAGATGGGCGTCAACCTGCGCCAGACTTCCGGTCCAGTGCTCGAACGCGCCGGCGACCTGGCCGCCATCCTGACCAATCTCGAACCGCACGACGTGCTGTTCATCGACGAAATCCACCGCCTGAGTCCGGTGGTCGAGGAAATCCTCTACCCGGCGCTGGAGGACTTCCAGATCGACATCATGATCGGCGAAGGTCCGGCGGCGCGCTCGGTCAAGCTCGATCTGCCGCCGTTCACGCTGGTCGGCGCGACGACGCGGGCCGGTATGCTGACCAATCCGCTGCGCGACCGCTTCGGCATCGTCGCCCGGCTGGAGTTTTATTCGGCCGAGGAACTGAAAAGCATCGTCGCCCGTTCGGCCAGCCTGCTCAATGCACCGATCGATCCGGACGGCGCCTTCGAGATCGCCCGTCGCTCGCGCGGCACGCCGCGCATCGCCAACCGCCTGCTGCGCCGGGTGCGCGACTATGCCGAAGTCAGGGCCGATGGCAACATCACCCGGCCGGTGGCCGATGCGGCCTTGAAGATGCTCGACGTTGACGGTGCCGGCCTGGACCTGATGGACCGCAAGCTGTTGTCGGCGGTGATCGACAAGTTCGGCGGTGGGCCGGTCGGGGTGGACAATCTGGCCGCCGCCATCGGCGAGGCGCGCGACACCATCGAGGATGTGCTGGAACCCTATCTGATCCAGCAGGGCTACTTGCAGCGCACTCTGCGCGGGCGCATCGCCACGCCGGCCATCTATCGCCACCTCGGCCTGGCTGAGCCGAACAGCGCCGTCGTCCGCGACCTGCTCGCCGACGAATAGCGGCGCTCGGCGTCATCCTTTCGCCGGCTACCGCGTTATCGGTACACCCGCAGCGAAACATGTCGTTACAAAATTATGCTGCGGCGCAAGGTAAAATTCCGCGATGAAATTCGAGCCGAGCCCCAACGCCTTCGCCATCCCCGTGCGTGTCTACTATGAAGACACAGATGCCGGCGGCGTCGTGTACTACGCCAACTACCTGAAATTCTTCGAACGCTGCCGCACCGAATGGATGCGCTCGGCCGGTCACGACCAGTCGGCGCTGGCCGCCGAGGCGGGCATCGGCTTTGTCGCCCGCAAGGCCAGTTGCGAGTACCTGCGCCCGGCGCGCCTCGACGACCAGCTGACGGTCGGTCTGGAAGTCGAGAAGCTGACCCGCGTCCGCGTCGTCTTCCGCCAGCACGTCCGGCGCGGCGCCGAGGAACTGGTCACCGGGGCCGTCGAAATCGCCTGTGTCGACATGGCCACCATGCGCCCGGCCCCGATTCCCCAATATCTGTATCAACAGCTGGAAGCACTTAAATGAATGTCACCCAGGATCTTTCCATCCTCCACTTGATCCTCGAGGCCAGCGCCGTCGTCCAGGCCGTCATGGCCCTGCTGATCGGCGTCTCGATCATGTCCTGGTACTACATTTTCATGAAGTGGTTCGCCGTGCGCCACGCGCGCGCGAAGACCGAGGGCTTCGAACGCGACTTCTGGTCCGGTGGCGATCTCAATTCGCTGTACCAGGGCGCGGCGGCCGACCGTCACCACAGCGGCTCGATGGAACGCATCTTCGAGGCCGGCTTTCGCGAATTCACCAAACTGCGCGGCCAGAAGAACCTCGATTCGAAGGATGTCGTCGACGGTTCGCGGCGCGCCATGCGCGCTACCTACCAGCGCGAGATGGATGCGCTGGAAGCGCATCTCGCCTTCCTCGCCTCGGTCGGTTCCGTCTCCCCCTACATCGGCCTGTTCGGCACCGTCTGGGGCATCATGCACGCCTTCCGCGGCCTGGCCAACGTCGGCCAGGCAACCCTCGCCTCGGTCGCCCCGGGCATTGCCGAGGCGCTGGTCGCCACCGCCATCGGCCTGTTCGCGGCGATTCCGGCAGTCCTCGCCTACAACCGTTTCTCGCATGACATCGACCGCCTGGCGACGCGCTACGAATCGTTCATGGAAGAGTTTTCCAACATCCTGCAACGGCAGATGCGGTAAGCCATGCGCCAGCGCCGTCTGAAAAACGAGATCAACGTCGTTCCCTACATCGACGTGATGCTGGTGCTGCTCGTCATCTTCATGGTGGCGACGCCGATGATGACCACCGGCTCGGTGGATCTGCCGGCCGCCGGTACCGCCCCGCAGAAGCCGGACAAGTACGTCAAGGTGCAGATCGGGGACGATGGTGTGCTGTCGATCTTCGATGCCGATGGCAAGGAGAAGAAAATCAAGGGGCTCAAGGAGCTGAAGAGCGAATTGCAGGCCTTGAAGGCGGCGGATGACAAGATGCCCATCCTGATTGCCGGCGACAAGGAGGCACCCTACAAAAATGTCATCGAAGTGCTGGATGAGGCCAAACGGGTCGGCTTCCAGAAGGTTGGCCTGGAAACTGCCGCCAAATAGGCATCCATGATTAACGCCGACCGTCACGAACCCGGAAAGAAATACGCGTTGATGCTGACCATGCTGGTGCATGGTCTGCTGGTCGGCGCGCTTTTTCTTGGCGTGCAGTGGAAGCGCAGCCAGCCGGAGGTTATGGAAGTCGAGTTGTGGTCGGCCGACCCGGTGACGCCCGCCCGCCTGCCACCACCTCCGCCGCCGCCGGAACCGGAAGTCAAGCCGAAGCCGCTGCCCAAGGTCGAGCCGAAACCGGAAGCGCCGAAGAAGCCGGACATCGCGATCAAGGAAGAAAAGAAGAAGCCGGAGCCGCCGAAAAAGCCGGAACCCAAGCCAGAACCGAAGAAGCCTGAAGTCAAGCCGGAACCCAAAGCGCCGCCGAAGGACCAGTTCAAGGAAATGCTCGAGCGCGAGGAGCGCCAGCATCGGGAGGCGGAACTGCAGGCCAAGCTGGCCAAGGCCGAAGCCGAGCAGCGCGCCGCAGCCGGGCGCAAGGGCCTGGAAAGCTACGCCGCCAAGATCCGCGGCAAGGTACGTGGCAACATCGTGCTGCCACCCGGCATCGCCGGCAATCCGGAGGCCGTGTTCGAGCTGACGCAATTGCCCTCCGGCGAAGTGCTGGCAGTACGCCTGAAGCGCTCCAGCGGAAACCCGGCG
This sequence comes from Betaproteobacteria bacterium HGW-Betaproteobacteria-12, assembly GCA_002842345.1. Classification (GTDB taxonomy): domain Bacteria; phylum Pseudomonadota; class Gammaproteobacteria; order Burkholderiales; family Rhodocyclaceae; genus Azonexus. The sequence continues at coordinate 11,788 of PHCU01000086.1, read as the reverse complement.
CTCGATACGGCGATTGAACGAGCCATTCTCAAGTCGTCGCCGCTACCCAAGCCGGACGATCCGTCCCAGTTCCAGCGGACGCTGGAAATCAAATACCGGCCGTTTGAAGAGTAAAATCCCGCAAATTCTGAAGAAAATGAGCCCAATGCAGCAAATATTCCGTCGTATTTTCCTGATTGCCGGCCTTTTGGCCGCCACATTGGCCCAGGCACAGTTGTCGATCGAGATTACCGGGGCCGGTGCCAACCGTATCCCCGTCGCCATCGCCGACCTGGCCGGTGACGCTGTCGCCGCACGGGTGATCGCCGCCACCGTCCGTGCCGATCTGGAACGTAGCGGCCTGTTCAAGCTGGTCGATGCGGCCGGCGCTGGACTGGACGAGAACGCGCCGGTCAATCACGCCGACTGGAAGGCGCGCGGCGCCGATGCGCTGGCCGCCGGCAGCGTCGTGCGCGCGGCGGACGGCCGCCTGGAGGCCCGCTTCCGCCTGTACGACACGCAAAAGGCCGTGTCGCTCGGCGGTGCCGCCTATATCACCGGCAACGAGCAGTTGCGCGCCGCCGGCCACCGCATTGCCGACTTCATCTACGAGAAGCTGACCGGCGAAAAGGGCGTCTTCTCGACCCGCATCGCCTATGTCGTCAAGTCGCGCGGTCAGTTCCTGCTGCAGATCGCCGATGCCGACGGCCAGGGCGCGGCGACGGCGCTGACTTCCTCCGAGCCGATCATCTCGCCGGCCTGGTCGCCGGACGGCAGCAAGCTGGCCTATGTCTCCTTCGAAAAGAAGAAGCCGATCATCTACGTGCATTCGCTGGCCAGCGGCCGGCGCCATATCGTCGCCAACCAGAAGGGCTCCAATTCGGCCCCGGCTTGGGCGCCGGATGGCAGCAAGCTGGCCGTCGTGCTCTCCAAGGATGGCAATTCGCAGATCTACCTGGTCAATGCCGACGGCAGTGGCGCGCCGCAGCGCCTGACCAATTCCGCAGGCATCGATACCGAGCCGCGCTTCGCGCCTGACGGCAGCATCTATTTCACCTCCGACCGCGGCGGTAGCCCGCAGCTCTATCGCATGAGCGCCGGCGGCGGCGACGTCCAGCGCGTCAGTTTCGAAGGCAGCTACAACGTCTCGCCGCGCCCCTCGGCGGATGGCAAGACGCTGGCCTTCATCACCCGGCGCGAAGGCCGCTTCCAGCTTGCAGCCATGGATTTGGCCAGCCGCCAGGTGCAGGTACTGACCGATTCCCACAAGGATGAATCACCCAGTTTTGCCCCCAACAGCCGCATGATCCTGATCGCCACCGAGCTTGGTGGGCGCGGCGTGTTGTCCGCCGTGTCCAGTGATGGCCGGATCAAGCAGCGTCTGTCGGTTGCAGCCGGCGACGTGCGCGAGCCGGCCTGGGGCCCTTTTTCGAAGTAAACCCAATGGAGAACACCATGAACAAACTGATTATTCCCGCTCTTTTGTCCGCCCTGATCCTCGGTTGCAGCACCACGCCGCTGCCGGAAGACGGTACCGCCGGCGCGCCGGTCGAGTCGCGTAGCGGCAGCACGGCCGTCGCCCCGGTGGTCGCCGGCGATCTCGATGCCAGCGGCCTGCCGCGCGTGCTGACCGATCCGAAGAGCAAGCTGGCCCAGCGCAGCATCTACTTCGATCTCGACCGTTACGAGATCAAGGGCGAGTATCAGGAGCTGGTCGCCGCTCACGCCAAGTACCTGGTCGACAACCGCGGCTTCAAGGTGCTGATCCAGGGCAATACCGATGAGCGCGGCAGCCGCGAATACAACCTGTCGCTCGGCCAGAAGCGTGCCGACGCCGTCAAGCGCTCGCTGGTCCTGCTCGGCGCCAAGGAAGAGCAGGTCGAGTCCGTCAGCCTCGGCGAGGAAAAGCCGAAGAACCCGGGTACCGGCGAAGCCGCCTGGACCGAAAACCGTCGCGCCGACATCCTCTACCGGGCTGCCGACGGTCGCGGCGAGTTCTAAGCATGCGCCGGCTCCGCATCGCCCTGGTGCTGCTGGCCGGTCTGGGCGTGACGCACGTCCAGGCCGCCCTCTTCGACGACGAAGAGGCGCGGCGGCAGATTGCCGACTTGCGCATCAAGAGCGAGGCGCGGGCCGACCAGCAGGCCAAGGCCCAGCTCGAACTGCAGGCCCTGATCCAGCGTCAGGCGGACGAAATCGCCCGTCTGCGCGGTCAGATCGAGACGCTGACCCACGAATTGGAAAGTGCCAAGAAGCGGCAGCAGGACTTCTATCTCGATCTCGACAGCCGCCTGCGCAAGTTCGAGACCGCCCAGGCGGCCGCCGCTGCCCCGGCCGCGAATGGCGAGGCACCGACGGCAGCCGCAGCCGACAGTGGCGCCGAGAACCGCGAGTACGAAGCGGCGCTGGCCCATTTCAAGGCGGCGCGCTACAAGGAGGCGGCGACAGCCTTCGAGGCATTTGTCCAGAAGTATCCGGCGGCCAGTCTGGCGCCCAATGCCCAGTACTGGCTGGGCAATGCCTGGTATGCCCAGCGCAACTGCAGCAAGGCGATCGAGGCGCAGAGCGTGGTCACCACCAAGTACGCCGACAGTCCCAAAGCCGCCGATGCCTGGCTGGCCATCGCTACCTGCCAGAAGGAACTGGGCAACCAGAAGGCGGCCAAGCGTTCGCTGGAAACGGTGATTACCGGCTTCCCCGGCACGCCGGCCGCCGAGACGGCGAAACAGCGGCTGAAACCGTAATTGGCCCTGCGACTTACGGAAATTTTCTTCTCCTTGCAGGGAGAAGCGTCGCGCGCCGGGCTGCCGACAGTGTTCGTGCGCCTGACTGGCTGTCCGCTGCGCTGCGTCTGGTGCGACACGACCTATAGCTTCACCGGCGGCGAAGCCTCCGACATCGCCGCCGTGCTGGCCGAAGTCGGCCGCCATCCGGCGCGCCAGGTCTGTGTCACCGGCGGCGAGCCGCTGGCGCAGAAGGATTGCCTGCCCTTGCTGACGGCGCTGTGCGACGCCGGCTACGAGGTGTCGCTGGAAACTTCCGGGGCCCTCGACATTGCGCCGGTCGACCCGCGTGTCTCGCGGATCATGGATCTGAAGGCGCCGGATTCCGGCGAGTGCGAGAAGAACCGCTGGGCGAACCTGACGCTGCTCAATGCGCGGGACGAGATCAAGATCATCGTCGCCTCGCGCGCCGACTACGAGTGGGCACGTACTGTCATCGCCGAGCGGCACCTGGCTGCCCTGTGCCCGGTGTTGCTGTCGCCGGCTCAGGGTCTGGTCGAACCGGTGGATCTGGCCGAGTGGATCCTCGCCGATGGCCTCAATGTGCGGTTCCAGATGCAACTGCACAAACTGCTTTGGGGTAACATCAAGGGAAAATAACGCGGGAGACAATAGTGACCAGCAACCGCCGTCAATTCACGCGCATTCCCTTCCAGGCGCAGGCCAGCCTGTTTCTCGCCAGCGGCGAACACAAGGTCGATGTCGTCGATCTGTCGCTGAAGGGCGCCCTCATCCGGCCTCAGGATGATCTCTACGTCACCGTCGGCAACAATGGCGTGCTGAAGATGCGGCTCGACAAGGCCGCCACCGGCATCCGCATGGAGGTGACCGTCGTCCATCACCAGGGTGATTGCTACGGTCTGGCCTGCCGCGAAATCGATCTCGACAGCGTCACCCACCTGCGCCGCCTGGTCGCCCTCAACCTGGGCGACGAAGAACTGCTCGAACGCGAGATACGCCTGCTGGTCGGATCCTGAGACGACACGCCGATTCATTGCTTGCCAGTTTTTGCATTTTGTCGCAATAATCGCAATATTGTTGTGTTGTAGTGTCGTCGTGACCCGCAGAAGCCGCTTTTCCCCCAAAGAAATGGCGAAAGGCTGATTTTCCGGGTCTTCTCCCTGCCGGGCGACCGCAGTTTCCGTCGGCCATGTAGCCAGCCCTTTGCGATGAGCCAGGATCAAGATTCTCCGCAGTTCTGTTGTTCGGCCGACATCCATGTCGCTCCGGGCACGGCTTTGCCCGATCTCTGCGCGATCCAGTACGCCATTCTCGAGAATGCCGGCTACGCGATCATCGCCACCGATATTTCCGGAACCATCCTGTATTTCAATCGGGCGGCCCAGCAGATGCTCGGTTACGCCTGGCACGAAGTCGTCGGGCGGGCGACCCCGGAACTCTTCCATTCCCCGGAAGAAGTGGCGGCCCGCTCGCGGCAACTGCAGGCGGCTGGCGCTTGCCCCTGTGACGCCGGCTTTGCCGCGCTGATTGCCCGAGTCGATGCGGAAGGGCGGGATGACGGCGAATGGGTTTTCGTCCGCAAGGACGGTTCGCGCCTGCATGTGCAGCTGACGATCACCGCCCTGCGCGACGCCGCCGGCGACCTGATCGGCTATCTCGGCATCGCCGCCGACATCGGCGAGCGCCTGCGCATGGAGCAGGAACTGCGGGTCGCCGCCATCGCTTTCGAGTCGCAGGCGGCGATCATGGTCACCGATGGCGCGCAGCGCATCCTGCGGGTCAACCAGGCCTTCAGCAAACTGACCGGCTATAGCGCCGAAGAGGCGGTCGGCCAGTTGCCGAGCATGCTCAAGTCGGGACGCCAGGACCGTGCCTTCTATCAGCAGATGTGGCGCGAACTGCAGGAAACCGGGCACTGGCAGGGCGAAATCTGGAATCGCCGCAAGGGCGGCGAAGTCTATCCCGAGTGGCTGACCATCAGCGCGGTGTACGACGCCGACGGGCAGCTGAGCAATTACGTCAGTACCTTCTCCGATATCAGCAACCTGAAGGTGGCCGAGTCGGAAATCCATCACCTGGCCTTCTACGATCCGCTGACCGCGCTGCCCAACCGCCGCCTGCTGCTCAACCGGCTCGACAAGGCCTGCCAGGCCGGGCGGCGCAGCGCCCAGTACGGCGCCCTGCTGTTCATCGACCTCGATCATTTCAAGACGCTCAACGACACGCTCGGCCACGATGCCGGCGATCGCCTGCTGGTCGAAGTCGCCAACCGCCTGAAGGCCTGCATCCGCGTCGGCGACACGGCGGCCCGCCAGGGCGGCGACGAGTTCGCCGTAATGCTCGACGAACTCGGGGTCGAACCCGGCGCCGCCGCCGTGCATGCCGAAACCGTCGCCGAGAAAATCCGCGGCGAACTGTTGCGGCCCTACCGGCTCGATGACGGGGCCGACCATTTCGGCTCGGCCAGCATCGGCATCAGCCTGTTCCACGGCCAGGAGAAAAGTGTCGAGGCGCTGGTCAAGCAGGCCGATATCGCCCTGTATCGGGCCAAGGATGCCGGCCGCAACGCCATCCGTTTCTTCGACAACGCGATGCAGACGGCCCTCGATGAACGGGCTGCCCTCGAATATGGCCTGCGCAGCGCCCTGGTCCGTTGTCAATTCGTGCTCTTCGTTCAGCCCCAGGTCGATACCGCCGGCCGCCTGATCGGTGCCGAATGCCTGATCCGCTGGCAGCCGCCGGGGCGCCCGCAAGTCCAGCCGGGCGACTTCATTCCGCTCGCCGAGGAATCCGGCCTGATCGTGCCGATCGGCCTGTGGGTCCTTGACGAGGCCTGTTCGCGCCTGCGCCAGTGGGCCGAGGCCGAGGTGACGCGCGACCTCTACCTGTCGGTGAACGTCAGCGCCTGCCAGTTCCGCCAGGCCGATTTCGTCGATCAGGTGACCACCGCGCTGCAGCGGCACGGCGCCAACCCGGCGCGGCTGAAGATCGAACTGACCGAGAGCCTGCTGCTCGACAACGTCGACCAGGTGGTGGCCAAGATGCAGGCACTGCAGGCGCTGGGTGTTTGCTTCTCGCTCGACGACTTCGGTACCGGCTATGCCTCACTGGCCTACCTGAAGCGTTTCCCCTTCGAGCAGCTGAAAGTCGACCGCTCCTTCATCCGCGACATCGCCACCGATCCGGACGATGCGGCGATCGTCAGCGCCATCGTCGCCATGGGCAACACCTTGCGCCTGAGCGTCGTTGCCGAAGGGGTGGAAACGGAAGAGCAGCATGCCTTCCTGCTCGAGCATGGCTGTCGCTGCTTCCAGGGTTACCTGTTCGGCAAGCCGATGGCCTTCGCCGATTTCGAGCGCCACGTACGCGCCCTGCCGCGCTGAGCGGCGTCAGATGCCGAGATAGCGGTGCCAGATGCCGTGATCGGCATTCAGTGCGGCCGATGAACCCTGCCAGACGACCTGCCCGCGTTCGATGACGGTGTGGCGGTCGGCCAGGCCGATCAGCTTGTCGACGTACTTGTCCACCACGAGGATGCTTTGCCCGGCCTCGCGCAGGCGCCGCAGGCAGGCCCAGATCTCCTCGCGCACCAGCGGCGCCAGCCCTTCGGTGGCTTCATCGAGGATCAGCAGCCGCGGATTGGTGACCAACGCCCGACCGATCGCCAGCATCTGCTGTTCGCCGCCGGATAGCTGGTTGCCGAGGTTCTTGCGGCGTTCCAGCAGACGCGGGAACAGTTCGTAGACGCGGGCCGGCGTCCACGCATCGGCGACGCCGCGGCGATTGGCGAAAAAGGCCACCAGGTGCTCGTCGACGGTCAGGTTGGGAAAGCACTGGCGGCCTTCCGGCACCAGCGCGATGCCGGCGCGGCCGATGCGGTCCGGTCGCCAGCCGGCGATGTCCTCGCCGGCGAAGCGGATATGACCGTTCCTGACCGGCTGCAGGCCGCAGATGGCGCGCAGTGTCGTCGTCTTGCCCATGCCGTTGCGCCCGAGCAGCGTCGCCGCCTGGCCTTCGACCATCGTCAGGTCGAGACCGAACAGCACCTGGCTGCTGCCGTAGGCGACTTCCAGGCCGGCGATTTCGAGCAGGGCGCTCACAGTTCGTCCCCCAGGTAGGCGCGGCGCACGCCGGCGTCGGCGCGCACCGCCTCCGGCGTGCCGGTGCAGATCAGCTGGCCGTTGACCAGCACCGAGATGCGGTCGGCCAGGCGGAACACCGCGGCCATGTCATGCTCGACCAAGAGGATCGTCACGTGGCGGGCCAGATGCTCGATCAGCTCGACCATGCGCGCCGACTCCTCGGGGCCGGTGCCGGCCATTGGCTCGTCGAGCAGCAGCAGTTGCGGTTTGGTGGCCAGCGCCATGGCCAGTTCCAGCGCCCGCTGCTCGCCGTGCGAGAGCTGGCCGGCGATGGTGTCCGCCTTGGCCTGCAGGCTGACCTGTTCGAGGTAGCTCTGCGCTTCTTCGAACAGCTGTCGCTCGTTGCGCACCGGGCGCCAGAAACCGAAGCTGCTGCCGGCATCGGGCCGCCCCTGTACCGCCAGCGCCACGTTGTCGAGCGCCGACAGGCCAAGGAAGACATTGGTGATCTGGTAGGAGCGGGCCATGCCGGCGGCGACGCGCTGGTGCATGGAGAGCCGGGTGACGTCGCGGCCGGCGAAATGGACGCTGCCGGCATCCGGCTGCAGGGCGCCCGAGACATGGTGGATGAAGGTCGTCTTGCCGGCGCCGTTGGGGCCGATCAGCGCATGCACCTCGCCGGCGTCGACGCTGAAATCGACGTCCTTCAGCGCCTCGACGGCGGCGAAGCGGCGCGACAGCTGGCGGACTTCGAGCAGCGCCTCAGCCATGGCGTTTTCCGAACAAGGCGGCGACGCCCTTCGGCGCGAACAGCACGACGGCCAGCAACAGCAGGCCGAGGGCGATGTGCCAGTGGGCGAAGAAACCGAGCAGCACTTCTTCCAGCAGCAACAGCACGACCGCGCCGACGACGCCGCCGTAGAGATAGCCGACGCCGCCGATGATGACCATGACCAGCAGCGTGCCCGACTGCGTCCATTGCAGCAGCGCCGGGCTGGCCAGGCCGGTCAGGTTGGCCAGCAGGGCGCCGGCCAGACCGGCCAGGGCGCCGCCCAGCGCGAAGCAGACCAGGCGGTGGCGAAACACCGGGTAGCCGAGCGCCTCCATCCGCGTCTCGTTCTCGCGGATGGCCTGGATGGTTCGCCCGAAGCGGGCCTCGGCCAGGCGCCCGAGCAGCAACATGACCACGGCTAGGGCGCCGAGCGCCAGGTAGTACAACGCCGCGTCGTCGGCCAGGCTGAAACCGGCGAAGCGCATCCGCTCGGCGAGCGCCAGGCCATCGTCGCCGCCCCAGGCGCGGGCCGAGATGAACAGGTAATAGACCATCTGGGCGAAGGCCAGCGTGATCATGATGAAATAGACGCCGCGCGTGCGCAGGCTGATGGCGCCGACGACCAAGGCCAGCAGGCCGGCGGCGAGCATGGCCAGCGGCAGCGCCAGCAGCGCCTCATTGACGCCGGCCTGCTGGCAGATCGCCGCCACATAGGCGCCGGCACCGAAGAAGGCGGCGTGACCGAGGGAGACCATGCCGCCGAAACCGAGCACCAGGTTGAGGCTGGTCGCCGCCAGCGCGAAGATCAGCACGCGCGTTGCGAAACCGATGTAGAAACTCTGGTCGAGGCTGTTCAGTACGCTCGGCAGGGCCAGCAGCACGGCGAGCAGGACCAGGGTCAGCGGCTTTTGCCAGGCGGCGGGACGGTAGAAGGCCATTTATGCGCGCGCCGGGAACAAGCCCTGCGGCTTGAAGAACAGGATGCCGGCCATCAGCAGGTAGATCAGGATCGAGGCCAGCGCCGGGCCGAGGATCGCTGCCGCGTCGGCCGGCAGCAGGGCGCGCAACAGGGTCGGCAGCAGCGCCCGGCCGAGGGTGTCGACAGTGCCGACGATCAGGCTGCCGACCAGTGCGCCGCGAATCGAACCGATACCGCCGATGATGATGACCACGAAGGCGACGATCAGCACGCTCTCGCCCATGCCGACCTGGACCGCCAGCAGCGGCCCGAGCAGGCCGCCGGCCAGGGCGCACAGCGCGGCGCCGAAGACGAAGACGGCAGTGAACAGGGCGCGCACGTTGATGCCTAGGGCCTCGGTCATCTCGCGGTTGGTTGCGCCGGCGCGCACCCACATGCCGACCCGGCTTTTCGCCACCAGCAGGTAGAGCAGGCCGCCGACGGCCACGCCGACGCCGATGATCAGCAGCCGGTAGGCCGGGTAGAAGAAGGTTTCGCCCAGCAGCTGGAATTCCACCGGGCCGGCCAGCGCCTCGGGCGGATTGAGCAGCAGCGGCGCCGGACCCCAGATCACCCGCACCGCCTCGTTGGCGATCAGGATCAGCGCGAAGGTGGCGAGCACCTGCGACAGGTGGTCGCGCCGGTACAACTGGCGGAACAGCGACAGTTCGAGCAGCAGGCCGAGCACGGCGGCGCCGGCGACGCCGGCGCCGAGGCCGATCCAGAAGGAGTCGGCGGCCTGCGCCGCGGCGGCGACGAAATAGGCGCCGACCATGTACAGCGAACCATGCGCCAGGTTGATGCAGTCCATGATGCCGAACACCAGCGTCAGCCCGGCGGCGAGCAGGAACAGCATGAGACCGAACTGCAGGCCGTTGAGGGCCTGTTCGAGGATGAGTTGGGTCATGCTTAGCTGTTGTCGAATGAACCGCAAGTGAATGGAATCACGCGGCCGGCATAGCTAGCGATGCGGTTTCAATAATTGCATCCAAGATGCTGATTACTTCATGATCGATTGCCTCAGCATCCATGAATTCAACTAGTTCGTGAAACCTTGCTTTGTTCTCTGTCTGAATTGGCAATCCCAACTTGCGCGCATAGTTGCGCATTAGTGGGATGAGAAATTCGTCACTTGCTTTAATGTGATCAGACCAAGGATTGTCTTTCCCTTGAGTCTCTAACGCTTGAACCAACTCATTGATACAGAGTTGCATTGTTTCGACGCGATGTGGGGCTTCCATTTCTTCTACCAAATCGCTTGGGCCGTTTCCCTTTGCCCACGAGAGAAGAATATCTTCACGACAAATATAGTTTTCTATTTCTCGCTTCGTCCACATCTTTTCGACTAACCCCCCTTCGGTTTGTAATGGGTTGTTAATGCGATCAAAAAGAGCGAGGCCGACAAGGTCTGGTTTAGCTTCTTTTAGACCGAAGAAATGGTCTCGAGCGGGCTGTGGGCGGTTTTCCCCTACGTAATGTACAAACGGAGCGTCTAACAGCGCTTCGGCGGGGTGAGCTATTTTTTTGGCGAAGGCACGAAGAATATCAAGGTCAGTTGATCCTTCCATATAGAGGATCCATCCACGCTCTTCGGCAAGATAGTAATGATCAAATCCAATATTGTTCAGCGCTTTTTGAAGCTGGCTGCCTTTATTGTTAATCCTGTGCGGTTTTCCGAGAAAAGCAATTACTGTATCTTTGTCTGCAGCTTCAGAGAGAATTACCTCTGAGTGGCTTGCGGAAATTATCTGGCCGTTTTGTTGTCGTGCAACGTCGTTAATGATGCGATAAATCTGACGCTGCCTAAGTATTTCCAGATGTGCATCGGGCTCATCAAGTAGTACGGTAGTGTGTGGGTTTGCGTAGAGGTAAGCCAGCAACAAGAGAGTTTGCTGTAATCCTCTACCCGCAGACGACAAATCGAGTTCAACACCGGTCTTTTCGCGATAGCTCATAGTGACTTCACCGCGAATAGTGTTGAACTCTGGTGAGTTCAACATTGCGCCGAAAAGACGGTCAACGTCATTTCTCAGCGCTTCCCAAGCCACTGGGTTTTCTTCCGCAAGGCGGTAGCAAAGGTTCCGGAGAACTTGAGCTGTTTGCCCCTCACCTATGAGTACATTTATTCGCCCGTGTTCAAGTTTTGGTTCTATTGATGCCAAGCCGGACATAGGGGGAAGAAACGCAACTCGCGCTTCCGCTAGTAATTCAGCCTCTGGCAATGGCATTCGAACTGCGCCGTCTGGGGATAGTCTCAGCGGGCGGCAATAAAATGATTCTGGGTTAGCGTAGTCAAATTCCAATCCGCACTGCCAAGCTTGGCCTCGCGTTACGCCTTCAACAACAATTTCGATAAATATATTTTTTGTTTTGTTTTTACCGTCTTCCTGTCGCTCACCACTGCGTACGTGTAAATCACGCCACAGCAGATTGGCGTTAGGTACAGCGACGGCAATTAGATCTTTGCGGTTTAGCGTAACGCCGGAGCGTTTCATTGCTTGAACGTTAGAGCCCCGTTTTGATAACCAAGCTCTAACTCCTGCTTCCCAAAGTGCTAGTGCTTGGAGTGCTGAAGTTTTTCCAGAATTGTTAGGGCCGATAAAGACTACTGATTGTCCGAGCTCAATATCGGCAATTTCAAGGCGCTTGAAATTTCTAATTGTTAAGCGAGTCAGCATATGGCTCCAATATATCGGCCGGTTATCCTAGGGGGCGGATAATTCACTTCATCTTGCACGACGCGACATAGGCATCCGCATGATTGGCGAAGATGGTGCCCATGGTCTTGTTGGTGACACGGCCCTGGACATCCTTGCCGATCACGCGCAGGTAGTAATTCTGCACCGGGTAGTGGTTGCTGTTGAACCTGAAGTCGCCGCGCACCGACTTGAAGCGCTTGGCTTCCAGCGCCTTCTGCAGCGCCTTCTTGTCGGCGACGTTGCCCTTCACGTCGCGCACCGCGGCGTCCATCATCAGCGCCGCGTCGTAGCCCTGCGAGGCGTACAGCGACGGCAGGCGGTTGTATTCCTTCTGGAAGTCGGCGACGAAACGCTTGTTCTCGGCGTTTTCCATGTCGTGCGCCCAGTGCGAGGAGTTGAACATGCCCATCATCGGCGCGCCGACCGCCTTGATCACGTCCTCGTCGGCCGAGAAGCCGGGGGCGAACAGCTGCGTGTCGCGCGACAGGCCGGCGGCGACGAACTGCTTGACGAAGTTGATGCCCATGCCGCCCGGCAGGAAGAAGAACAGCGCG
>PHCU01000255.1 GCA_002842345.1 Betaproteobacteria bacterium HGW-Betaproteobacteria-12 | reverse complement strand
CAAAACCGCGTCATGGGTCGCGGCACGTTCCAGGACATCATGCGCGTCAAGCCCAATCCGCGCGGCTGGCCGGAAACTGCGCGCTGGGTACCGTTCACCGCACGAGAGGACCTTCTCAAACATGGTCCGGGCATGGGCTACGTAGTGTTGCCCCAAGAACACATCGACAGCAACATTACCCAGACATGGGACAAGTACGAAAGCAAGCTCGACAAGACCGCGCTCGATACCTTCCGCAAGAACTGGGACAAACTGCAAACCCAAGCCGACGCCCTGATCGATCGGCGCACGCATGCCCTGGTCAACTGGCTGGAAGCCAAGCTGTTCATCGACAGCCTGGAAGACTTCCATCCAAAGAACATCGAAGACGGCGTGATGTTCGAGGATGCCATCGGCGAAGCGATCTTCGGCATGGGCAGCAGCAAGACGGGGCAGAAGAAGATTGAAGCCTGGGTCAGGGAAGCCAAGGCCAGCAGCAAGGGCAACCTGCTGTGGCGGGCCATTGCGTTGAATCAGGAGGAAAGCATCGCTGATGTGGATGCGGCGCTACAAACAGCGATCTCGCAGACGACGCCACTCACCTTGGCGGCATGGAATATTGCCATGACCAACCTCAAGAACATGCAACGGTTGGCCGACACATACAAGAAGGCGCAAGGCGTCTATGACGGCAACCTCAAGGCGGGCGGATCAAGCGGTGCCAGCGCCTTTGGTGTGCGCTTGAAGCCGATCAACACGCGGGGCGTCGACCGCATCGTCATCACCGCCGGTGATGCCATCTTCCGGGCTTTCCGCATCGACAAGGCAGGCGATTTCGTCTCCGAGAAGATCATTCAGCACATGTTCTGCGTTCGGGCGATGGTCGATCCGATGGATTCGTTGCGACTGGTTGTCTCGCAGGCGAAGGAACAGAAACTTGCCAATGCGCAGATTTTGCGGCGGATCAATACGGCAAAAGCCTTCCTTGATGTTGAAGTGCCGCGCGACCAGCACACCGCCGGCCTCGCCGAGGCCTGGGATGATGTAAAAAAGAACTCGAACAAGGGGCCGGCCGCGATCAAGGATGCCCGGCTGGCGGTTGTGGTGATGCTGATCGAATCAGGCAACTTCGCCAAGTTGATCGCCGAAAGCAAGGGTGATGCGAAAGCCCACGCGATGATTATCGCCTCCTACATGTCGATCACGGCGGCAGTGCTCGACATCGCCAGCGTGCCGGCGAAGAACATCTGGGGTAACGAGGCGGCGACGTATCAGAAGCTCAAGTTGTTTGGTGGGTTGTTGAGTGGGGCGGCTTCGTTGGTGATGGCGGTGGTGGATATCGAGCACTACGCGGAGGAATCAGATAAGGGACGGCACGCACTGGCGAATCTCTATTTGGCTAAGGTCGTTGCTGGTGGGCTCGGAGGAGCACTCACTATCGCAACCGCCTTCAGTTACGGCGCCGGTGTCATCTACAAGATCACCGGCCGCGTAGGGTTGGCGCAAGCATTTCGTGCGACCAGCGCAGTCTCTACCCGCATCATAGCCGCCCGTATCCTGATGATGTCCGTCGGCGCCTGGATCACGGTCATCACCATCGGCCTGCAAGTGCTGATCTGGGTCTTTACGCCGGATGCCTTGGAAGAATGGTGCGAAGGCTGCGCCTTTGGGCCGAAAGACAAACGCAAGAACTGGAACCCGCAGCGGCAAATGGAAGAGTTCGACCAAGCGCTCGTGGAGGTGTTGTAAATGGCACTGCAGATTCTGAAGGGGCGGATCACCAATTACAAACGCAAACGAGAGGAAGCGAGTTTCGTTTTCACCGATGACGACCGCGAGGGGCTGGGCGCGATTGCTATTGCAGCGAGTTTGGCTGGCCTATCCGGTCAGGCGATCAGCACAACGAGTGCAGCCGCCAGCGCTGAAGAAGAGGCGGACTATCTCGAATTCGAGATCGATGGCAAGCCGGTCAAGGGCTGGGTTTGGCGCAGTCCATTCAAGGAAAGCGATGAAGTGGAGGTGGCGGCGGAATGGCGTGGCGAGCATTACGAGCTAGGCGCAATTGCTCGGCCAACGGATAGGATCGTCGCGATGTACCCACACTGCTCACGAGGCAGTGGCAGTCATTGGCGGAACGCGTGGAAATGGTGGATGTTTGGAACTGCAATTCTCTTGCTAGTGGGGGGGGGGCTTATTGAGGTGTATATGCAGGCCGTTCATTCTCGAACTGTGTTTTTCAGCAGGCGAGGCTTGGATAGCCTTCTTTTCCTCGTTGCCTTTTTCTTCCCCGTCTTCGCCCTAATGACCTGGTCACTCGCCCGCAAGTGGATGCCCTTCGTTCGCCTTTCAGAGAAGGTATTTCGCGCCTTCGGTTGGGATAACCCGGCGAGCGTTGATTTGGTCAAGCGCTCGAAGGAAGGCAAGATGGGTGACGAGAAACCCGAGTACGGCGTCTTCTATTTCCGCTACTGATGCTGATCGAAGACCTCAAAAGGCAGAACGATGCCGCCGGTTGGCTGAAGAAATACGGTGACGAGCGGGAGTTGCAGATCACGGCGCTAACTGCCATCGACGGCACGAAACAGGCGCTCGCCAGAAAACTTCAGGGCAGCATGAGCCAGCATCAAAACCGCGTCATGGGTCGCGGCACGTTCCAGGACATCATGCGCGTCAAGCCCAATCCGCGCGGCTGGCCGGAAACTGCG
>PHCU01000085.1 GCA_002842345.1 Betaproteobacteria bacterium HGW-Betaproteobacteria-12 | reverse complement strand
CGGTCGGGTCGGCGGCGCCAGCGGTTTGGGCGTGGGCAAGGCTAATCATTGGGAATGTCTCCGGATAACGAAAAAATCAGAACGGGCTATTCTATCACCGGCCTGCCGATCGGTCGCGGGCGAAGGCGGCGGACCATTCATCCAGTTTTCCCGATTCGATGGCGGCGCGCATCTCGGCCATGATGACCTGATAGAAATGCAGGTTGTGGATGGTGTTGAGCATGCCGCCGAGAATTTCGCCGCAGCGGAACAGATGATGCAGATAGGCGCGGCTGAACTGGCTGCAGGTGTAGCACGAGCAGGACGGGTCGAGCGGGCCGGTATCGGTCTTGTAGCGGGCGTTCTTGATCTTGACGTCGCCGTAGCGGGTGAACAGGTGGCCGTTGCGCGCGTTGCGTGTCGGCATCACGCAGTCGAACATGTCGATGCCGCGCTTGACCGCAAAGACCAGGTCTTCCGGCGTACCGACGCCCATCAGGTAGCGCGGCTTGTGCGTCGGCATCTTCGGCGCGACGTGTTCAAGGATGCGCGCCATGTCTTCCTTCGGCTCGCCGACCGACAGGCCACCGATGGCCATGCCGTCGAAGCCGATGTCGTCGAGGCCGGCCAGCGACTCGTCGCGCAGATCCTCGTACATGCCGCCCTGGACGATGCCGAATAGCGCGTTGTTGTTTTCCAGCTTGTTGTGCTCGTCACGCGAGCGGCGGGCCCAGCGCATCGACAGGCGCATCGACTTGGCGGCTTCTTCATGGCTGGCCGGGTAGGGCGTGCATTCGTCGAAAATCATGACGATGTCGGAATTGAGCACATGCTGGATCTGCATCGAGATTTCCGGCGACAGGAACAGCTTGGCGCCGTCGTGCGGCGAGCTGAACTTGACGCCGTCCTCGGTGATCTTGCGCAGGGCGCCGAGCGAGAACACCTGGAAGCCGCCGGAATCGGTGAGGATCGGCTTTTGCCAGTTCATGAAATCGTGCAGGCCGTTGTGCGCCTTGACCACTTCGAGGCCCGGACGCAGCCACAGGTGGAAGGTGTTACCGAGGCAGATCTGGGCGCCGATGTCGTGCAGCGAGGCCGGCGTCATCGCCTTGACCGTGCCGTAGGTGCCGACCGGCATGAAGACGGGCGTCTGGACGACGCCGTGGTTCAGCGTCAGCGTGCCGCGGCGGGCGGCGCCGTCGGTCTTGAGAAGATCAAATTGCATCGGAGTCAGGTCCAGTTCGTTCCAGCAGCATGGCATCGCCGTAGCTGAAGAAGCGGTAGCGTTCGGCTACCGCGTGCGCATAGGCGGCGCGGATGGCGTCGTAGCCGGCGAAGGCCGAAACGAGCATCAGCAGCGTCGATTTCGGCAGGTGGAAATTGGTGATAAGGCGGTCGACCACGCGGAAGCGGTAACCCGGAGTGATGAAGATATCGGTCTCGGCAGTGCCGGTGCGCAGCGTGCCGTCGGGGTTGCCGGCCGATTCCAGGGCGCGCAGGCTGGTCGTGCCGACAGCGACGACGCGGCCGCCAGCGGCCCGCGTCGCGGCGATGGCGGCCGCCGTGGCTTCCGGAATCTCGTAGCGCTCGCTGTGCATGCGGTGCTCGGCGATCTTCTCGACGCGCACCGGCCGGTAAGTGCCGGCGCCGACGTGCAGGGTGACGAAGGTGGTGCCGACGCCCTGCGCCCGCAGCGTCTCCAGCATCGCCTGGTCGAAATGCAGGCCGGCAGTCGGCGCCGCGACGGCGCCCGGCTCGCGGGCATAGACCGTCTGGTAGCGCGTCTCGTCGGCGCCCTCGGCCGGATGTTCGATGTACGGCGGCAGCGGCAGTTTGCCGTACTGCTCGGCCAGCTCCCAGAAGTTGCCGGGTTCGACCAGTTCGAGCAGGAAAAAGTCGCCGTCGGCGCCGGCCCGGCCGCTCATGCAGACTGTGAAGGCATCGGCCAGGCGCAGCCGGCAGCCGGGCTTCGGCGCCTTGCTGGCGCGGATCTGGCACAGCGCATGCGTCGCATCGACGATGCGTTCGAGCATGATCTCGACTTGGCCGCCGGTGTCCTTGACGCCGAAGAAGCGCGCCTTGATCACCTTGGTGTCGTTGAACACCAGCAGGTCGCCGGCGCGCAGCAGGCTGGGCAGGTCGGCGAAGCGGCGGTCCACATGGCCGTTGCCGGCAACATGCAGCAGGCGGCTGCCGGTGCGCTCGGGGGCCGGGTGCTGGGCGATCAGTTCGGGCGGGAGGGGGAAGTCGAAGTCGTCGACGGTCAACGACATGGGTGGTATTCCGGGGTCAAAAGCGAAAACGGCCCGCCGGGGTGGAGGGCCGCTTGAATTAAGTTCTGCTACCGACATTGCGTCGAACAACCCGGTATGGTGATTGTTCTCGGACAGTGTTGATCAACGAGGGTTTTAGCTGCTCCCAAGGCATCGCCATGGGAAAAATAATGCGGGACTTGCTTCGCGGCGCGGGGGCGAACTATAGCAGAGGCCCCGCTTGGGGCAAAAGACTCGGCTGCCGACCACGATCCACCTGAGCGCCAAGCCATCGTCGATCACCGGCGGCATTTCCGCCCTGGCCTGCAGGGCCTTGGCTGAAGGCGGTCGGCTACGCGATCGATGGCCCATGGAGTGCTTTTTCGGCCCGCAGCCGGTCGACGGCGAGATCGACAAAACTGCGCACCTTGGCTGAGCCGTGGCGTCCCTCGCGATGAATGACATGCACCGGCAGGGCGGGGCCCTCGTAAGCCTCGAGGAGCGTTTGCAGCTCCCCCGAAGCCAGTTGCGGCGCGACCTGATAGGACAGCAGCCGACTCAGTCCGTAGCCTTGGCGGGCGGCCTCCAGCGGGGCATCGTTGGTGTTCGCCACGATACCCGGCTGGACGCGCACCGTCAGTTTCTCGCCGGCCGACTGGAAGAACCAGTCGTTGGTCGGGGCAATCCCACTCGATACGACGAGACGGTGTTTCGCCAGATCCGCCGGCGTCTGCGGCGTGCCATATTGTTCAAGGTAGGCGGGCGCGCCGACCATGACCCGGCGCACCCAGCCGACGCGAATGGCGCGCAGAGACGAATCTGGCAGTAGGCCGATGCGGATGCCGACATCCATGCCCTCATCGATGAAGTTTACGACGCGGTCGACAAACAGGGCGGAAACCATCGTCTGGTCGTAGGCGATCTGGTAGTCGGCAATGATCGGCATGACATACATCTTGCCGAATAGTACCGGCGCCGTGACCGCCAGTTGTCCGCGCGGCGTGGCATTGATGCCCATTGCAGCGGCATCGGCCTCATCCATCTCGAGCAGGATGCGATGGGCGTCCTCGAGGTAGCGCGCACCGGCTTCGGTAACGCGGACGACGCGCGTGGTACGCGTCAGCAAACGTACCCCCAGCCGTTCTTCCAGCGCCAGTACCGCGCGCGTCACCGCCGGCGGCGAGATCCGCAAGCGTCTGGCGGCGCCGGCAAAGCTCTCGGCCTCGGCAACGGCGACGAACACCTGCATTAAATGAAAGCGGTTCATGACTATTCCACTATTCGGAAGAATGGTTTTCATTGTATGCATATTCTTTCCTGATTCGGAGTTTGGCACAGTGGCAATCGTCGGCAGCCCAGCGACAACCTCACCCTGCTATCCGTTACAGGAGATTCATCATGGCCCGCATCAACGTCGTCACCCAGGAAACCGCCAGTGCCGAACAACAGGCACTTTTTGACGCCATCCAGGCACAACTCGGCATCGTTCCCAACTTCCTCAAGGTGTTTGCCAATTCGCCGGCAGCCCTCAAGGCCTTTCTCGGCCTGCATGGCATTGCCAACGGCGGCAGCCTCGATGCGCCGACCGGCGAGCGCATCGCCCTGGCCCTGGCGCAGCAGAACGCTTGTCAATACTGCCTGTCGGCGCATACCGCAATCGGCCGCAAAGTCGGTCTCGATGGCGTCGAGATCGAAGCCAATCGTGCAGGTACCAGCCAGGACGCCAAGGCCGCCGCTGCCGTGCGCTTCGCCCGGGCCCTGGTTGAGCACACCGGGGACGTCACTACCGCCGAACTGGCCGATGTGCGCAGCGCCGGGTACAGCGACGCGGCTATCGTCGAGATCATCACGCACGTCGGCCTGAACATCCTGACCAACATCCTCGGCAAGGCCAGCCGTGTGGATATCGATTTCCCGAAAGTCGAACTGAACCTCGCCGCCTGAGACCGGAGCGGCAGCGGAAGGGGGCAACCCCTTTCCGCCAATGGAAAGGAGATGCCATGAGCAGCGCATTTGCCGATATCGCCTTCACGCCGAACGTCAAGGCCATGCAGACGCGGATGGGCAGTCGCCAGGCCTACCGGGCGGCTGAACATGAACCGCCGGAAGAGCCGGCACTCGGCCCGTACGAGATCGCCTTCATCGCCGCCCGCGACAGCTTCTATCAGGGCACGGTGAGCGAGACCGGCTGGCCCTACGTACAGCATCGTGGCGGCCCGGCGGGATTCCTCAAGGTGCTCGACGCCCGCACGCTCGGCTATGCCGACTTTTCCGGGAACAGGCAGTACGTCTCGGTCGGCAACCTCGTCGGTGACGACCGGGTCAGCCTGTTCCTGATGGACTACCCGAACCAGACCCGGCTGAAGATCCTCGGCCGGGCTCGCCTGATCGACGAGGACAGCGCTCCCGAATTGCTGGCCCGCCTGGAAACGCCCGATTACCGGGCGCGCGTCGAGCGCGGCGTGATCATCCACATCGAAGGCTTCGACTGGAATTGCCCGAAGTACATTACGCCGCGTTATGCCGAAAGCCAGGTCGTCCAGCGGATCAAGGAAGCCACGGCAGCGCTGACGGCGCAAACCCCGGCGCCGCAGCTGCCAGCCACCGAGGTCCTCGGGCATGGCGAACTGGCCTTGACGATCAGCGGCGTCCGCCAGCTGACCCCGCGCATTCGTGCCTACACGTTGCGTGCCGACGACTGGGCCGATCTGCCGCCGGCCAAAGCCGGCGCCCACCTTGCGGTACCGGTGCGGCGTCCTGATGGTGCCGTCGTCATCCGCCAGTATTCGCTTGCCGGCGATCCCGGGCGGCGCGACGCCTACGAGGTCGCCGTCCTCCGCCAATACGAGGGCGGCGGCGCGCAGGCGATCCACGATACCTGGCAGCTGGGTACGCGCTTGCGGGTGGCCTTGCCGATCAACCACTTTCTCTTGCACGGCGACTCACGCCCGGCCGTGCTGATTGCCGGCGGCATCGGCATCACCCCGATCAAAGCCATGGCCCAGACATTGGGACGGCGCCATGTCGCCTTCGAACTGCACTACACGGCGCGGACGCCCATTGACATGGCGTACCGCGAGCAGCTCGCAGGCGATTTCCCCGGCCGCTGTTTCACCTATTACAGCCGCCAGCCGGGCCAGCCACGCCTCGATGTCGCCGAATTGCTGCGCCGTGCTGCCGGCGATGCGGTGATTTACGTCTGCGGGCCGCGCCCATTGATCGCGGCCGTGCGCAGTGCAGCAAGCCATCTCGGTATGGCGCCGGAGCGTGTGCAGTATGAGTCGTTCAGCTGAGCAATCCGCCGATCAGCTCGGCGCTGGCGGCGTTTTTTTTGCATCTTCGGGCTTGTAAGAATTCCGCTACTGGTCCGACTAATTCACCAAGGACATCGAAGATCAAGCGGCACCGATTTCGGCAAGGCCACGAAATCTGAAATGGACCCGGACAAACGCTGAGACCGCGGGTGCCAACGTTTATCCAGACCAGCAATGCCCCCGCATCCCGACACCCCGTCGGGTTCAATCCTTGGAGAACGATCATGAAATCGACAAAGCTTTTCGCCACGGTCGCCCTGACGGGCCTGCTGGCCATCGCTGGCGGTGCCACCGCCGACAGTGCGCACGACGCCTACAACAACGCCTTTTTCGGCGATTCCGGAGGGCGCGTCAGCGGCACCGTGGGCAAGGCAGCCTACGGCACACCTGCCGGCCAGGCCATGGGAGTGGACGGCCACGCTGCCTATCGTCAGGCCTTTTATGGCGATTCCGGCATGACGCCGCCGACGGCGATCGTCGGCAAAGCGGCTTTCGGTAGCGGCAGTTCGACCGCCGATGCTCATGCCGCCTACGCGAACGCCTTCCACGGTGATTGAGGCGCCGCTGCGGACGGGCCGCCTAGCGGTCCGTTCGCTGCGGCCTTACCAGGCAGCGCGAATAAAGTTGTCCGGAACGTCCGGCAATACCGGCAGGCGCGCCGCCGCCGTTTGGCGGTCGGCGGGTGGCAGGTTGTCCACGACGTGCTGCCGTCCGCCGATGCGCGCATAGGCCTCGGCGAAGGTTTCGCCGTTGCGCAGGGCTTGCGGCAGCGCCTGCAAGCCGGCAGGGCCGGCACGATCAAACCAGCGGCCGACTTCCCGGCGCGCCGTGCCATAGGTGAATTGCATGTATTCGCCGCCGGCGCCGGTCAGTCGCGTCCAGTCGTCCATCGCCGCGAGGGCCGCTAGTGGCGGCGCGTGGCGCCCGTCGGCGGTGGCCTCGCGCCAAGCCGTTTCGGAAAACTCCTCGGCCATGCTGATCAATACCGCCTGGCCTTCGTCAAACCACTGCGGGACGTCCTGCAGGACTTTGGCAAAACTGCCGACCCGGGCGGTGAATTCGACGTGCGCGAGTTCGTGGGCGATGATCGGAAGGCGCAGACCTTGCGGTGAAATGACCAGATTGCGACCGTCGGTGAAACCCAGCCCGACGGCGCCGAATTCGCAATAGCATTCCTGGGTGGCGCAGATCACGATTTTCGGACGGGCAAGTGGCTCGCCGTAAAATTGCCTTACCCGCTCGCGGGCTTGATCGACCAGCGCCACCGCCTGTTCGACCTGCTCGCCGGGCATCTCGGGCGATACGTAAATATTGTTGGCAAGCTGGCGCAGGCCGAGTTCTTCCGGTGTTTCCAGCGAAGCGGCCGCAGCTGTGCGCATGGGAAATGCGGCGACGGCGATCAGGGCGAAGAGAAGGATGCGGCTCGTCCACTTCATGAATACGGTGTTCTCCGTTGGCGGACCGCGGAGCGAGACGCCTGGGTTGCTCTGCTGCCGGCGTGCAATTCAGCGAACCGGGCAACAGCTCACGGAGAATAGCCGATGATCGGGCCGGTCGTAAATGCCGCGACACCGGGTGCGGCGCAGGCGCGTTTGCCCCAACGGGGCCGAGCAGTGAGGCGCGCCAGGCCAGGTGCAGAAGTCGCGGGAGCAAGGCCATGGCCAGACTTCTCTGGATCATGCCAGCAAGGCGTGGGCGGATTCCTGCACCAGGCGGGCAATCAGTTCATTGTCCGCATCGGGTTCCAGATCCTGCGGCCGGCCGGTTTTTCCGGTCGGCCTGGCAACCAGTTTGCCGGCCTCGAGCGTCGTCGCGTATTCGCCGCTGCAGCTGCGGCAGTAAATAGGCTCGCCCGCCTGCTGGCCCTGGCGCAGGACCAGCGTCGGGCCGCACATCAGGCATTCCTGCAGGGGGATGCCTTCGTCGCTGTGGCCGACGATGTGATCGAGCATACCGTCCTTGCCCAAGGCCAGGAAACGTTCGCCAAATACCTGATCGAACTGCCGACCGAGGTGCGCTTCGATGATCGCCAGGGCTTTTCCGATCGGCATGCCGCGCCGGTAGGGACGGGTGCTGGTCATCGCGTCGAAGGCGTCGCAAATGCCGACGACGCGGGCATCGAGGGGGATTTCGCCGGCCCTGAGACCGCGCGGATAGCCCTTGCCGTCCGGCATTTCATGATGGGCCCGGATTGCCGCCTCGGCCAGTTTGGCCAGCGGGTGCCCGGCCAGCATGCGCCAGCCGACGTCAGGATGTGTCTTGATGACGGCATATTCTTCGTCGGACAACCGATCCTTCTTGTTCAGGATATGGTCGGGCACGCTGATCTTGCCCAGGTCGTGCAGGAAGCCGCCCAGGCTGATCCGGGCGACGTCGCGGGCCGGCAGGTCCATTTCGCTGGCCAGCAGCCGCGAAAACCGGGAGACCCGCCACAAATGGCCGCCGGTATAAGGGTCGCGCGCCTCGACCATCCAGGCCATGACCAGCAGGCTGCGCAACAGGTCTTCGCGATGGTCCTGGCTGGGATCGGCAGCGCCGAAATAGTGTCCGATATCTTTCAGCAGATTCATGGTTTGCTCCTTGTCCGGCAGGCGCCTTGGGTGCGTAGTACTGCATGTACCCCCTGTTTCGTGGGAGGGGCACGCCCCAGCCAGTTGCCGAGATGACGGGCCAGGGCGTTCATGGCGTCGCGCTAACGCAGGCTCGGGGCGGCGGTGTCGTTCAGCCGCCAGTCGTAATCGAGAAACTCGATCCGGTAGTCGCCGCGGCGAATTCGCTCCTGTTCCGCCGGGGCGCTGGCGAGTTGCGCGGCATAGCGCGCGAAGGTCGTCTGCAGCGAGTCGAAGCCCTGATGTCCCTGGGCGAAATCCTCGCCGTACCAGTCAAAAATCTTCGATACCTGCAGCTTGCCGGTGGCGCCATTGAAGCGGTTGCGGCGCGCGTCGGCCATGAAGCGGCGCATGCCATCCTCCAGCTGGGCCGTCAGTTTGCCGGCGGTAAAGGCTTCCGGCCGCAGCATCGGGCAACCGATCGAGGCGCAGACGACGGCGGCGTGGATGCGCGGCTCGGCGAAGGCGCCCGGCGCCCGGATCAGCCCGTGCTCGATGTCATCGAGCGAGCGTTCCTGGCCGAACAGCGGGATGAATTTTTTCTTCCACGGTGACTGGAAGACGCTGCCGATGTCCTTGATCGATTGGACCTTGGGGTAGTGCCCGAGCAGCAATTCGATGGTCCAGGCGTTGTAGCCGTTGATCAGGAAGGCCAGCCGCTGGTCCTTCGACCACTGGCGGTAGTCGGTCTCCGGGACGGCCGAGAGGCTGGCGAGATAGCGCCGGAGTTGCGCTTGGTCGGCGGCCATGCCGCGATAGTCGACGCGGCTCGAATAACCGTCGGCGGCGACCTTGACATGGCGCAGCAGCAGCGTCTGCCAGTCGCGGTGTTCGTGATCGAAAGCGATGGCGAGCAGGCTGTTCAGGGCCAGAACGGCGGCGAGGAGGAGTTTGCGCAGGGAGGACATGGCGGCTTATCCCCGCCGCCAGGCATGGAAGCGCTCGACCCAGGCGAGCAGGGTTTGCGGCGCGTGCGCCTTCTTCCAGTTGCCGGCGACGTACTTGTTGGCCTCGGCCAGGGTCGGGTAGATGTGGATGGTGCCGAGAATCTTGTTCAGGCCGATGCCCTGTTTCATCGCCAGCACGTATTCGGCGATCAGGTCGCCGGCATGCTCGCCGACGATGGTGACGCCGAGGATGCGGTCCTTGCCGGGGACGGTCAGTACCTTGAGGAAGCCGTGGGCTTCGCTGTCGGCGATGGCGCGATCCAGGTCGTCGAGGCCATAGGTGGTGACTTCGTAGGCAATGCCTTTTTCCTTGGCCTCGATCTCGTTCAGGCCGACGCGGGCGACTTCCGGTTCGACGAAGGTGGCCCAGGGGATCACCGAATAGTCCGCCTTGAATTTCTTCAGCGGGTCGAACAAGGCATTCACCGCCGCATACCAGGCCTGATGCGCCGCCGTGTGGGTGAACTGGAAGGGGCCGGCGACGTCGCCGGCGGCGTAGATGTTCGGATAGCGGGTCTGCAGGAACTCGTTGGTGTCCACCGTACGGCCGGTCGGAATCCCCAGCTCCTCGAGGCCGAACCCCTTCAGACTGGCGGCGCGGCCGACGGCGACCAGCAGGCCGTCGAAGGGAATGCGGACATCGGCGCCGGCATGCTCGGCGATCAGGATCTTCTCGCCATGCTCGATGACGAACTGCTTGGCGCGGTGGTCGACCCGGACGTCGATCCCCTCGCGGCGGAAGCGTGCCATTACCAGTTCGGAGACCTCCGGATCCTCGCGCACCATGAGGCGTGGCGCTTGCTCGACCTGGGTGACCTGGGCGCCGAGGCGGGCGAAGGCCTGGGTCAGTTCGGCGCCGATCGGCCCGCCGCCGAGCACCAGCAGGCGTTGCGGCAGTTCGCGCAGTTCCCAGACGGTGTCGGAAGTCAGGTAGCCGACCTCGGCGATGCCGGGAATCGGCGGCACGAAGGGCCGGGCGCCGGTGGCAATGACGATGCTGCGCGTGCGCAGGCGCTGGACGCTGCCATCTTCAAGGGTGATATCGACTTCCCAGGGCGACACGATCTTCGCCCGGCCGTGCACGACATCGACGCCCAGTTCCGTGTAACGCTCGGCCGAGTCGTGCGGTTCGACGGTCTTGATCACCGCCTGGACCCGCTGCATCACCTCGGCAAACTCGAAGCGGGCGCTGGCCGAAGCGATGCCGAATTCCTGGGCGCGGCTCACGTGCGACAGGAACTTGGCCGAACGGATCAGCGCTTTCGACGGCACGCAGCCGGTATTCAGGCAATCGCCGCCGAGTTTGTGTTTTTCGACCAGTGTTACCTTGGCCTTGACGGCGGCAGCGATGTAGGCGGTGACCAGCCCGGCGCTGCCGCCGCCGATGACCACCAGGTTGCGGTCGAAGCGGGCCGGCTTCTGCCATGGGGAAAAGACTTTGTTGGCGCGGACGAGGTCGACGATCCTGCGGGCGATCAGCGGAAAGATGCCGAGCAGGACGAAGGAGCCGAGCAGCGCCGGCGACAGGATGCCGGCCAGCGAATCGAGCTTGGCCAGCTGGGTGCCGGCATTCACATACACCACGGTGCCGGCCAGCATGCCGAGCTGACTGACCCAGAAGAACACGCGCGTTTTCATCGCCGTCAGGCCGAGCAGCAGATTGACCAGGAAGAAGGGAAAGACGGGCACCAGGCGCAGGGTGAACAGATAGAAGCCACCTTCCTTGCGTACCCCCTCGTCGATGGCCGCCAGGCGTTGGCCGAAGCGCCCGGCGACCCAGTCGCGCAGCAGGAAGCGCGAGATCAGGAAGGCCAGGGTGGCGCCGATGGTCGAGGCGAAGGAGACGATCAGCGTGCCCCAGAGCAGCCCGAAGATGGCGCCGCCGGCCAGGGTCAGCAGCGCCGCGCCGGGGAAGGAGAGGGCGGTGACGAGGACATAGACAAGGAAGTAGCTGGCGACGCTGAGCAGCGGATTGTTCGTCCGGAAAGCTTCGATGGCCGCCTGCTGCTCCTTCAGCGCCTGCAGGCTGAGGTACTGGCCGAGGTCGAAGTGCACGTAAAGTCCGGCGACCAGGCCGATCAGCGCGAGCAGTGCCAGTTTCTTGTTGTTCATCTGAATTCCCTGATGGCTGGTTCAAGCCGGCAACGCGAATACGCTGCCTTCATGACTTAGTCGCGCCAGCCGCTTTATTTCTTACTTATCCGTGCGCCGGAGCGTCGCCCAGCCAGGCCGGCAGCTCGGACAAATCGAGGATTTCGCCGTCCGGCATGGCCGGGATGCGCTCGGCGGCCTGGCCGAAGCGATTGCACCACAGCACGTGAAAACCGAAGGCCTTGGCCGAGAAGGCGTCCCAGCCGTTTGACGAGAGGAAGCAGACCTTCTCCTCGCTCAGGGCGAAATGCCGGCGGACCAGACCATAGACCGCCGGATGGGGTTTGAAGACGCCGACCGCCTCGACCGAGAGCACCGCATCAAGCAGGTCGCGCAGGCCGGCGTTGGCGACGGCGGCGTCGAGCATGGCCGGCGAGCCGTTGGACAGGATGGCCGTGCGGATGCCGGCCGCCTTCAGTGTCCGCAGCGTCGTCGCGACTTCCGGGTAGGCGTCGATGCCGAGATAGAGATTCATCAGCCGATCGCGCAGGCCGGGGCGTTCGATCTTCATGGTCGCCAGCGCGAAATCGAGCGCCTCGCCGGTCACTTGCCAGAAATCGGCGTGGTGCCCGGCCAGGCCGCGCAACCAGGTGTATTGCAGCTGCTTGCTGCGCCACAGATCGGAAAAGGCCTGCCAGTTTTTGCCCAGCGCATCCTGCGCGCCACGGGCGACGCTACTGACATCGAACAAGGTGCCGTAGGCGTCGAAGACGCAGACCTCGATGCCGGAAAGTTTGCGCTGGTTCATGGCTTCCTCCTATTGGTGTCGTGCTGTCCCGATATCGGCTGCCACCTGCAGACCGTCGAGCATCTTGTTGAAGCCGCTGAACAGATCGACCACGGCCATCAGTTCGACGATTTCGGCATCCTGGCTGCCCATGCTCCTCAGCGCTGCAGTATGCGCCTGGACGCAGTAATCGCAGCCATTGGCGGCGGACACGGCGACGGCGATCATTTCCTTGGTCTTGCGTGCGATCAGGCCCGGTCCCATGACCACCTTGACGCGCTCCCAGCTTGCCTTCAGGTAGGCGGGATGGTGGGCCATGGCGCGGAACATCGCCGGCACGACCGGCAGGCCGAAGGTTGCGCGGATGTCGGCGTAGATGGCGGCAACTTCCGCCGGCGCGGCGGACTCTTCAACGAGGGCTACGGTGGACATTGGTTCTCTCCCAACTAAATAAAAAGGAGGCGCCACGGCGGGCGCCTCGCAAGTCGCTCAGCCCTTGTCGCTCCAGCGACGGCCGGCGAAGACCGGATCCAGCGGGGTATGGAACAGATGATTGGCATAGTTGCTGATCGTCTTGACGGCGAGGGCGAGGACGATTTCCAGAATATGGCGCTCGCTGTAACCGGCGGCCAGGAAGGCGGCGGTGGCCGCTTTCGACGGCAGGCCGCGGGTGCCGGAAACGACCTTGGTGAAGGCGGCCAGGGCGGCCAGCTTGGCGTCGCCGATCGGCGTGCCGTCGCGGATGGCATCGGTGATCGCCGGCGCCAGGCCGGATTTCTTGTCGGCCAGGAAGGAGTGGGCGGCGACGCAGTATTCGCAGCCGTTCTCGCGGCTGATGGTGAGGAACACCACTTCCTGCTCCGGCGCGGTGAAGCCGGAATCGTTGCGGAAGGAAGCGTAGCCGGTCAGGTAGGCTTCGAGCAGGCCGGGGGAATTGACCATGTTGGCGTACATGTTGGGGATGAAGCCGAGGTTGGCTTGGGCGGTTGCCAGCAGGGTCTTGCCCTTGGGCTCGGCAGTTTCGATGCTCTGGGCAGGAAGAGTGATCTGGTATTCAGCAAGCATGTTTATCTCCGTGGGTTAATGTGTACCGATCGGTACAAAAACAGCAAAAAAAATCAGGCCAGCGCGGCGAGCGCCAACTCGGCCACCTGGTCGATGGCTGGCGCGGGCATCCCCGCCTTGGCCATGGTTTTCAGGCCGCTCATCGTGGTCACGACATAGCGGCCCAGAAGCTCGGCATCCTTGTCCTGGGCAATCTCCCCGGCCGCCTGGGCGCGCTCGATGGCGGTCCGGAAAACGCCGGCGAACTGTTCGGCGCCCTGGCCGACGAGGTCGGCGATGATTGCGTCGCGACCGGAAAACTCGGTAGCCGTGTTCATGATCAGGCAACCGCGCGGTGGCGCGCCGGAGCAGGCCTCCTTGGCGGCCGACTGCAGCATCTGCCGGATGAAGGCCTTGCCCGAAGGCGAGCGCTCGAGCGCCGCGCGCATCGCCCCGACCTGGCGTTCGCGGAACAGCGTCAGGCAGCGTTCGAAGAGCGCATGCTTGCTGCCGAAGGCCTGGTAGAAACTGCTTTTCGAGATAGCCATCGCCGTCAGCAGATCCTGCAGCGAGGTGGCTTCGTAGCCGCGACACCAGAACACCTCCATCGCCTTGTACAGGGCGAGCTGCGGGTCGAATTCGAGGGGGCGTCCTTGGCTCATGTGGCTATTGTGTACCAGTCGGTACATAAGTCAACCCCGGTGGCCGGCAACAGGATAAACTCGACCTTCCTGTTGCTGCCCTGTTCCCGCGATTGTGTCTTCGTTCAACGATTCGTTTTCCGTCGTCTGCCTGTGTGCCGAGTGGTGCGGCACCTGCCGCGCCTATCGCGCCGCATTCGCTGGTCTCGGCGCCCGCTTTCCCGGGGCGCGCTTCCACTGGCTGGATATCGAGGATCAGGCCGATCAACTGGGCGACATCGATATCGAGAATTTCCCGACCCTGCTGATCAGCCGGGGCACTGCCATTCTCTACTTCGGCGTGATGCTGCCGCACCCCGAGCACCTGGTCCGCATCCTGGACAACTTCCAGGCCCAGGATGGCCGGGAAAGCCTCGCCTATGCCCACGCCGACCCGCTGCGCCGGGCCTGGCAGAAAGACCCTGACCTGCAGAACCTGCTGCGCTACCTGGCGCCGTGAAGTGGACCGTCTGCGGGGTCATTCAGGAGTTGCGTCACCCGGCGTTCGCGTTCGTCCGGCGCCATTGCCCAGCCCGCTGATCAGCGGGCGGCACAACGCCGGGCCAGCCAGTGGTCTACCGAGAACTGACCCGGGCCGCGGGCGATCAGGACCAGCAGCACGGCGGCCCAGACGCCGTGCGTCGGGTAGGCATCCGGATAGACGAAGAGCTGGATGGTCAGCGTCATGATCAGCAGGGCCAGGGAGGAAAAGCGCGTGGCCAGGCCGATCAGGATCAGGGCCGGAAAGGCGTGTTCGGCGAAGGCGGCCATTGGCGCGGCCAGTTCGGGGGGCAGCAGCGGCAGCTGGTATTCGCTGCGGAACAGTTCGAGGGCGCTGTCGGAGAGCTGCGGCCAGCCGAACTGGAATTCGCCGGCAACGATGTCGAGGGCGAAACCTTCGATCTTGGTCTGGCCGGATTTCCAGAAGATCGCGGCAATGGAAAAGCGGCCGATCAGGGCGATCAACGAATCGGGGATGCGGCCGAACAGCGCGATCAACTGGCCGATGAGGCGAGCGATGGGCGACAGGGGAGCGGGGCAGGCGATGGGGGTAGTCATGGAGTGCTCCTTGGGGAGTGCAGGGCGGTAATCATGGATTTCTGCAGCAGCAGGCCGAGCGTGCCGGGCAGATCGAAGTCGGCAGCGATCTCCATGGCCGCTGCCGCCGCGTCGCCGAGCGGGGCGCCGGCATGCAGGGCGTTGATGAAGACGCTGGCCGCCGGCGGGATGCGGATGACTTCGACGGCCAGTTCATGGCGCAGGATCAGCGCGGTTTCCGGGCTGTCCGGCAGCACCTCGGCCAAAGCCAACAGACCCTGGTGGGCGGCCCACAGCGAGACGACAGCGAAAGGCGACGCGAGCACTGACAGCGATGGATGGAGGCTCACGCGCAGCTGTGGCAGATGGGCCTCGTCTCCCAGCGCCGCCGCCACAGCATCGGGGCCGACGCCGGCCAAGTCGGCCGCATGGTAGGCGGTCACCCGCCGGTATTCGAGGCGGGCCACATCGGCCAGATAGGGCAGGCCGGCGGCCGGCGGAAAGCCTTCGACGAAGTCGGGAAAGTCGGCGCCGTAAAAGGCCAGCATGCGCGATTGCGGCGGATGGGCGAAGACATACAGCCGCGCCATGGCCCGGAAGAAGGTCTCGCCGACCAGCTCCTGGGTGACGGCGTAGGTGTCGGCCAGGGCGTCGATCAGCGAGACGACGACATTGTTGCGATAGACCTGGAAGCGCCGGGCCGGGTCGGAACCGTTCCAGGCCAGCAGGCCGTCGGGGGCGGGTAGCTCCGGGTCGAGCAGGGCGGCGGCGAAGGCGCTCTGGTTCATGCTGCGACCTCGCAGGCCAGGCTGTCGAGCACGGCTTCGGCCTGTCTGGCCTCGGCCAGCAGGACGGGAAAGGACGGAATGTCGTTATCGCGTTCGATCAGGGTCGGCAGCGGCCCGGTCTTGGCCAGTGTGTCGCGGTAAAGCGCCCACACCGCTGCGGCGATGGGGGCGCCGTGGCTGTCGATCAGCAGCGGCGAACCGGCGGCATCGAGATCTTCGGCAAAGCCGGCCAGATGAATCTGCGCTGCGGCGGCCAGCGGCAGGGTCGCGATGAAGGCCTGCGGGTCGCGGCCGTGGTTGGTGCACGAGACATAGGCGTTATTGACGTCGAGCAGCAGACCGCAGCCGGTGCGGCGCACGACCTCGGCGAGAAAAGCGCCTTCGGCCATGGTCGATGCGGCGAACTCGACGTAGGTGGCCGGGTTTTCCAGCAGCATGCGCCGCCCCAGGCGTTCCTGGACGCGGTCGACATGGTCGCAGACGCGCTGCAGGGTGGGCGCATCGTAGGGCGCCGGCAGCAGGTCGTTGAGGAAGATGTCGCCATGGCTCGACCAGGCCAGGTGTTCGGAGAAGGACTGCGGCTCGTAGCGTTCGATCAGCGCCGCCAGCCGGTTCAGGTGCGTTTCGTCGAGCGCCTCTTCGCCGCCGATGGAGAGCCCGACGCCGTGGATCGACAGCGGATAGTCGCGGCGAATGCGGCCCAGGTAATGATGGAAGGGGCCGCCATCGACCATGTAGTTTTCCGCGTGAATCTCGAAGAAGCCGAGTGCGGGGCGGGTCTCGAGGATGGTCTGGAAGTGCTCGGGCTTGAGGCCCAGACCGCCCCGGGCCGGCAAGCGGACGGCCCGGGCGGCAGGAGCACCGGCGCTGGCCGGCAGGTCGGGGGAATCTGTCGTCATCGCTGGGGCTCCTGTTCAGTGCAGGGAAATCACATCTTCTTTTCTTTGTACTCGGCGAGCTGGCCGTGACCGGTCGGCGAAGTCGGCGAGGCCGTCTTCTCGCAGGTGCCCTTGGGGACCAGCGACCAGGCATTGCCCTGGTAATCCTTCTTCGCGGTGCCGGCGCAGGTGGTGCCGGCGCCGGCCTTGCAATCGTTCTTGCCCTTCATGGCAACGCCAAAGCATTTTTCCTTGTCGGCCATATCGGCGGCGGCAACCGGCGTGGCAGCCACCGTCATGGCGGCACCGAGGGCAAGGGCGAGGGAAGCGGCGGTCAGGGTTTTGTTCATGATCAGTCTCCAGGGGTGAGGTGCAGCGATGGGTTGAACAACCGGAATAACCGGCTGCTGTTCCATTAGTCGTGCTCCTTGGCAAATCCTTACAGTTTTTTCATCGGGCTCGAAGCGCTCGCTGGCAACGGCCCACTCCCTTGCCCAATGCCGATTAGCGAATTCGCGCCGAGCCGCAGGGCATCGCTCGGGCCGGCGTCATGGCCGATCAGCGCAGATTCACGGAAACAGCGGCTGACCGCCGGGCATGGCCTCGGTCGACCAGGGGCGCCGGGCCGGCTCGGCGGGCGGAC
>PHCU01000254.1 GCA_002842345.1 Betaproteobacteria bacterium HGW-Betaproteobacteria-12 | reverse complement strand
ATCCAGGCTTTGCTGGTTCTGGTTCTTTTCATTCTGTAAAATGCCGTTTTTGAAAGGTTATTCCATGCTGCAATTATCTTCTCTTCAGCGCCGCGAACTGCGGGCTCGCGCCCACGGCCTGAATCCTGTCGTCTCGATTGCCGAGAACGGCCTTACTGCTGGCGTACTCAAGGAAATCGACGTCTGCCTGAAAGCACACGAACTAATCAAGATTCGTGTCTATGGCGACAGCCGCGACAACCGCATCGCCTACCTCGAACAGATTTGCAGCGAACTCAGTGCTGCGCCGGTGCAACATATCGGCAAGCTTTTGGTGGTTTTCCGTCCGGCACCGGTCGATACCAGCGCAGCTGCATCGAAAAAACCGGCACCGCGTCGGCCGGCCAGTGCCCCGCGCAAATCCAAGCGCAGTTTCCAAGGCTGATCAGCGCAACCCGCGCCCGCTCCACACCACCAGCCATAGGCCCAGCATACTCTGGATCAGATAGAGGATGCTGGAAATGCCGTGCCAGATGGCAAAGCGGTCGCGCAGCACACTTTCCATGACATCCCGCGGCAAGGCATCGGCCTTCAGTTGAACCATCAGCGGCTGGATACCGAACAGGCTGGCGGCAGCCAGCAACGCCATGGCCAGCACCAGCCAAAAGACCGCCCGGGCGAAAACGACGCGCCCCCAGCGAACGCCGAGGAATATCAGCAGGTAGGCAGCCGCGCTCAGCCCAACCCAGCCAATCAGGGCAAACAACTTTCCGGCCACCACGCCGGCTAGTTGCCGATCGCCCAAGCTGGCGAACAGTACCGGCGCCACCAGATAACCGATAGCCCAAAGACCGCCGACCCACAGCGTCAGGCTGGCCAGATAGAGTGCTTCGGAAAGCTTGCGCACGGCGGGCGGATGGCTAACGGGCGAGATCCGCGCTTAATCGTAGCGGACGTCGATGATTTCGTATTCGCGGATCCCGCCGGGCGCCTGTACCTGGGCGATATCCCCGGCATACTTGCCGATCAGTGCCCGCGCCATTGGCGAGGCGACGGACAGCTTGCCGCTCTTGATATCGGCCTCGTCCTCGCCGACGATCTGGTAGGTCACGGCATCGCCACTATCCTGATCCTCGATATCCACGGTCGCGCCAAAAACGCAGCGACCGTCGGCATCGAGCAACTTGGGGTCGATGATCTGGGCATTCGACAGCTTGCCCTCGACGTCCTGGATCCGTCCTTCGACGAAAGCCTGGCGTTCCTTGGCGGCGTCGTACTCGGCATTTTCCGAGAGATCGCCGTGCGAACGGGCTTCGGCAATAGCGGCGATCACGCTCGGACGTTCGATCGTCTTCAGGCGATGCAGTTCGTCGCGGAGTTTTTCGGCACCGGCCACGGTCAGCGGAACTTTGCTCATCTTTTCATCCTGCAAAAGCAAACCGCCGGCGCCTGGAAAACAGGCGGCCCGGCGGTTCAGGTTGGTCTCAGTGAAGCTGCTCGTGCAGCGCCTGGATCGGGTACACCACCAGCTCGCCCAGATGACGAATCCCCTCGGCGGCCGCCTCGGCACCCCAGATCGTCGTGTACATCGTCACCCGCGCCTGCAGGCCGGAAGTACGGATCGAACGAGAGTCATTGATCGCCCCGCGCTTTTCCTCGACCGTATTGATGATCAGCGCAATCTCGTTGTTCTTGATCATATCGACGACGTGCGGGCGCCCTTCGGTGACCTTGTTCACCGACTGCACCGGCAGGCCGGCGGCCTCGATGGCATGTGCCGTACCGCGCGTGGCAAGCAGATGGAAACCGGCGTCGTGCAGGTGACGGGCGATCTCGATGGCCTTGGCCTTATCGCTATCCTTGACCGAGAGGAAGGCCTTGCCGGATTTCGGCAGCTTGACACCGGCGGCCAGCTGCGACTTGACGAAGGCTTCGGCGAAGGTGACACCGACGCCCATGACTTCGCCGGTCGACTTCATTTCCGGGCCGAGGATGGTATCGACGCCCGGGAACTTGACGAAGGGGAAGACGGCTTCCTTGACCGAGAAGTACGGCGGCACCACTTCCTTGGTCACGCCCTGGGCCTGCAGGCTCTTGCCGGACATGCAGCGGGCGGCAATCTTGGCCAGCTGCAGACCGGTGGCCTTGGAGACGTAAGGAACGGTACGCGAGGCGCGCGGATTGACTTCCAGCACGTAAACTTCGTTGTCCTTGATGGCGAACTGCACGTTCATCAGGCCGCAGACGTTGAGCGCCTTGGCCATCAACTTGGTCTGCCGGCGCAGTTCGTCCTGTACGGCGGCCGAAAGCGAGTACGGCGGCAGCGAGCAGGCGGAGTCACCAGAGTGCACGCCTGCCTGTTCGATATGCTCCATGACGCCGCCGATGATCACTTCGTCGCCATCGGACAGGGCATCGACGTCGCACTCGACGGCATCGTTGAGGAAGCGGTCGAGCAGTACCGGCGAATCGTTGGAGACCTTGACCGCCTCGCGCATGTAGCGCTCGAGATCCTTCTGCTCATGGACGATTTCCATGGCCCGGCCACCCAGCACGTAGGACGGACGAACGACCAGCGGATAGCCGATTTCCTGGGCCAGGCGCAGGGCGTCTTCTTCGGTACGCGCCGTGCGGTTCGGCGGCTGCCGCAGACCGAGATCGTGCAGCAGCTTCTGGAAGCGCTCGCGGTCTTCGGCGATGTCGATCGATTCCGGCGTCGTGCCGATGATCGGCACGCCGTTGGCTTCCAGCGCCAGCGCCAGCTTG
>PHCU01000084.1 GCA_002842345.1 Betaproteobacteria bacterium HGW-Betaproteobacteria-12 | reverse complement strand
GGCGAAGAACGGTTTGCTTTCCAGATTGCAAAGAAGGTTGTGGCTGCTCGGCTCGAACAACCTATTGTCACAACAGCTCAGTTCGCGGCCCTCGTACGCGCGACCGTGCGCACCCGTGAACCAGGGCAGGACCCGGCGACGCGCAGCTTTCAAGCTCTACGGATTCATATCAATCAAGAGCTCCGCCAGCTGGAGGTAGCCCTGCCACAGGCCCTCGACCTGCTCAAACCGGGCGGGCGGCTGGTGGTGATCAGCTTTCATTCACTGGAAGACCGGATCGTCAAGAACTTCATGCGTGCCCAGGCGTCGCCCGATACCCTGCCCAAGGGCTTGCCCTTGCGCGCCGATCAGCTGCCGCCGCCGAAGCTGCGTCTGATCGGCAAGGCGATCCGCCCCGATGCGGCCGAAGTGGCGGCCAACCCGCGGGCACGCAGCGCCGTGATGCGGGTCGCCGAAAAAGTCTGATGCTGCGCTTCAACATGACCCTCCTGCTGATCGTCGTGCTTTGCTCCCTGGCGCTGGTGACCTCCCAGCACCGGGCACGCAAGCTGTTCCAGGAGCTCGAGCGGGAGCAGGAACGGGCGCGCCAGCTCGATGTCGAATACGGTCAGTTGCAGCTGGAAATGTCGACCTGGGCCACTCATCCGCGTATTGAAAAGATCGCCCGCGATCGCCTGCGTATGGTGCAGGCCGATGCCGTTGGCAAGCCGGTGCTGCCGGTGCTTGCCAAGCCCGCGGGAGGGCGCTGATGGTCGTCCGTCGCCGGCCGCAACGCGGTCACCGCTATACCGAAAGCCCGGTTCTCGAACTGGCGCTGCAGGGCTGGCGCTCGCGCACCGTCGGCCTGCTGCTGATGGCGGCGCTGCTGGCTTTGGTGGCGCGGGCTTTCTATTTGCAGGTGATCAACAACGACTTCCTGCAGGAAAAGGGCGACTCGCGTTATCGCCGCGACATCGAGGTTTCCGCCTCGCGCGGCAAGATCACCGACCGCCACGGCGACATGCTGGCGGTGTCGACGCCGATGAAGTCGATCTGGGCGATTCCCGGTGATGCCCGGACGATGTCCGGCGAACAGAAGCGCCAGTTGGCCGAGTTGTTGGAGATGAGCGTGCGCGACCTCGATGGCAAGATCGCCGCCGAGAAGACCTTCGTCTATGTCCGCCGCCAGGTCTCGCCGGAGACCGGCGAGCGCATCGCTGCGCTGAAACTGCCCGGCATCCACCAGGAAAAGGAATACCGCCGCTTCTATCCGGCGGCCGACATGACCGCCCACATCGTCGGCTTCACCGGCGTGGACGACAAGGGACTGGAGGGCGTCGAGCTGGCCTTCCAGCCGAGCCTGCTCGGCCGGCCCGGCAATCGCACGGTGATCCGCGACCGGCGCGGCAACATCATCGAGGATGTCGGGGCGACGCGGCCGCCGCAGGATGGCAAGGAAATCCGTCTGGCGCTCGATTCGAAAATCCAGTATCTCGCCTACAGCCAGCTGAAGGCGACCATCGAGCAGCACCAGGCCAAGGCCGGCGGTGCCGTCGTCATCGACGCGCGCAGCGGCGAGATCCTGGCCCTGGCCAACTGGCCGACCTACAACCCGAACAACCGGCAGAAACTGTCCGGCGCCCAGTTGCGCAACCGGGCGATCACCGATACCTACGAGCCGGGCTCGGTGATGAAGCCGTTCATCGCCGCCATGGCGCTGGATCAGGGCAAGGTCGGTGTCAATACCGTCATCAACA
The DNA here is from genome assembly GCA_002842345.1 of Betaproteobacteria bacterium HGW-Betaproteobacteria-12. Classification (GTDB taxonomy): domain Bacteria; phylum Pseudomonadota; class Gammaproteobacteria; order Burkholderiales; family Rhodocyclaceae; genus Azonexus. The sequence goes on along the minus strand of PHCU01000084.1, from coordinate 15,464 downwards.
CGGGGCCGGGGCGGATGACCATCGGCAAGGCAAGCATTTCCGACACCCATCCGCACGATGCGCTGACCGTTGCCGAAGTCATCCAGAAATCGTCGAACATCGGCACGGCGAAGATCGCCCTCGGCTTCGCGCCGCGCGAAATGTGGGCCCTGTTCGACAAGCTGGGCTTCGGTCAGGCACCCAACCTCGGCTTCCCCGGCGAAGTCGGCGGCCGGCTGCGGCCCTGGAAGAACTGGCGGCCGATCGAGCAGGCGACCATGTCCTACGGTCACGGCATCGCCGTCAGCCTGATCCAGATGGCGCGCGCCTATACGGTCTTTGCCAGCGACGGCGAGCTGATGCCGCTGTCGCTGTTGCGCGTGGACGAGGCGCCGGTGCGCGGCGTGCCGGTCTTCTCCCAGCAGACCGTGCGCGAGTTGCGGCTGATGCTGGAAATGGCCGTGCAGCCGGAAGGGACCGCCCCGCGGGCGCGCGTCGCCGGCTACCGCGTCGGCGGCAAGACCGGCACCGCCTACAAGATCGAAGGCGGGGTCTATGCCCGCAAGTACGTCTCCTCCTTCGTCGGCATTGCGCCGATCAGCGATCCGCGTCTGGTGGTCGCCGTGATGATCGATGAACCCTCCGTTGGCGGGCACTACGGTGGCAGTGTCGCCGGTCCGGCTTTCTCGAACATCACCGCCGGCGCCCTGCGCACCCTCGGCATCGCCCCCGACGCACCCTTGCAGGTCGCCGTGGCGGCCAACGGAAAGGGGCCCTTGTGAGCAGCCCGCGTGAACTGATCGATCGTCTCGGCATCGAGCCGAGCGGCGCTGCCGACGATAGCCGGCAGGTCCGCCCGGGCGACCTGTTCATCGCCTATCCCGGCGACCTGGCCGACGGTCGCCGCTACATCGCCGACGCCCTGGCCCGCGGCGCCGTCGCCGTGCTCTGGCAGCCGGGCGGCGACTTTGTCTGGAATCCGCAATGGGCGGTGCCCAATCTGCCGATCGACGCCCTGCGCCCGCTGGCCGGGCCGCTTGCCCATGCCGTCTACGGTCACCCGAGCGAGGCCCTGTCGCTGATCGCAGTCACCGGCACCAACGGCAAGACCACCGTCAGCCAGTGTATCGCCCAGGCCTACGCCAAACCCTGTGCGATCATCGGCACGCTCGGCGCCGGCTTCCCCGGCGAACTGGTGGAAACCGGCTTCACCACGCCGGAAGCGACGACGCTGATGCGCTACCTGGCCGACTTCCGCGCCCGCCATGCCGCCGCCTGTGCCCTGGAGGCCAGCTCGATCGGCATCGAGGAGGGGCGGATGAACGGCGCCCGCGTCGATGTCGCGGTATTCACCAACTTCACCCGCGACCATCTCGACTACCACGGCAGCATGGAAGCCTATGCCGCAGCCAAGGAAAAGCTGTTCCGCTGGCCACGCCTGCGCACCGCCATCATCAATCTCGACGATCCGCTCGGCCCGCACCTGGCCGGTGAAACCACTGCCCTGCGCGTGATCGGCTACGGGATCGGTGAAGGGCGGCGCGATTTCCATGCCCTGGTCCGCGCCGAGAATCTGGAAGATACCCCCTTCGGCCAGCGCTTCCTGCTGATCCTGCCGAACGGTCGCGGCACTGTCGATACCAGCCTGGTCGGTCGCTACAACATCGCCAACCTGCTCGCCGTCGCCGCCGTGCTGCACGATGCCGGCCTGCATGCCGCCGATGTCGTGCGCCGTCTGGCCGAACTGACCCCGCCGCCGGGACGCATGGAGCGCGTCGGCGGCAACGGTGAACCGCTGGTCGTCATCGACTATGCGCACACCCCGGATGCCCTGGAAAACGCGCTGAGCACCCTGCGCGCCGTGGCCAGCGCGCGCGGCGGCCGCCTGGCCGTGGTCTTCGGCTGTGGCGGCGACCGCGACCGCGGCAAGCGGCCGCAGATGGCCGAAGTGGCCTGCCGCATTGCCGACCGCGTGCTGGTCACCAGCGACAACCCGCGTAGCGAAGAGCCGGCGGCCATCGTCGCCGAGATCGTCGTCGGCCTGAGCCACGGCCAAGTCGAAATCGACCGCGCCGCGGCCATCCGTCAGGCCGTGGGCGAAGCCGACGGGCACGACGTGATCCTGCTCGCCGGCAAGGGGCACGAGCCCTACCAGGAAATCGCCGGCATCCGTCATCCCTTTTCCGACGTCGCCCAGGCGCAGGCTGCGCTGGAACTGCGACGCAACGCATCTACCCAGGAGGCCGGTACATGAACTTGCTGCTTTCGCAAGTCGCGGTTGCCGTCGGCGGCCGCCTGATCGGCCCCGACGTGCCGCTGGCCGGCGTCACCACCGACACCCGCGCGGTGGCCACGGGCCAATTGTTCATCGCCCTGCGCGGCGAGCGCTTCGATGCCCATGACTTTCTCGACCAGGCCGTCGCCGCCGGCGCCGCCGCCGTGCTGGTGGCCGACGACAGCAAGCTGCCGGCCGGCGTGCCGGCCGTGGTCGTCACAGATACCCGGCTCGCCCTCGGCGCTCTCGCTGCAGCCTGGCGCGCCGGGTTCACACTGCCGGTGATCGCCGTTACCGGCTCCAATGGCAAAACGACGACCAAGGAAATGATCGCCGCCATCCTCAAGGTGGCCTTCGGCGACGCGGTGCTGGCGACCCGCGGCAATTTCAACAACGACATCGGCCTGCCGTTGACGCTGCTCGGCCTGAATGCCGGCCATCGCGCCGCGGTGATCGAGATGGGCATGAATCATCCCGGCGAGATCGCCTATCTGGCGCCGCTCGGCGCGCCGACGGTGGCGCTGGTGACCAATGCCCAGCGCGCCCACCTGGAAGGCATGGGCGATCTCGACGAAGTGGCGCGCGAGAAGGGCAGCATTTTCAGCGGCCTGACCAGCGGCGGCGTCGCCGTGATCAATGCCGACGACGCCTATGCCGATTGCTGGCGCGGCATGGCGGCACCGCATGCGGTGCGCAGTTTCGCTATCGATCACGCCGCCGATGTGCGCGGCCAGGTGCGCCAGCATGGTCTGGAAACGCAGTTGACGCTGAGCGCGCCGGAAGGCGAGGGCGAACTCCGGCTGCGCGTCGCCGGCCGGCACAATGCGCGCAATGCCGTCGCTGCCGCCGCTGCCTGCCTGGCCGCCGGCCTGCCGCTGGCCGACGTGCTCGCCGGCCTGGAGAGCTTCGCCGGCGTCAAGGGCCGCCTGCAGCGCCGTCCCGGCCGTGCGGGCGCCGAGATCCTCGACGACACCTACAACGCCAATCCGGATTCGGTGCGCGCCGGCATCGACGTGCTGGCCGCCACTATCGGCCGCAAGATCATGGTCCTCGGCGACATGGGCGAGATCGGCGAAGCCAGCGGCCAATATCACGATGAAATCGGTGGCTACGCCAAGAGCCAGGGGATCGACCGGCTGTTCGCGCTGGGCGAGGCAAGCCAGCAGGCGGTGCGCAATTTCGGCGAGGGCGCCCGTCATTTCTGCAACGTCGAGAAGCTGGTCGCCGCTGTGGACAAGGAACTGGGGCCGGAGACCACGGTTCTGGTCAAGGGCTCGCGCTTCATGAAAATGGAACGGGTGGCCGACGCGCTCGCCGCCGTTGCCGCTCCGGAGGAGAAACACTGATGCTGCTCGCGCTCGCCCAATGGCTCGCCCAGGACACCCGCTTTTTCAACGTCTTCAACTACATCACGTTGCGCACCGTGCTGGCGGCGATGACGGCGCTGTTGATCTCCTTCGCCGCCGGCCCCGGCGTGATCCGCTGGCTGGCCGCCAAAAAAATCGGTCAGGCAGTGCGTACCGACGGTCCGCAGACGCACCTGGTCAAATCCGGCACGCCGACCATGGGCGGGGTGCTGATCCTCATTGCCATCGGCATCACCACGCTGCTCTGGGCCGACCTGACCAACAAGTATGTGTGGACGGTGCTGGTCGTCACGCTCGGCTACGGTATCGTCGGCTGGTACGACGACTGGAAGAAGGTCGTGTACCGTGATCCGAACGGTCTGGCCAGCCGCTGGAAATTCTTCTGGCAGTCGGTGCTCGGCGTCGGCGCCGCGCTGTTCCTCGCCTTCTCCGCCAATTCGCCGGCGCAGACCGAGCTGATCGTGCCCTTCTTCAAGTCGATCGCCTATCCGCTGGGCATCGTCGGCTTCATCGTGCTGACCTATTTCGTCATCGTCGGTACCAGCAATGCGGTCAATCTGACCGACGGCCTGGATGGCCTGGCGATCATGCCGACGGTCATGGTCGCTTCGGCCTTCGTCCTTTTTGCCTACGTCACCGGCCATGCGGTCTATGCCAAGTACCTGCTGATTCCCTATGTCCCGGGTGCCGGCGAGTTGTGCATCCTGCTCGGCGCGGTGGCCGGGGCCGGCCTCGGCTTCCTCTGGTTCAACGCCTACCCGGCCGAAGTCTTCATGGGCGACGTCGGCGCGCTGGCGCTCGGCGCCGCGCTCGGTACCGTCGCCGTGATCCTGCGCCAGGAAATCGTGCTGCTGATCATGGGCGGTGTCTTCGTCGTCGAGACGCTGTCGGTGATGCTGCAGGTCAGCTACTTCAAATACACCAAGAAAAAGTTCGGCGAGGGCCGGCGCATCCTGCGCATGGCGCCGCTGCACCACCACTTCGAACAAACCGGCTGGAAGGAGACGCAGGTCGTCGTCCGCTTCTGGATCATCACCATCATGCTCGTGCTGGTCGGGCTGTCCTCATTGAAGCTGCGCTGACATGGAATTGGCCGGCAAACGCGCGGTAGTGGTCGGGCTCGGCGAGTCCGGGCTGGCGATGGCCAAGTGGCTGCATCGCCAGGGCGTGCGCGTGCGTGTCGCCGACTCGCGCGCCGAGCCGCCGAACCGCGCGGCGCTGGAAGATGTCGCGCCGGGGGCCGAACTGGTCGCCGGGCCGTTCGCTTCCAGCACGTTTGCCGGTGCCGATTTCGTCGCGCTGTCGCCGGGTGTCGCTCAGGCCACGCCGGAGATCGCCGCCCTGACGGTGCCGCTGATTTCCGAGATCGAGTTGTTCGCCGCCGGCGTTCGTGAGCAGGTGCCCGCCTCGAAGATCGTCGCCATCACCGGCAGTAACGGCAAGACCACGACCACGGCGCTGACCGCCCACCTGCTCAACGGTGCCGGCGTGCCGGCCGTCGCCTGCGGCAACATCTCGCCGTCGGCGCTCGATGCGCTGATGGATGCCCAGGACACGGGTCGCTTGCCGCAGGTCTGGGTGGTCGAACTGTCCAGCTTCCAGCTCGAGACGACGCATCGCCTCGATGCCGCCGCCGCGACCGTGCTCAACGTCTCGGAAGACCATCTCGACCGCTATGAGGGCAGCCTGGCCAACTACGCCGCCGCCAAGTCGCGTGTTTTCCAGGGCAAGGGGGCGCTGGTCCTCAACCGCGACGACGACTGGTCGATCGCCAACGGCCGCTGCGGCCGCAAGATGATCACCTTCGGCCTCAACCCGGCGCCGCGTGGCGTCGATTATGGTTTTGTCGCCGGCGCCATCGTCCGTGGCCAGGAACCGCTGCTGGCGCTCGCCGAGCTGCGCCTGGCGGGTTTGCACAACGCCGCCAATGCGATGGCCGCGCTGGCCCTGTGCGAATGCCTCGGCGTCGAGCCGGCCCGGGTACTGCCGGCGCTCAAGGCCTTCAACGGCTTGCCGCACCGTGTCGAGACCGTCGCCGAGATCGGCGGCGTGCTCTACGTCGACGACTCCAAGGGCACCAATGTCGGCGCCACGCTGGCGGCCATCGAAGGCATGGGCCGGCCGGTGGCCATCGTCCTCGGTGGCGACGGCAAGGGGCAGGATTTCTCGCCGCTCAAGCCGGCGCTGCAAAAGCATGGCCGCGCCGTAGCGTTGATCGGCCGCGATGCGGCGGCGATCGGCATGGCTCTCGAAGGCAGTGGCGTGCCGACCTGCATCGTCGGCGACATGCCGGCCGCCGTGCGCTGGCTGGCTGCCCAGGCGCAGGCCGGCGACTGCGTGCTGCTGTCGCCGGCCTGCGCCAGCCTCGACATGTACCGCAACTACGCGCACCGCGCCGAGGCCTTCATCGCCGCGGTCAAGGAACTGGCATGCTGATCTCGGCCCTCGACACGCCGCGCCGCCAGGTCGCCGAAATCGACTATGCGCTGCTGTGGAGCGTGCTGCTGCTGCTGTTCACCGGTCTGGTGATGGTCTATTCGGCCTCGATCGCCATTGCCGAAGGCGGCCGCTTCACCAACCACCAGCCGGCCTACTACCTGGTTCGCCACGGCGTCTTCCTCGGCATTGCCCTGATCGCCGCCGCCGTCACTTTCCAGGTGCCCTTGTCGCTCTGGCAGAAATATGCGCCCTGGCTGTTCATGATCGGCGTCGTGCTGCTGGCCATCGTGCTGATCCCCGGTATCGGCAGGGACGTGAATGGCGCCCGTCGCTGGCTGCCGCTCGGCTTCGCCAACCTCCAGCCGTCGGAGCTGATGAAGCTGTTCGCCGTGCTCTACGCCGCCGACTACACGGTGCGCAAGATCAACGTCATGCACGACCTGAAGCAGGCCTTCCTGCCGATGTTCGGCGCCATGGCCATCGTCGGCATGCTGTTGTTGAAGGAGCCCGATTTCGGCGCCTTCGTCGTCATCATCGCCATCGCCATGGGCATCCTCTTTCTCGGCGGCCTCAAGGCGCGCCTGTTCGCGCTGCTGACCGTCGGTCTGCTGATTGCCTTCGCCATCATGATCATCGTCTCGCCCTACCGGCGCGACCGGGTGTTCGGCTTCATGGACCCGTGGGCCGACGCCTTCGGCCGCGGCTATCAGTTGTCGCACTCACTGATCGCTTTCGGTCGCGGCGAACTGTTCGGCGTCGGCCTCGGCGGCAGCGTCGAGAAACTGTTCTACCTGCCGGAAGCGCATACCGACTTTCTCTTGGCGGTGATCGCCGAGGAGCTCGGCTTCTTCGGCGTGCTGATCGTCGTCGCCCTGTTCGCCCTGGTCGTCCAGCGGGCCTTTGCCATCGGCCGCCAGTGCGTCCAGCTCGACCGGCTGTATGCGGCCCTGGTGGCCATGGGCATCGGTATCTGGCTGGGCGTCCAGTCCTTCATCAACATGGGCGTCAACATGGGCTTGCTGCCGACCAAGGGCCTGACCCTGCCGCTGATGAGTTTCGGCGGCTCCGGCATCCTCGCCAACTGCGTGGCAGTGGCGATTCTTCTCAGAGTTGATTGGGAGAATCGGCAGTTGATGCGCGGAGGTAAGTTATGAGCAAAACCATCCTGATCATGGCCGGCGGCACTGGCGGCCACATCTTCCCGGCGCTGACCGTCGCCGACAAGATGCGCGCCGCCGGCTGGCGGGTCGTCTGGCTGGGCAATCCGGAAGGCATGGAGGCACGGCTGGTGCCGTCGCACGGCTACGAGATGGTCTGGGTCAAGTTTTCGGCGCTGCGCGGCAAGGGCCTGCTCCGGAAGCTGCTGCTGCCGTTCAATCTGCTGCGCGGATTCTGGCAGGGGCTGCAGGCGATTCGCCAGGTACGGCCGAATGTCGTGCTCGGCATGGGCGGTTACATCACCTTCCCGGGCGGCATGATGGCGGCGCTGACCGGCGTGCCGCTGGTGCTGCACGAGCAGAATTCCGTCGCCGGCCTGGCCAACCGCGTGCTGGCCGGTGTCGCCGACCGCATCGTCACCGGCTTCCCGGAGGTGCTGGCCAAGGGCCAGTGGCTGGGCAACCCGGTGCGCGACGAGATAGCCCGCCTGGCGCCGCCGGCCGAGCGTTTCGCCGAGCGCAGCGGCGCCCTGCGCCTGCTGGTCATCGGTGGCAGCCTCGGCGCCAAGGCGCTGAACGAAGCGGTGCCCAAGGGTATGGCCTTGCTGTCGGCGGCCGACCAGCCGCAGATCGTCCATCAGGCCGGCGAGAAGCTGATCGATGAATTGAAGGCGAATTACGCAGCAGTCGGCGTTCAGGCCCACTGCGTGCCGTTCATCGAGGACATGGCCGGCGCCTACGAGTGGGCCGACCTGGTGATCTGCCGGGCCGGTGCCTTGACCATCGCCGAACTGGCGGCCGCCGGCGTGGCCAGCATCCTGGTGCCTTTCCCGCATGCGGTGGACGACCACCAGACCGGCAACGCCAGGTTTCTGGTCCATGCTGGCGGCGCCTTCCTGCTGCCGCAAGGCGAACTGACGCCGGACAGCATCGCGCTGATCCGCAACTACAGCCGCCACCAGTTGCTGGAAATGGCCGCCCAGGCGCGCAGCCTGGCCCGGCCCGAGGCGGCCGCCGAAGTGGCGAACATCTGTGCGGAGATCGCCAAATGAACATGATTGCGCAACACGGAGACCGGGCATGAAGCACAAGGTCAAACACATCCATTTCGTCGGTGTCGGCGGCTCCGGCATGAGCGGTATCGCCGAAGTGCTGGTGCACCTCGACTACACGGTCAGCGGTTCCGATCTCGCCGCCAGCGCCACCACCCGCCGCCTTGAAGGCGAAGGCGTTCAGGTCTGCATCGGCCACGCCGCCGACAACATCGCCGGCGCCGATGCTGTGGTGGTGTCGACGGCGGTCAAGGAAGACAACCCGGAAGTGATCGCTGCCCGGGCGAAGAAAATTCCGGTGGTGCCGCGCGCCCAGATGCTGGCCGAGCTGATGCGCCTGAAGCACGGCATCGCCATCGCTGGCACCCACGGCAAGACCACCACCACCAGCCTGGTCGCCAGCATCCTGGCCGAAGGCGGCATCGATCCGACCTTCGTCATCGGCGGCCGGTTGAATGCCGCCGGCGCCAATGCCCGCCTGGGCAGCGGCGATTTCCTGGTGGCCGAAGCCGACGAGTCGGACGCCTCTTTCCTGTTCCTGTCGCCAGTGCTCTCGGTGGTCACCAACATCGACGCCGACCACATGGAGACCTACGGCCACGACTTCGAGCGGCTCAAGGGCGCCTTCGTCGAGTTCCTCAACCGCCTGCCGTTCTACGGCGTCGCCGTGCTCTGCGCCGACGACCCGAACGTGCGCGCGATCATGCCGCAGGTCAGCAAGCAGATTGTCACCTACGGGCTGACCCCGGGCTGTAACTGCTATGCCGAGAATGTCGTCGCCGATGCCGGCCAGATGCGTTTCGACTGTGTCCGGGTCAATGGCACGACCAGCCGCCTGTCGATCACCCTGAATACCCCGGGCCTGCACAACGTACTCAACGCCCTGGCGGCGATCGCCGTGGCGACTGAGGTCGGCGTCGCCGATGCCGCCATCGTCAAGGCCCTGGCCGAGTTCAGCGGCGTCGGCCGGCGTTTCCAGCGCTATGGCGAGGTCGCCTTGCCGGCCGGCGGCGCCTTCACTCTGGTCGATGATTACGGCCACCATCCGGTGGAAATGGCTGCCACCCTGGCCGCCGCCCGCGGCGCCTTCCCCGGCCGCCGCCTGCTGCTGGCCTTCCAGCCGCACCGCTATACGCGCACTCGCGACTGTTTCGAGGATTTCGTCAAGGTGCTGAGCACCGTCGATGTGCTGTGTCTGGCCGAAGTCTATGCCGCCGGCGAGGCCCCCATCGTCGCTGCCGACGGCCGTTCCCTGGCGCGCGCCTTGCGCGTCGTCGGCAAGGTCGAGCCGGTCTTCGTCGAGGACATCGCGGCGCTGCCGCAAACGATCATGGAAGTCGCCCGTGACGGCGACGTGGTGTTGTGCATGGGCGCCGGCTCGATCGGTGCGGTGCCCGGAAAACTGGTGGAGTTGAAATGAGCGGTTTCGGCAAGGTCGCAGTCCTCTTCGGCGGCACCTCCGCCGAGCGCGAGGTCTCCCTCAACAGTGGTTCGCGCGTTCTGGCCGCGTTGCAGGGCCAGGGCATCGACGCCCATCCCTTTGATCCGGCGACGCAGCCGCTCGATGCGCTGAAGGGCTACGACCGCGCCTTCGTCGCGCTGCATGGCCGGCACGGCGAGGACGGCACGATCCAGGGCGCGCTCGAGCTGATGCACATTCCCTATACCGGCTCCGGCGTCATGGCCTCGGCGCTGGGCATGGACAAGTTCCGCACCAAGCTGCTGTGGCAGGCCGGCGGTCTGCCGATTCCCGACTACGCGCTGCTCACCGCCGATTCCGATTTCGCCGACGTCGAGGCGGCGCTCGGCCTGCCGCTGTTCGTCAAGCCGGCGCACGAGGGCTCGTCGATCGGCATCAGCAAGGTCAAGACGCCCGACACGCTGCATCTGGCCTATGCCGAGGCCGCCAAGTACGACCCGCTGGTGATCGCCGAGAAAGGCATCATGGGCGGCGAGTACACGGTCGGCATCGTCGGCGGCGAGGCCCTGCCGATCATCAAGATCGAGCCGGCCACCGAGTGGTACGACTACGAAGCCAAGTACAACCGCGACGACACCCGCTACCTCTGTCCCTGCGACCTGCCGCCGGCCAAGGAGCTGGAAATCCGCCAGGGCGCGCTGGAAGCCTTCCGCCTGCTCGGCGGCCGCGGCTGGGGCCGGGTCGATTTCCTGATGGACGAGGACGGCAAGCACTACTACCTGGAAGTGAACACCGCCCCGGGCATGACCGACCACTCGCTGGTGCCGATGGCCGCCCGCGTCGCCGGCATGGACTACCCGGCGCTGGTGCGCCGCGTGCTCGAACTGGCAACCAACGACTGAGCCGATGAATGTGGCACAAACCGCACCTGCTCATTGCCCTGGCCGACTTGCTGATGCTCGCGGCGGGCGCCGCCGTGCTGGCCGTCGGGGCGGTGTGGGTGGTGCGCGTGCAGGCCTTGCCGGTGCAACAGGTGGATTTTGTCGCGCCGCTGGTGCAGACGCGGCGGGCGGAGATCGAGCGGGTGCTGCCGCCGGCGATCCAGGGCAATTTCTTCAGCGTCAATCTGGAAACCGTGCGCGGTTCGCTGGAACGCCTGCCCTGGGTGCGCAAGGTGGAAGTGCGGCGGGTCTGGCCGGCCCGTCTGCAGGTCAGGGTCGAGGAACATCGGGCCGCGGCGCGCTGGGGGCTGGGGCGCAACGAGTTGGTCAACAGCCACGGCGAAGTGTTCGCCGCCGTGCTGCCGGAAGATCAGTTGGCGGCGATGCCGCTGCTCTACGGACCGCCGGGCACGGCGCCGGAAGTGCTGGCGCGGCATGCCGAACTGGTCGGGCAGTTCGCCCGCCTTGGCGAGCGGCCGGTGCAGTTGCTGCTGTCGCCGCGCCTGGCCTGGCAGCTGAAGCTGGACAGCGGCCTGCTGGTGAACATGGGGCGCGAGCAGCCGAAGGCGCCGTTGGGCGTGCGCCTGCAGCGCTTCATCGAGATTTATCCGGACACCGTCGGCAAGCAGGCGACGCGTCCGGCGGTGGTCGATTTGCGCTATCCGAACGGTTTCGCGATGCGCGTCGCGGACGAGGGGAAGGGAAACTAGAAACATGAGCAGGGATAACAAGGACATGATCGTCGGACTCGATATCGGCACCTCGAAGATCGTCGCGCTGGTCGCCGAACTCGATGGCGAAGGCCATCTCAACGTGATCGGCATGGGCTCGCAGGATTCGCGCGGGCTGAAGAAGGGCGTCGTGGTCAACATCGAGGAGACCGTGCACACCATCAGCCGCGTCATCCAGGAAGTCGAGCTGATGGCCGACTGCAAGGTGCGCGACGTGTATACCGGAATCGCCGGCAGCCACATCAAGAGCTTCAACTCAAACGGCATGGTGGCGATCAAGGACAAGGAAGTTACGCCCTCCGACGTCGAGCGCGTCATCGAGACGGCCAAGGCGATGCCGATCCCGGCCGACCAGGAAATCCTGCACATCCTCACCCAGGAATTCGTCATCGACGGCCAGGACGGCATCCGCGAGCCGATCGGCATGAGCGGCATGCGCCTGGAAGTGAAGACACACATCGTCACCGGCGCCGTCTCGGCGGCGCAGAACATCGTCAAGTGCGTGCGCCGCTGCGGCTTGGAGGTGAACGACCTGGTGCTGCAGCCGCTGGCCTCGAGCTACGCGGTGCTCTCCGAGGACGAAAAGGATCTTGGCGTCTGCCTGATCGACATCGGCGGCGGTACCACCGACATCGCCGTGTGGACGCAGGGGGCGATCCGCCACACCTCGGTCATCCCGATCGCCGGCGATCAGGTCACCAACGACATCGCCATGGCGCTGCGCACGCCGACGCGCGAGGCCGAGGACATCAAGTGCAAGTACGGCTGCGCCCTGTCGCAACTGGCCGATGCCAGCGCCAACCTCGATGTCGCCGGCGTCGACGACCGGCCGAGTCGCAAGCTGTCGCGCAAGGCGCTGGCCGACGTGATCCAGCCGCGCGTCGAGGAGCTTTACGAACTGATCCAGAACGAACTGCGCCGGGCCGGCTTCGAGGAGGTGTTGTCCTCCGGCATCGTGCTGACCGGCGGCGCCAGCGTCATGCCGGGCATGGTCGAACTGGGTGAGGAAATCTTCCACATGCCGGTGCGCCTGGGTAACCCGAAATATGTCGGCAGCCTGGCCGATGTGGTGCAGAGCCCGCGCTTCTCGACGGCCTACGGCCTGCTGCTGGAAGCGCAGGCGCAGCGCAAGCGCGGCCAGAAGATCCAGGAAAAGCAGGGCCTCAGCGACGTCTTCCAGGGCATGAAGTCGTGGTTTGCCAAGAATTTTTGAATTGCATTTGAACCGTTTTTTCAGAGGAGGTAGTCATGTTTGAAATCATCGAGAAGGAAGAAGAGTCGGGCACCATCATCAAGGTGTTCGGCGTCGGTGGTGCCGGTGGCAACGCCATCGAGCACATGATTCGTGAAGGCGTGAACGGCGTCGAGTTCATTGCCGCCAATACCGATGCCCAGGCGCTGAGCCGCAATGCGGCGTCGAGCAAGCTGTCGCTCGGCAAGACCGGGCTGGGGGCCGGCGCCAAGCCGGAAAAGGGCCAGGAAGCCGCGCAGGCGCATCGCGACGAAATTCGTTCCTGCCTGGAAGGCGCCCACATGGCCTTCATCACCGCCGGCATGGGCGGCGGCACGGGTACCGGCGCTGCCCCGGTGGTCGCCGAGATCGCCCGCGAAATGGGCATCCTGACCGTCGGCGTGGTGACCAAGCCGTTCTCCTTCGAGGGCAACAAGCGGATGAAGTCGGCCGAAGCCGGCATCGCCGAATTCTCCAAGCACGTCGATTCGCTGATCGTCATCCTCAACGACAAGCTGATGGAAGTCATGGGCGACGATGCCGATGTCGACGATTGCTTCAAGGCCGCCGACGATGTGCTGAAAAACGCCGTCGGCGGCATTGCCGAAATCATTACCTACCCGGGTCTGGTCAACGTCGACTTCGAAGACGTCCGCACGGTGATGGGTGAAATGGGTCGCGCCATGATGGGTTCCGCCGCCGCCGCCGGCGTCGACCGGGCCCGCATCGCCGCCGAGCAGGCGGTCGCCTCGCCGCTGCTGGAAGGGGTCAACCTGTCCGGTGCCAAGGGCGTGCTGGTCAACATTACGGCCGCCAAGGGCGGGCTGAAGATGAAGGAAGTCAACGAAGTGATGAACACCGTCAAGGCCTTCGCCGCCGACGACGCGCACATCATCTTCGGCGCCGTGTACGACGAACTGATGGGCGATGCCCTGCGCGTCACCGTCGTCGCCACCGGCCTCGGCCAGGCCGCGGCCAAGCGCCAGAGCTTCGAGGTGATCAACTCGCCGATGGTTCAGGCGGTCGCCACCGGCACCAGCGATGCGGTCGGCTTCAGCAGCGGTCAGGCCATCGACTACAACCAGATCGCCGATGTCCCGGCCGTCGTCCGCAAGCGCAACGTCACTGTCGAGGCCCTGGCCAACAGCGGTGTCGATCGCTACGACATCCCGGCCTTCCTGCGCAAGCAGGCGGACTGATCCGGTAGCAACTCTCTCTGAAAAAGGGCGGCGCCGCGTTGTGCTACAATGCGGCGCCTTCCCCAATCATTCAAGCACTTAGCATGCTCAAACAACGCACGTTGAAGACAGTCATTCGCGCCTCCGGCGTCGGCCTGCACGGCGGCTTCAAGGTCAACATGACCCTGCGCCCGGCCGCTCCCGATTCCGGCATCGTCTTCCGTCGCGTCGATCTGCCGGAACCGGTGGATATTCCCGCTGCCGCCTTCATGGTCGGCGACACCCGCATGTGCTCCTGTCTGGAAAAGGACGGAGTCAAGGTCGGGACCATCGAACACCTGATGTCGGCCTTCGCCGGGCTCGGCATCGACAATGCCTGGGTCGATCTGGATGCGCCGGAAGTGCCTATCCTCGACGGCTCGGCCGCACCCTTCGTCTTTCTGATCCAGTCGGCCGGGATCGAAGAACAGAACGCAGCCAAGAAATTCATCCGCGTTACCAAGCTCATCGAAGTCCGCGACGGCGACAAGTGGGCGCGTTTCGAACCCTACGATGGCTACAAGCTGGCCTTCTCCATCGTCTTCAATCACCCGGCCATCGACAAGTCGGCGCAGAAGGCGGAAATCGATTTCGCCGAACAATCGTATACGCGTGAAGTTTCGCGCGCCCGTACCTTCGGCTTCATGCAGGAAGTCGAATACCTGCGCGAAAATGGCCTGGCGCTCGGTGGCGGCCTGGAGAATGCCATCGTCCTCGACGAATTCCGTGTGCTCAACCAGGACGGCCTGCGTTATGGCGACGAGTTCGTCAAACACAAGATTCTCGACGCCGTCGGCGACCTCTACCTGCTTGGCCATCCGCTACTCGCCGCCTATTCGTCGCACAAGGGCGGCCACGCGCTGAACAACGTGCTGGCCCGCGAACTGCTCAACCAGCCCGCGTCCTGGGAAATGGTCAGCTTCGCCGACACGGCGCTGGCCCCCGCCGGCGTTACCCGCTGGCTGACCCAGGCGGCCTGATCCGCCATGTGGCTGCTGCGCCTGCTGGCAGTCATACTGGTGCTGACCATCGGCGCCGGTTTTCTGATCTACGCCCTGACCGGCAACCGCTACTATCTGTCGATGTCCTGGCGCCTGTTGCGCTGGGGGATCGTCTTCGCCCTGATCGTCTTCGCCCTGATGATCGTCGAGCGGGTCGCCGTCATTCCCGTCTAGCCGCACGCGCCAGCAGCGTCGCCAGGGCCCCCTTCAACGGGCCGTCGGGCAGCCTGTCGGCGGTCGCCTGCAAGGCGCCGATGGCCTTGCCGGACAGCGGCTTGTGTGTCGAACTGCTTGATCGTAAAGGCAATTCCCGGGGTTGTACTTTTACCAGCATGAGGCTACACTCCGTCCCTCCCTTGGATAACTCGTCGCACAGGCGCTGGCTCATCTGGCGAAGTTTGGCGGCGACCGCACCATTATCGGTGTGGATAACGACAGTCCCCGACTTGTAATTGGCCACGTGTGCGGCGTGGCGCAAGCCCTGTGGGGCGAGCGTCTCGAAGCGGCGTGAAAGCTTGAGCAACAGTCGTGCGTGGGTCAGCAAACGTGCGGCGCCGGCATCGCTGTCGAGATATTGCTCTGGCCCTTTGTACATTGAGGAGGTTCCGTGCAGATTATTCTGGTTTCGCGCCACTTGAGCGCGGCACGAACGAT
>PHCU01000253.1 GCA_002842345.1 Betaproteobacteria bacterium HGW-Betaproteobacteria-12 | reverse complement strand
GACCCTTTTGATCTGGCGCCCATTGCAAACAGCAGCACGTGATGATGCACGATTGGCGTTTGAGGCGCGGGCAAAGGAGGTTACATCTGCCATCGCATCGCGGGTTGCGGCTTACGAACTGATATTGCATTCGGCGCTGGCGCAAGTAACGCTGAATCGCGATCTTGATCAAGCGAAGTGGCATGCCTTTGTGCAGATGCTCGATCTGGAACGCCATTACCCCGGATTGCAGGGCTTGGGTTTTGCTGAACAGGTATCGGCCGAGCATTTGCCCGAGTTCATCGTTCAAGCCAGGCTCAGTTCGCAGCCGCAATTCACGCTGATTCCAGCCGGTGAGCGCGACCAATACGCGCCAATCACTTATTACTCGGTGACCAATTCGGTAGCCGAAAGCAGCCCGCTGGGCGTCGATCTTTATGCCGACCCGGTGTGTCGTCTCGCTTTGCAGACAGCACGCGATCAAGCAAGAGTTGTGGTGACCGGGCCATTGCAACGTGTGGCGAGCGACGCCGATTCGGCACGGGTGTTGTTGTTTCTGCCGGTGTATGAAGGTGAGCCGATAGTCGGCTCGGTGGCGCGCAAGGACGGAACGTTGCTGGGGTTTGTGATGGCCTCGCTGCGTGTGGACTTGTTGATGTCCGGGATACTCGGCGATGGTCCGTTGGGTGTCAACTTCGCTCTGTTTGATGTGTCTGACAACAACACACCGCTGTACGCGGCCACTTCGCTGCTGCCGGACAATGCGGAGAAGCATTCGCCGATATTGACCATTGAGCGACAGTTGCCGGTTGCCGGTCGTCGCTGGTCGGTGCGCTACAGTGCAGGCAAAAACGACATCGATGCTGACGCGATCAAACGGGCGCAAACCGTATTGCAAGGCGGCCTGGTTACCGCATTGCTGCTTGCTGCGATTGTCTGGCTGTTGGCTACCACGCGGGTGCGCGCCAGTAT
Organism: Betaproteobacteria bacterium HGW-Betaproteobacteria-12; assembly: GCA_002842345.1. Lineage (GTDB taxonomy): Bacteria > Pseudomonadota > Gammaproteobacteria > Burkholderiales > Rhodocyclaceae > Azonexus. Next base: position 1,798 of record PHCU01000253.1, on the reverse strand, counting down.
CCTCGCTGAAATGCGCGCCGCAGCTTACCGTGAAAGCGAACAGCGCCTGCGTACGATCACCGACAACCTGCCAGGTTTGGTTTCGCATCTGGATCGAGAGGGTCGCTACCTGTTTATCAATCGGGCGCATAGAGACTGGTTTGGGCTGGATGCCAGTGCATTTATTGGCAGGACGTTCCTGGAGGTCTTTGGCGACGATGCGGTATACAACCCGGCAGTGGACGATGTGGTCAAGCGCGGCCATGCCGGTCAGCGTGGCAGCGTGCGCAGCTGGATACCGCAAGCGGGGCGTTGGGTACATGTGTCGGTGGTGCCTGACGGCGCAGCGGGCATATACATGTTGCTGGTTGACGTGAGCGCACTCAAAGCGGCTGAAGATGCGCTGTTCGACGAAAGCGACCGTGCTCGAACCGCATTGCACGCCATTGCCGATGCGGTAATCGTGACCGACATTGTTGGGCAAATCAGCTCGCTCAACCCGGCCGCCGAGGCGGTCACTGGGTGGCCTGTATGCGAGGCGATGGGGCGCCAGATCGACGAAGTGTTTGTGGTTGTGGCCACACGCTCTGGTGAGCAAGTGGCTGCCTCGATGCAGCGCGTATTGGATATGGGTCAGACCACAGATATTGCAGATGATGCCGTGTTGTTGCGGCGCGATGGCACAACAGTACCGATTTCAGGCTCTATCGCATCAATTCATGACGCGCAAGGGCAGGTCAACGGTGCGGTACTCGTTTTCCGTGATGTTGGTGCATCACGCGAATTGTCCATGCGCATGGCGCATCTGGCGCAACATGACGCGCTCACTGATCTTCCCAACAGGGTGTTGCTGGAAGACCGGCTGCGCCAGGCGATTGCATTGGCCGAGCGCAATGCACGCATGACTGCCGTGCTGTTCATCGACCTGGATCGCTTCAAGGCGATCAATGACACATTGGGCCATCAGGCTGGCGATCAGTTGCTTTGTCATGTGGCGGAACGGCTGTGCGCCGGTGTTCGCCGTTCCGATACCGTCTGCCGCCTCGGTGGTGACGAGTTTGTCGTTTTATTGCCCGAAACCGGCAGTGCGCGCGATGTGGCGCAGGTTGCCGAAAAATTGTTGCACGCGTTGCAGGAGCCGATGACGCTCGCCGATCAACAGGTGCGTATTTCCGGTTCGATTGGCATCAGCATCTTTCCTGATGACGGAGCGGTGCCGCACGATTTGCTCAAGAGTGCCGATGCGGCGATGTATCACGCCAAACATGCCGGCCGTAATCAGTACGCTTTTTTCACGCCGGAAATCGAACAGCACGAACACGCGCGGTTGCAAGTGGAAACGCTGTTGCACGACGCCATTGATGGCGGTCAACTCCGCCTGCATTTTCAGCCCAAGGTCGATGCCGGTACGCGCCGATTGATTGGCCTTGAAGCGCTGGTGCGTTGGCAGCGTAGTGAATCGGAACTGGTCTACCCCTGTGATTTCCTGCCTATCGCTGAAACCAGTGATCTGATCATGCGGGTCGATGCCTGGGTGATGCATGCGGCGTGTCAACAAATTCGTGCCTGGCAGGATCAGGGGCTGCCGCTTGTCCCGGTTTCGGTCAATGTTTCGGTAGTGACCTTCACCGGTGAGAAATTGGTCGATATGGCTGGTGAGGCTTTGCTTGCCGCCGGTATTGCGCCGGAGTTGTTGCAGATTGAAATCACCGAGAGCCAACTGCTGCGCAATTCCGAGCGCACCCGGCAGGTGCTTTCCGGCCTCAAGCGGCTGGGTATTGGTGTCGCCATCGACGATTTTGGCTCAGGCTATTCCAGC
>PHCU01000252.1 GCA_002842345.1 Betaproteobacteria bacterium HGW-Betaproteobacteria-12 | reverse complement strand
CATGGAAGTGCCTTCTCCTGCCGCCGGCACGGTGAAGGAGATCAAACTGAAGATCGGCGACAAGGTCGCCGAGGGTACGCTGGTGCTGCTGCTGGAAACCGCTGAAACTGCGCCCTCTCCCCAACCCTCTCCCGCCAGCGGGAGAGGGAGCGACGCTCCCCCCTCTCCCCCGCGGGGAGAGGGTCGGGGTGAGGGGGCTGCGGCACCTGCCGCCGCTACCGTTGCGCCGCCCGCCACCTCCCCCGTTGCCGCTTCGCATAGCAGCGCAGCCGATCTCGAAACCGACATGCTCGTCCTCGGCGCCGGCCCCGGCGGCTACTCCGCCGCCTTCCGCGCCGCCGATCTCGGCATGAAGACCGTGCTGGTCGAGCGCTATGCTTCCCTCGGCGGCGTCTGCCTCAACGTCGGCTGCATTCCCTCCAAGGCGCTGCTGCACGTCGCCGCCGTGATGGACGAAGCGGCCCACATGGCCGACTGCGGCGTGTCGTTCGCCGCGCCGAAAGTCGACGTCGACAAGCTGCGCGCCCACAAGGTCAAGGTCGTGTCGAAGCTCACCGGCGGTCTGGCCGGCATGGCCAAGGCGCGCAAGGTCGAGGTGGTGCGCGGCTACGGCCACTTCCTCGACGCCAACCACCTCGAGGTCGAACTGACGCAAGGCGACGGCCAGGACAAGGAAGGCGGCAAGAAAGTCATCCGCTTCCAGAAATGCATCATCGCCGCCGGCTCCAGCGCCGTGCGCCTGCCCTTCATCCCCGATGACCCGCGCATCGTCGACTCCACCGGCGCACTGGAATTGCGCTTCATGCCGAAGCGCATGCTGGTCATCGGGGGCGGCATCATCGGCCTGGAGATGGCGACGGTGTACTCCACGCTCGGCGCCAAGGTCGATGTCGTGGAAATGCTCGACGGCCTCATGCAGGGCCCCGACCGCGACCTCGTCAAGGTGTGGGAGAAGAAGAATGCCGGCCGTTTCGACAAGGTGATGCTGAAGACCAAGACCGTCAAGGTCGAGGCGCTGAAGGAAGGCCTCAAGGTCAGCTTCGAAGGCGAGAATGCGCCGACCGAGCCGCAGCTCTACGACATGGTGCTGCAATCGGCCGGGCGCAGTCCGAACGGGAAAAAGATCGGCGCCGACAAGGCCGGCGTGGCGGTGGACGAACGCGGCTTCATCGCCGTCGACAAGCAGCTGCGCACCAACGTCCCGCACATCTTCGCCATCGGCGACCTCGTCGGACAGCCCATGCTCGCGCACAAGGCGGTGCACGAGGCGCATGTCGCGGCGGAAGCCGCAGCCGGCCACAAGGCCTTCTTCGACGCCCGCGTGATTCCCGGCGTTGCCTACACCGACCCGGAAGTGGCCTGGGTCGGCCTCACCGAGGCCGAGGCGAAGAAGCAGGGCACGAAAATCGGCATCGGCAAGTTCCCCTGGGCCGCCTCCGGCCGCGCCATCGCCAACGGCCGCGACGAGGGTTTCACCAAGCTGATCTTCGACGAAGAGACGCACAGGATCGTCGGTGGCGGCATCGTCGGCACCCACGCCGGCGACATGATCGGCGAGATCGCCCTGGCCATCGAGATGGGCGCCGACGCCGTGGACATCGGCAAGACCATCCACCCGCACCCGACGCTGGGTGAATCGATCGGCATGGCGGCGGAAGTCTACGAGGGTACCTGCACCGACCTGCCGCCTGCGCGCAAGAAATAACGCTTATCGCCCGAGAAAACACCTTGCGCCCGCCGGGCGCAGATAGTCGCTATGATGCGTCCCGACATCATCCGAACGGAACTGCCATGACCCAGGACGAACTCAAGCAGGCGGTGGCGCGCGCCGCCATCGACTACGTGGTGCCGGGCACCATCATCGGCGTCGGCACCGGCTCGACGGCCAACTGCTTCATCGACGAACTGGGCAAGATCAAGGACCGCATCCCGGCCGCCGTCGCCAGTTCCGAAGCCACCGCCAAACGCCTCGCCGGCCACGGCATCAAGGTGCTCGACCTCAACGACGTAACCGACATGCCGGTCTACGTTGACGGCGCCGACGAAATCACCGCAGGTCTGGCCATGATCAAGGGCGGCGGCGGCGCGCTGACGCGCGAGAAGATCGTCGCCGCCGTGGCGAAGCAATTCGTCTGCATCGCCGATGCCTCAAAGCTGGTGCAGACGATGGGCAAGTTTCCCCTGCCGGTGGAAGTCATCCCCATGGCGCGCGCCTATGTGTCACGCGAGCTGGCCAAGCTCGGCGGCGAACCGGTGCTGCGCGCCGGCTTCACCACCGACAACGGCAACCTCATCCTCGACGTGAAGGGCCTCAGCATCACCGACCCGAAAGCGCTGGAAACCCGCATCAACACCATTGTGGGCGTCGTCACCAACGGTCTGTTCGCCCTGCGTGGCGCGGATGTCGCGCTATTGGCCGGGGCGGACGGCGTGAAGACGCTGAAGCGCTGAAATCACGATGTGGGAGCGGCGTCCACGCCGCGATATTGGCGACTGCCATCGCGGCGTGGACGCCGCTCCCACAAATCATACCGATTATTTCCCAGGCAAAAAAAAAAAGCCGCGCACCTGGCGCGGCTTTTTGTAGGTCCCGGCCGGACTCAGGACTTCGGCGGCACGTAGCCCTGCACCTGATCCGCGCCGTCGCCGAAGAAGTGCTTCTCCATCTGCTCGGACAGATACTTGCGCGCCTTGGCGTCGGCCAGGCTGAGGCGGTTCTCGTTGATCAGCATGGTCTGGAACTTGATCCAGCCCTGCCAGGCTTCCTTCGAAACGTTCTCGAAAATGCGCTTGCCCAGCTC
>PHCU01000083.1 GCA_002842345.1 Betaproteobacteria bacterium HGW-Betaproteobacteria-12 | reverse complement strand
TCAAAGCTACCGTGCTGGTCGAAACCATCCTCGCCACCTTCGAGATGGAAGAAATCCTCTACGAACTGCGCAACCACTCCGCCGGCCTGAACGCCGGCCGTTGGGACTACATCTTCTCCTGCATCAAGAAGTTCAAGAAGAACAAGGACTTCTGCCTGGCCCAGCGCGGCGCCATCACCATGGAAGTGCCCTTCATGCGCTCCTACGCTCTGGCCCTGGTCCAGGCCTGCCACAAGCGCGGCGCCCCGGCGATGGGCGGCATGTCGGCGCTGATCCCGATCAAGAACGACCCCGTCGCCAACGAGAAGGCGCTGGCCGGCATCCGCCACGACAAGACCCGCGACGCCAACGACGGCTACGACGGCGGCTGGGTGGCCCACCCGGGCCTGGTGCCGATCGCCATGGAAGAGTTCGTCAAGGTCCTCGGCAACAAGCCAAACCAGTTCGAAAAGCAGGTCGAAGGCAAGTTCGGCCCGGCCCAGTGGCTCGACTTCAAGCCGGAACAGCCGATCACCGAAGCCGGCCTGCGCAACAACATCAACGTCGGCATCCATTACCTGGGCAGCTGGCTGGCCGGCAACGGCTGCGTACCCATCCACAACCTGATGGAAGACGCCGCCACTGCCGAAATTTCCCGCTCGCAGGTCTGGCAGTGGGTCGTTTCGCCGAAGGGCATCCTCGACGACGGCCGCAAGGTCACCGAAGAGATGGTCCGCCCGATGATCGCCGAGGAACTGGCCAAGGTGAAGACCACCGTCGTTGCCCAGGGCGAAGACACCGCCACCTACGACCAAGCCGCCGTGATCTTCGACAAGATGTCGCTGACCCCGGATTACCCGGAATTCCTGACCCTGCCGCTGTACGAGGCGATGGAGTAAGCAGGTCCCGGGAAAGGCGCTTCAGACGCCCAACCTCGACAGAGAAGCAGGACGCGAAGCGCCCCGGGAAACCGGGGCGTTTTGCTTTGCTGGATGATCGGCGGGCGGCCCCCCCCCCCGGCCCCGGTTCACAATCTGCATATTGCCAACCTGCAGCCAAGCTGAAATTCATGGACAGCGATTGGAAACGCCTCACACCAACTACCGTCCCGAGGTTGTCGTCGATACCGGCCATGAATACGGCGAATCTCTCCGGCCTCGTTGTATTACGGGAAAGAGCAGGCCCACCCGCCGCAACCTTCCCCTGTCCGCCTTGCCGGATAGACGTCGCAATCCGCACAATGCATTTGATCAAGATCAAGCTGAGCGCATCTTTCCTTTATTTTTCAGCCTATTGGCTTGGTCAGAAAATTCGGCTCGGACATAATGGCACGCTTCAAAAACAGCGTTTCCGAAAGCGATACCGTGACTCTCAATGCCAAGGTAACCCTCTTTTTCATCAGTATCGCCGCCGGGCTGCTGGCCGTGCTGGTGGCCATCAGTTTGTTCGCCTTCCGCAGTTTTTCGATTGCTTCGGCGACCGAGCACATTCGCACCGCCGGCGAGATCGTCCGCGTCCATCTGACCGAATCGATGATCAACGGCGTGATCGACAAGCGCGAGCGCTTCCTGCAGCGGCTGGTCGAAGTCCAGGGCCTGAAGTCGGCCCGTGTCATTCGTTCGCCGGAGGTGGAAAAGCAGTTCGGCAAGGGCTTGTCGGTCGAGTCGGTAGCCGACGATACCGAACGCGCCGTGCTGCGCGAAGGCAAGCCGCGCTTCGAGTTGATCACGCAGGGTGAGGAAACCCTGTTCCGCGGCACCATTCCCTACATCGCCACCGCCAGCGGCAGCCCCAATTGCCTGCAGTGCCACCAGGTGGCCGAAGGTGCGGTGCTCGGCGCCGTCAGCATGAGCATGTCGATCGCCGCCCTGCGCGACAAGGCGCTGCTGACGGTGGCCGGCATTGCCGGGGCGGTGACGCTGTTCTCGCTGTTGATGATCCTGCTGCTGCGCCGGCTGCTGCGGCCGATTTCCGACACCGCCAATGCCGTCGAGGACGCCGTCCAGCGTGCCCTGCGCGGCGATTTCCAGGCGCATGTCGAGAAGCGGACTAATGACGAGATCGGCCAGATCGCCACCGACATGAACCGCCTGCTGACTTTCCTCGATGACGGCCTGAACCGCATCGGCAGCAATGTCGCCCGCCTCACCGAACGCACGCCGGCGCCCGGCGAGAACCTGCTGACGGCGACCATCGACATGGTCGAAGGACTGACCAAGGCCGCCCATTTCAAGCAGGCGATCGAGGAAGACGAGTCGAAGACGGAGATCTACCAGCGCCTGGCGACGACCTTGAAGAATGAATTCAGCCTCGACGAATTCTCGCTCTATGAAATCAGCAGCAACAAGCGGCAGATCCGCACCATCATGGTCGATGGCGAAGCGGCCGATACCTGCCGCTGGTGCGACCCGCAGATCCTGATCCGCCCGGAAGCCTGCCGGGTCCGGCGGACCGGCCACATCGTCGATGGCGTGACCAATCCGGAAATCTGCTATTCGTTCCGGCCGCCGGCCGAACTGGGCGCGCGACGCCACGTCTGCTTCCCGGTCAACCAGTCCGGCGCCGTCGGCAGCGTCGTCCAGTTGCTGGCCACGCCGGAAGAGGAGAAGAGCCTGCTGGCCAAGGTGCCGTTCGTCAATGTCTATCTGCGTGAAACGGCGCCGGTGCTGGAAACCAAGCGGCTGATGGAAAGCCTGCGCGATTCGACGCTGCGCGATCCGATGACCGGGCTGAACAACCGCCGCTTCCTCGAAGAGTACGTCGAGACGCTGGTCGCCAGCGTCCACCGCAAGCGGACCAACGCCGCCATCCTGATGCTCGACCTCGACTACTTCAAGATGGTCAACGACACGCACGGCCACGATGCCGGCGATGCCGTGCTCAAGGCACTGTCGACGGTACTCAAGCGCTCGGTGCGCGCTTCCGACCTGGTCATCCGCTACGGCGGCGAGGAGTTCCTGATCATCCTGATCGACAGCGGCGGCGAGGCGGCCGAGCATGTCGCCGAGAATATCCGGGCGGCGGTCGAGGAACTGAAGGTGCAGGTGGCCGGCATCGTGCTGCAGAAAACCATCTCCATCGGCATTGCCGACTTCCCGACCGACAGCGACACCTTCTGGCAGGCCGTCAAGTTTGCCGACGTGGCGCTGTACCAGGCCAAGGAGCGCGGCCGCAACCGGGTGATCCGCTTCACGCCGGCGATGTGGTCGGACAACAAGGAGTATTGACCCGCTACAGCTCGTACAAAAAGTACAAGATCAATCCACTTTGGCGCCAGTTATCAAAAATTAACTGACGCAATACACTGGCAGCCTTTCCTACCCCGAAAGCTGCCCGTGATCTCCGCTCTCTCCCTGCTGCTGGTTTTCCAGCTGACCGGCGAAGTGCTGGCCCGCTATTTCGACCTGCCGATTCCCGGCCCGGTCATCGGCATGCTGCTGCTCTTTCTCGCCCTGGCTCTGCGCGGCGGCCCCGGTGATCCCCTGCGGACGACCAGCCAGACCCTGCTGCAACACCTGTCGCTGCTGTTCGTGCCGGCCGGCACCGGCATCATGGTGCATCTGCACCGGGTCGCCGACGAATGGCTGGCCCTGTTGCTGTCGCTGCTGATCAGCACCCTCGTCACGCTGGTGGTGACCGCCCTGGCGATGAAGTACTGCCAGCGCCGGACGCGCCCGGAGGAAGCGCCATGACGCCGCCGATCAGCGAACTGTGGGTTTATCTGTCGGCCTCGCCGCTGCTCGGCCTGACCATGACGCTGCTCGCCTACCAGGGCGCCTTCTGGCTCTACCAGCGCTCGGGCGGCAACCCGCTGGTCAATCCGGTGCTGATCGCCGTCAGCTTGCTGGTGCTGTTCCTGTGGCTGACGGAAACCCGCTATGAAACCTATTTTGCCGGCGCCCAGTTCGTCCATTTCCTCCTTGGCCCGGCCACCGTCGCCCTGGCCATACCGCTGTACACGCAAATCCGCCGCGTCCGCGCCATGCTCCTGCCGGTCGTTGTCGGCCTGCTCGCTGGCAGCCTGACCGCCGTGCTCTCGGCGGTGCTGATCGGCCGCCTGTTCGGCGCCAGCCTGTCCACACAGCTGTCGCTGGCGCCCAAGTCGGTGACCACGCCGATCGCCATGGGCATCGCCGAGCGCATCGGCGGCATTCCCTCGCTGACGGCCGTGCTGGTCATCGTCACCGGCATCATCGGCGCCGTCGCCGCGCGCTACGTGTTCGATGCGCTGAAGCTGCGCGACCCGGCCATCCGCGGCTTCGCCATCGGCGTCGCCTCGCACGGCATCGGCACCGCCCGCGCCTTCCAGGTCAACGAACAGAGCGGTGCCTTCGCTGCCCTGGCCATGGGCCTCAACGGCGCCCTGACAGCGTTGCTGGTACCGCTGCTGGCCGGCTGGCTCGGCGCCGGCTGAGCCAGGCTTTGCCCATGGGACGAGCGGATCAACGACAATCCCGTCTTTGCTTAGGGTAAGTACCAATGGCCTCGCTTCGCAGCGCAGCGAAGAATTGGGCGATGTTCATCAGTCCGCCCCCCGCCCCCCGCCGCCAGACTTGGCTGTGGCTCGCTCCCTATGTCGCCATCGGCATCTTCGCCCTGGCCATGCTGGTCGTCACCGCGCTGTTGCAATGGCGTGAGCAGGATACGGCGCGCTCGGCGCTGGAGGGCGACATGCACTGGGCGGAACGGACCATCGAGAGTCGGCTCAACGCGCATCAGGAATTTCTCGGCGAGCTCGGCCGCCAACAGGAGTTCCGCCAACTCGACTACGAAGCCTTCCAGGTCAAGTCCAGCCGCTATGTGCGTGACAACCCGGAGCTGGAAGCAATCATCTGGGTGAGCACCGATGGCAAGGTCGAATGGGTGGCACCCAACGAGGGAACGGCGGTTTTCGTCGGCGAACAGCTCGACGGTGTCCGCCTGACCGCACTGGAGGAAGCCCTGCGCACGCGACGCCCGGTATTCTCCCGCGAGTACCAGGGCAGCCGGCCGGGCCCCGCCAACGACCTGATCCTGCCGGTGCAGCAGAGCAGCGCCGATATCGGCGCCTTCATCGCCCTGCAGTCGCTCGAACCAATGTTGCGCTATACCCTGCCGGCCGGATTCAATTCGCGCTACGCACTGACCATCGTCAATGCCGAAAATCGCGAACTGTTCAGCAACACCTCGATTCGGCCCAGCGACCGGCAGATTTCCGGCGCCATCAACCTCGACCTGCCGAGCAACCCCCTTGGCATGCAAATCGTCGCCTATCGCGGCGGCGGCGCCTGGCTGCCCTTCCTGCCGGCGATCCTGATCGTCGTCCTGACCGGCATCGCCACCATCACCCTGATCCAGCTGCGCCGCCACGCCCACCACCGCGCCGACACCGAGGAGAAGCTGCGCGCCGCCTACGCTTTCCGCCAGGCCATGGCCCAATCGATGATCACCGGCCTGCGCGCCATCGACCTGGAAGGCCGGATCACCTTCGTCAACGCCGCCTTCTGCCGGATGACCGGCTTCGACGAGGCGGAACTGGTCGGCGTCGCCCCGCCCTACCCCTACTGGCCGGCCGAGGAATTCGCCAAGCTGCAGCGCAACATCGACCAGGCTCTGGCCGGCCAGGCGCCGGCCAGCGGTTTCGAGATGCGCATCATGCGCAAGAGCGGCGAGCGCTTCGACGTCCGCCTCTACTTCTCGCCGCTGATCGACACCAACGGCACCCAGATCGGCTGGATGGCCTCGATGAACGACATCACCGAACCGAAACGGGCGCGGGTCGAACTGGAACGGGCGCACGAACGCTTCGTCACCGTCATCGATGGCCTCGACTCGGCGGTGCATGTCACCGACGTACAGACCGGCGAAATCCTGTTCGCCAACCGGGCCTTCCAGAACATCTTCGGCTTCGACACCGTCGGCGCCAATTCGGCCATGGTCACCGCCGCCTGCCGGCCGCTGCCGGAAATGCTGGCACACGATCCGGCCACGCTCGGCCCCGACGACCTGCCCTGCGAACTGTTTGACGGCGAGTTGCAGCACGCCCTGTCCGGCCACTGGTACCACCTGCACGAGCGCGCCATCCGCTGGGTAGACGGACGTACCGTACGCGTCCAGATCGGCGCCGACATCACCGACCGCAAGCACATCGACGAAGTCAATTTGCAGCAGCAGAAGCGCCTGGAGCAGACCTCGCGCCTGATCACCATGGGCGAAATGGCCAGCTCGCTGGCCCACGAGCTGAACCAGCCGCTGTCGGCGATCGCCAATTACTGCGCCGGCTGCGTCAAGCGCATGCAGGGCGGCAACTACCGGATGGAAGATTTGCTGGCGGCGATGCAGAAGGCCGCCGAGCAGGCCGAGCGGGCCGGCAAGATCATCCGCCGGATGCGCGACATGGTGAAGAAGAGCGACCCGGTGCGCTGGCCGATCGCCCTCCAGGAACTGGTCGACGAGGCGCGCGCCTTCGCCGACATCGAAGCCAAGCGCACCGGCACCCAGATCATCGTCGACATCCCGGACAAGCTGCCGAACATCGTCGTCGACCGCATCATGATCGAACAGGTGCTGCTCAACCTGATCAAGAATGGCATCGAGGCGATGAACGATGTACCCTTCGAGCGCCGCCGCCTCATCATCCAGGCCGAAGTGGTCGACGAACGCATGCTGGAAGTCTCGGTCATCGACCAGGGCCACGGCCTCAACGAAGACGACATGGACCGCATATTCGCCCCCTTCTATACGACCAAGCCGGAAGGTATGGGCATCGGCCTGCCGATCTGCCGCTCGATCATCGAGTTCCACCAGGGCAGGCTGTGGGCCGAAACCCGCCGGGAAGGCGGTACCGTGTTCCGTTTCACCGTTCCGATAGAGGAAAACGATGAGTGATCCGACGCAAACCATTTTCGTCGTCGACGACGACGAAGCCATGCGCGACTCGATGACCTGGCTGCTCGAAGGCGAAGGCTACCGGGTCGCCTGTTTCGATTCCGGCGAAAGTTACCTGGCCGCCTGGTCGCCCGCCATGCGCGGCTGCCTGGTGCTCGACGTGCGCATGCCGGAAATGAGCGGCCTCGAACTGCAGGAAAAGCTCGACGCCCTCGGTTCGCGCCTGCCGATCATCTTCGTCACCGGCCACGGCGATGTGCCCATGGCCGTTGGCGCGCTGCAGCGCGGTGCCTGCGACTTCATCGAGAAACCCTTCCACAACGAGGATCTGCTCTCGCGCATCGAACGCGCCCTCGAACTGGACAGCCAGATCGCGGCCCGTCGCGAACGCAACGACGCCATCGCCAACCGCCTCGAACTGCTGACCCAGCGCGAACGCGAGGTCATGCAGCTGGTCGTCGCCGGCAAGCTGAACAAGCAGATCGCCGACACCCTCGACATCAGCATGAAGACCGTCGAAGCCCACCGCGCCCGGGTGATGGAGAAGATGGGCGTGCGCACCCTGGCCGAACTGGTCAAGGCGGTGATGAGCGTCGGCTGAGCCGGCGACTCAGAGCGGAATGATGTCGCTCTCGGCGTTGCCGCCGTAATTGCCGGCGTAATGCGTCTGGCTGCGGATCTCCTTGCGACGCAGCAGTTTCTCCTGGACCTTGGGCGGCAGGTCGGTGAACAGGATGACTTCCTTGGCGATCAGCAGTTCGATCGTATCCTCGATGGCGCGGACGAAATCGCGGTCGAGTTCGGACAGTTCGTTCTGCCGCCAGCGTTCGTGGATGAACTGCAGGACTTCCGGATTGTCAGCCGGCAAGGCTTCCTGGGCCCGGCCCAGGGGCATCGGGTGCAATTCGCAAACATTGCCGATACTGTCTCGTGCCACGTAAAGCATGCCCACCTCCGGAAGATCGTGCGGCAAGTCTGCATCAGCCGTCGGGCGTTTGCAATTGGCGCCGCGCGGCGCCTCCTACTTCCTGGCCGGTGGCGCCTTGGCCGGGGTTTTCGGGCGGCCCTTGGCACTGCTCGCCGGTGCCTTGCGGCCGGCGTCGTGCACGATCTTCGCCGACTGCTTTTTCGGCTGCTGACGGCTGGCGGTGATTTCCAGGGTGGCCGCCCGGTCCGCCGGGGCCTGAGCGTCCAGCTGGCTGCGCACGATGCGCACGCGCTCGGCAGCGATGCGCCTGTCGATGGTCTCGGTGGACAGCTTGCGCTCGGCGAGGATCTCGCGCATCGACAACAGCGACTGCAGTTCGTCCGACATGCTCAGCGAGCGCACCGGCTCGCCCCAAGTCGCGCGCGGCTGGCTGACGGCAACATTGAACTCCGCGGCGTTGGTCAGCAGGCGGGCGATCTGCAGATGATTGCCGCGCATCGCCCATTCCAGCGCGCCGTCGCCCCAGTCGTTCTTCGGCGCCGGGTCGGCCCCCAGCTCGATCAGTTTCTTCGCCATTTGCTGGCGCCCTTCGTAGACGGCCAGCATCAGCACACTGGAGCCGTTGGTGCTGAGCGCATTGATGTCGGCTCCCTGGGCGATCAGGACATCGGCCACCGCCTCATGGCCAGCGAAGGCCGCGTAGTGCAGCGCTGACCACTGGCGGGCCGGCGCATTGATGCGGGCGCCGCGCTCGACCAGCCATTCCACCGCCGCCAGGTTGCCGCGCCAGGCGGCCAGGACCAGGGCCGTTTCGCCATTGCCATTGACCATGTTGATGTCGGCACCGCGCGAGATGAACAGCCGCATCAACTCGAGCTTGCCCTCCCAGGCAGCAATCATCAGTCCCGAGCCGATCCGGCTGCCGAGAAAATCGGGCGGCAAGCCGGCATCCAGCCAGGCGGTCGCCTGGGCGACATCGCCCAATTCCATGCTGGTGACAAAAGTCACCGGGTCCGGCAACCCATTGTCCGCGGCCGCGGCCAGCGGCCAAACCAGCGCCATCGCGATTATCATGGCAGCCAGCCGGCGGCTCGCCGGTCGCTCGTTCGTACGCATCATCGACTTCCCATCTCTCAGGCCAGATCGCATTTTCTCATGACACGGACCGATTCCCGGCTGGCCCTGGCGTTGACCCTGTCCGTACTGGCGCATCTGCTGCCCTTGTTGCCCGCACTGCTGCCCGGCGCCCAACCTCCGTCGCCACCGCCCCCGCCGCCGTTGCAGGCCATGCTGCGGCCGCTGCCGGCCCAGCCGCCGTTGCTGCTGACGGAGCCGGAGGCCCACCCGCCGGAAGCCCGCCCTACGGAGGCCCGCCCAGCGCCGGCCGCCCGGCGTCAGCCGCCGGCGGCACGGGCGCGCGACTGGCAGCAGGAGGTGCGCCGGCAATTCACCCGGCAGCAGCAACGCGGCGAGTTCTATCCGGTCGAGGCCATCGCCCGCGGCCTGCAGGGGGAAGTGCTGGTGCTGCTGATGCTGGATCCCGACGGCAGCGTCGCTGCCGCTCGCGTCGAACAGAGCAGCGGCCATCGCCTGCTCGACGCTGCCGCACTCGACGCCGTGCGCGCCCTGCGCTCGCTGCCCGCCGACGCGCCGCGGCAAACCCTGTTGCCGGTTCGTTTCCGCCTCGACTGAAGATCAGCATTTGCGCAAACAGTCATTGCCTTCGGCGGCAACGGATTGAGACAATGATCCGAGCCGCCGGGCACTACTACAAACAGTAAAAATACACAGGGAGACCAACATGAATGCACTATCGTCACTCCGCGTCGCCACGCGCATGCAATTGCTGATCGGCCTGACGCTGCTCGGTCTGCTCATCCTCTGCCTGACGGCGCTGTTCCAGCTCAAGGACACCATGCTGGAAGACCGCAAGCAGAAAACCCGGGATCTGGTCGAGGTCGCCGTCGGCATCGCCAAGCACCACCATCAGCTGGCCGCCAGCGGCAAGCTGTCGGAAGAGGACGCCAAGAAAGCCGTGCGCGACAGCCTGCGCGGGCTGCGCTACGGCAAGGACGACTACTACTTCGGCTTCGACACCGGCGGCGTCTATTTTCTGCATGGCGGCAACCAGGCGATCGAAGGTCAGCTGAAGATCGAGTTGAAGGACGCCAACGGCAAATACCTGATCCGCGAACTGATCGCCGCCGCCCAGGCCGGCGGTGGCTACGTCGATTACTGGTACCCGCGCGCCGGTCAGCAGAAGGCCGAGCCGAAGCTTGCCTACACGGCGCTGTTCGCCCCCTGGAACTGGGTCATCGGCACCGGCATCTACATCGACGACGTCGATGTCGAATACCGCGACAGCGCCTTCCTGCTCGGCGGCATCTCGCTGGCCCTGCTGCTCCTGCTCAGCCTGGTCGGCTGGCAGGTGAGCCGCAGCATCCTCCGCCAGCTGGGCGGCGAACCGCAGCTGGCCGCCGAGGTCATGCAACGCGTCGCCGACGGCGACCTGACCGCCCGCGTCGACAGCGCCCCGCTCGGCAGCCTGCTGCACACCTTGGGCGGCATGGTCGCCTCGCTGCGCCAGATGGTCGCCGAGATCAACGACGATGCCAATCGCCTGGTCAGCAACGCCCAAGGCATCGCCAGCGGCTCCGAGGAAGTGGCCAAGGCCGCCGAACAGCAGGCCGATGCGACCTCGGCGATGGCGGCGGCGATCGAGCAGCTGACAGTCAGTTCCAACCACATTTCCGAAAGCGCCGGCGAAACCTCGCAGGATTCCTCGGCGGCCGTCGAGCTGTCCGGCCAGGGGGCACAGCGCGTGCAGCAGGCGGCGCAGGCGATCCAGAAAATCTCGGCGACCGTATCCGATGCCTCCAATCTGATTCTCGCCCTGGAAGAACGGGCCAAGCAGGTTTCCTCGATCGCCAACGTGATCAAGGACATCGCCGGCCAGACCAACCTGCTGGCGCTCAATGCCGCCATCGAGGCGGCGCGCGCCGGCGAGCAGGGCCGCGGCTTCGCCGTGGTCGCCGACGAAGTACGCAAGCTGGCCGAACGGACTTCCGGGGCGACGACGGAAATCGAGCAGATGATTCTCGGCATCCAGAGCGACACCACCGGTGCCGTCGAGGCGATGAACGCCGCCCTGCCGGAAGTGCAGGAAGGCGTCGATCTCGCCGCCTCGGCTTCCGAGTCGCTGCAGGCCATCGAAACCGGCGCCCGCCGTACGCTGGCGCGGATCGGCGAAGTCGCCGATGCCACCCGCGAGCAAAGCGCCGCCAGCACCTCGATCGCCCAGCGCGTCGAGCAGATTGCCAACATGGTCGAGGAAACGACGACGACCATCCGCAGCACGGCAGTCGCCGCACATCAACTGCAAAGCATCGCCACCAGCCTGAAGGCGATGATCGGCCGCTTCAAGGTCTAGGTGCTCCCCGGCCGGCCACCGTCGGCGACGGTGGCCGGTCCGCTAGACGGCACCCGCCACGCGCAGGCCAGCAATGTCCTGCGGCGTGTAGCCGAGTCCGGCCAACACCGCATCGGTATGGGCGCCGAGTTCCGGCCCGATCCAGTTCGTCTCGCCGGGTGTCGCCGACAGTTTGGGGACGATGCCGGGCAGGCGGAACTCGCGGCCGTCCGGCAGCTTGGCCGATTCGAACATGTGCCGGGCGATGAATTGCGGGTCGGCGAACATGTCCACCACCGAATAGACCCGCGACGACGGCACCTCGGCCGCCGCCAGCACGGCCAGCACTTCGGCTTCATCGTGTTGCGCGCACCAGGCGTCGACCAGGGCGTAGATTTCGTCGCGCCGCGCATCGCGCCCGGCGTTGTCGGCCAGGCCGGGATCGTCGGCCAGGTCCGGGCGGCCGATGGCCAGCATGAAGCGTTTGAAGATCGCATCGCCGTTGGCGCCGATGGTGACGTGCCTGCCGTCCCGCGTGCCATGCGTGTTCGACGGCGTGATGCCGGGCATGATGTTGCCGGTGCGCTCGCGGACGAAAGCGCCGACATCGTATTCCGGCACCAGTGACTCCATCATGGCGAACACCGCCTCGTACAGCGCGACATCGACCACCTGCCCGGCGCCGCCATTGACTTCCTTGTGGCGTAGCGCCATCAGGGCGCCAATGGCACCCCACAGCGCGGCGATCGAATCACCGATGGAGATGCCGGTGCGCACCGGCGGCCGGTCGGAAAAGCCGGTTATGTAGCGTAGGCCGCCCATCGATTCGCCGACGGCGCCGAAGCCCGGCTGGTCCTTGTACGGCCCGGTCTGGCCGAAACCGGAGAGGCGGACCATGACCAGGCCCGGGTTGTCGGCGCGCAGCGTGTCCCAGCCGAGGCCGAGCTTCTCGAGCACGCCGGGGCGGAAGTTCTCGACCAGGATGTCGGCCCCGGCGATCAGCTTGCGGACGAAGGCACGGCCTTCCGGATGCTTCAGGTTGGCGGTCACCGATTTCTTGTTGCGCGCCTGCACGTACCACCACAAGGACGTGCCTTGATAAACCTTGCGCCACTGGCGCAGCGGATCGCCGCCATCGGGCGCCTCGACCTTGATCACCTCGGCGCCGAACTCGGCCATGATCCGGGTGCAGAACGGCCCGGCGATCAGCGTGCCGAGTTCGACGACCTTCAGGCCGGCCAGGGTTTTTTGCGCTTCGCTCATCATGGCTCCCAGTGTTCGACGGGCAGTTTGCTTCCCCACAGGCGAGCAACCGTCGCCCCGACCGATACCGGCGCGCCGCTGCTGGCCACCACCAGCCGACCGTCGCCGCCGCCGAGCAGGGCGGCGGCGGCCAGCCGCCGTTCGAGCTGCCGGGCCACGGCTTCGCCGGTATCGAGCAGCATGACGCCGGCCGGCAAACGCCGGGCAATCATCCCGGCGACCCACGGGTAGTGCGTGCAGCCGAGCACCACGACATCGGCGCTGGCGGCCGCCAGCGGCGCCACGAAAGCATCGAGCAGTTGCTCGACCGGCAGGCTGTCCGGCCCGTGCGCCTCGATCGCCTCGGCCAGACCCGGACAGGCCTGGGCCAGTACCCGGTGCTGGGCGGCATGGTCGCCGACCAGACGCTGGAAACGCTCGCTGTGCAGGGTCCGCGTCGTCGCCATGACACCGATCACGCCGGAGCGCGTCAGGGCCGCCGCCGGCTTGACACCCGGCTCGAGGGCGACAACCGGCAACGGCGAGGCCGCCCGGATCGCTTCGGCCGCCGCTGCCGTCGCCGTATTGCAGGCGATGACCAACGCCTTGGCGCCGCGCCGGGCCAGCGCTTCGGCGATCAGCACGCCGCGCTCGCGAATGAAGGCTTCCGGCCGGTCGCCGTAGGGCAGGAAACGGGTATCGGCGAAATAGAAGAAATCTTCCTGCGGCAAGCGCGCGCGCAGGGCGCGCAGCACGGTCAGGCCGCCGAGGCCCGAATCGAAGACGGCAATGGGATGGGGATTCAGACTGGCGGGCACGGATCAGCGGAGGAATGGCGAAGGGCGGCGCGGCAGTGGTCGCCGGCACGGGCGGGAAATTATCGCATCGCCCCGCGCGGCAGGGTGAACATGCTTCGTCAGAGCGGCTGCCGGCAAGGCAGGCGCAGTTCGAAGCAGCTGCCGACACCGGCCTGGCTGGCGACATCGATGCTGCCGCCCATCAGTTCGGCCAGGCGCTTGCCGATGGCCAGGCCCAGGCCGCTGCCGCCGAAGCGGCGGGTGGTCGAGGCATCGAGCTGATGGAAGGGATCGAACAGGAGCTTGAGATTGGCCGCGGCGATGCCGATGCCGCTATCTTCGACACGGAAGCTCAGGCTGTCCCCGTCCACCGCCGCCAACAGGCGAATGCTGCCGGAGTCGGTGAACTTGACCGCGTTCGACAACAGGATGCTGAGAATCTGCTCGATGCGACGCGCATCGCCGACGCACGAGTCGGGCAATTCCGCCGCACACTGGCACTGCACTTGTATGCTCTTCGCCGCCGCCCGCCCGGCCACCCGCCCGACCGCCCGCTCGGCCAGTTCACGCGGCGACCAGGGCGCCTGTTCAAGGCGCAGGCTGCCGGCTTCGAGGCTGGAGAAATCGAGCAGGTCGTTGACCAGGGCGAGCAGGCGCTGGCCGGAGATGGCGATGCGCGACAGCGCCAGGCGGACCTTTTCCGGATCGTTGGCGGCCCGCTGGCCGATCTCGGCAAAGCCGAGGATGCCGTTGAGCGGCGTGCGCAATTCATGGCTCATGTTGGTGATGAACTCGCGCCGCGCCCGGTCCAGGCTTTCGGCGGCCAGCAGCGCCTGCTCGCGTGCCTGCGCCGCCGCCCGCTGCGGCCCGATATCGACGAAGCTGGTGACGGCGCCGACGATGCGCCCGTCGCGGATGATCGGATGCGTGGCGTACATCACCGGCAGCGGATGACCGTCGGCATGCCAGAACACCTCATGATCGACCCGTACCGTTTCGCCATGCCGCAAGGACAACAGAGTCGGACATTGCTCGTCCGGATAGGGCGTGCCGTCAGCCCGGTGGTGATGAATCAGCGGATGAATGGCCTGGCCGACCAGCTCCTCCGGCGCGTAGCCGAGCAGCGCGCAGGCGGCGCGGTTGATGAAGGTCAGCCGGCCCTGTTCGTCGATACCGAACAGGCCGTCGGCGCTCGATTGCAGGATGTGGCTGGCGCGCGCCTCGGTCTCGACCAGGGCGGCGCTACGCTCGGCGACCAGTTGTTCGAGGTGGTAGCGGTGGCGATCCAGTTCCAGTTCGCTGGCCTTGCGCCGGCTGACGTCGCGCATGACGGCGACCATGCCCAGGCGCTCGCGGCCCGCGTCATACAACGGCACCTTGACCACATCGAAGTGGCGTTGTCGCCCGGCGCCATCGACCGTGCTTTCCTCGAAACGGCTCAATTGCCCGGCCGCCCAGGCCAGTTCGTCGGTTGTCGCTCCCGGTGCCCCGGGCGCCACGCCGCCAGGCAACTGCGCGGCAATCTCGCCATCGCGCAAACCACGCCAGGCCGCTCCGGCAATGCCGAACAGCTCGAGGCAGACCGTATTGGCAATCAGCCAGCGGCCATCACCATCCTTGAGCAGCACGGCATCGGGTACGGCCTCAATGACGTTGCGCAATTGCGTCTCGCGCTCGGCAATTGCCGCCGCATGTTTCTCGGCCGCCGCCATCCGCCGCCACAGGGCGCCCCCGAGCAGCAGCGAGAGCAAGCAGAAGGCGGCGACGATGGCCAGTTTGACGTCGCGTTCCGCTCGCCAGCCGGCCAGGTAATCGTCGGTCGCCAGACCGACGATGGCGATCATCGGCGCGTGGCTCAGCCGGCGCATGGCGATGGCCCGGGCGATGCCGTCAGCAGAACTGGTGGCGCGATAGCTGGCGGCCGCGACGCCCGATTCGAGCACGCGGCGCAGATCGAGGGAAATGTTGCGGCTGCCCGGCGGCAAGGCCTGCGCGTCAGGCAGGGCGGGCGCCCGGGCGATCAGGCCCAGATCGGTGTAGCGCAGCACGGCCACGCCGCCCCGGCCGAGATCGAAACGGCTGAGCAGGCGGACGAAATGTTCGACGGCGACCGGCGCCGAGACGACGCCGGCAAAGCGGCCGTCCGGGTAGTTGTAGCGTTGGGCGAAGCCGACGATGGCCTTGCCCGAGGTCCGCCCGAGGCGCGGCGGGGATATCTGCAGGCGGCGATCGGCATGCTCGCGGTGATGCACGAAGTACTCGCGATCCGCCCAGGAGACCGACTGCTCGGCCCGCACACCCGGGCCGAGAAATACCCGGCCCGCGGCATTGGCCACGCGAAAGGCCTCGACCTCCGGCAGGCGCTGCGCATGGCGCTCGAGTAGCGCGTGCATCGCCGGCTCGTCGATCCGGCCATTGGCGGCCAGCTGTCGCTCGAGTTCGTCGGCAACCGCCCGCAGGGCGATGTCGATCCGATCGACCGTATTGGCCAGATTCAACTCCAGCGCAGCGACGGTATTCTGCGTCAGCAGATCGGCCCGACGTTCGTAGTTCTGCCGGCTTTCCATCAGCGAATACAGCACCAGCACGAAGACTAGCAGGTTGGCAACAAGCAACCCGCCCAGCAACAGCGTTCGCGAACGGACGACGAGCTTCACCCGCCCTCCCCGCCGAACGGCTTGCTCACCACCTGCTGGCCGAAACGCATGCATCCCCCTCTGAGACTGCCGTGCCGTTATGTCTTTAGTAATATTCTACCCTCGCCGCTTCCGCTCACCGTAGGACGGCACGCGCCCCGGAAACAAGAAAAGCCCCGATCGGGGCTTTTCACCGGCGCCGGCAGCACCTTACATGCGGGCGATCATCGCCTCGCCGAAGGCCGAACAGGACAACTCCTCGGCCCCTTCCATCAGGCGGGCGAAGTCGTAGGTCACCTGCTTGTCGCCGATCGCCGCTTCCATGGCCTTGACCACCAGATTGGCGGCCTCCACCCAGCCGAGGTGGCGCAGCATCATTTCCGCCGAGAGAATCAACGAACCGGGATTGACCTTGTCCAGGCCGGCATATTTCGGCGCCGTGCCATGCGTCGCCTCAAAGCAGGCGTAGCGGTCGGAGATATTGGCCCCCGGGGCGATGCCGATGCCGCCGACCTGGGCGGCCAGCGCGTCGGAGATGTAATCGCCGTTCAGGTTGGTGGTGGCGATCACGTCGTACTCGGCCGGGCGCAGCAGGATCTGCTGCAGGAAGGCATCGGCGATCGAATCCTTGATCACGATCTCGCGCCCGCTGTTCGGATTCTTCACCTTGCACCACGGGCCGCCGTCGATCGGCTCGGCGCCGAACTCCGCCTGCGCCAGCTGGTAGGCCGTGTCGCGGAACAGGCCTTCGGTGAACTTCATGATGTTGCCCTTGTGCACGATGGTCACCGACTTGCGGTCGTTGTCGATGGCGTACTTGATGGCGGCGCGCACCAGGCGCTGGGTGCCTTCGACCGAGATCGGCTTGATGCCGATGCCCGAGCTTGCCGGGAAGCGGATTTTCTTGACGCCCATTTCCTGCTGCAGGAAGGCGATGACTTTCTGGCAGGCCTCGCTGTTGGCCGCCCACTCGATGCCGGCATAAATGTCCTCGGTGTTCTCGCGGAAGATCACCATGTTGGTCAGTTCGGGATGCTTCAGCGGCGACGGCACGCCCTTGAAGTACTGCACCGGGCGGACGCACTGGTAGAGATCGAGCTCCTGGCGCAGGGCGACGTTCAGCGAGCGGATGCCGCCGCCGACCGGCGTCGTCATCGGCCCCTTGATCGACACCGAATATTCCTTCAGGGCGTCGAAGGTCTCCTTCGGCAGCCACTCGTCCGGGCCGTAGATGCGCGTCGATTTCTCGCCGGCATAGACCTCCATCCAGTGAATCTTCTTCTGGCCGCCGTAGGCCTTGGCCACGGCGGCGTCGATCACCTTGATCATGACCGGCGTGATGTCGACGCCGATGCCATCGCCTTCGATGAAGGGAATGATCGGATTGTCCGGGGTCGGCTGCCCCGGGACGATCTTCGAACCACCTGGCGGAACCTTGATGTGAGCAGTCATATTGGCACTCCTTGAGCTGTTATTGGCCGGCCGCAGCCGGGTCGCGTCTCCCCTCGGCGGGGCGCCGGCGCAAGCGTCTCCACGGGCCGGCAGCCGTTCGATTATGCGGCAAAAGGCGGGCCGGTGTCAGCCGCCCTCCTTGGGCCTAGTACCAAAGAAAAAGGCCCGGCGGACCGGAAACCGGTCGGCCGGGCCTGTAGGGCCTCGGGGCTGGCGTTGCTTAGGCGTTGGCCGCCTTCAGCGCGGCGTTCAGCGTCGGGCTCGGACGCATGATCGCCCTGGTCTTCTCCGGATCGGCCTTGTAGT
>PHCU01000082.1 GCA_002842345.1 Betaproteobacteria bacterium HGW-Betaproteobacteria-12 | reverse complement strand
CTGCCCGAAGGAAGCTTGGCTGGGGAAGAAGGATTCGAACCTTCGAATGCCGGAATCAAAATCCGGTGCCTTGACCAACTTGGCGACTCCCCAGCGGGTTCGTCTGCACGGGTTCGCGTGCGAACGAGGCGCGGATATTACACAAGTAGCAAAATGGCGTCCACTGTTTTCTTAGATTCCGGCGAGTGGGTGCTCGTCGAGCCCGTCGGCGAGCCAGCCGGCCATCGCCGCCGGCAGTCGGGCCAGTACGGCCGCCGCCTCGTTGCGCCGTGCAAAGCTGGCGAAGACGCAGGCGCCGGAGCCGGTCATCATCGCCTGCGGAGCAAATTGCTGCAGCCAGGCCAGATGCTCGGCGACGGCCGGAAAGCGGGCACAGGCGACGGCCTGCAGGTCGTTGCCGCCCTGGCCGGGGTACCAGCCGGCGGCAGCGATCGGCGGTGTGGCGCGCGGCAGATCCGGGGCGGTGAAGATGGCGGCGGTCGACACGTTAACCGGCGGCATCAGCACCAGATAGGTGGCGGGCGGCAGCGCGACATCGGTGAAGTGTTCGCCGACCCCTTCAGCGAAAGTGTTGCGGCCGTGTATGAAGACCGGCACGTCGGCGCCGAGGGCGAGGCCGAGCTGCTGCAGGGCCGGGCGGGTCAGCCCGGTCTGCCACAGGTGGTTGAGGGCGAGCAGCACGGTGGCCGCATCGGAACTCCCGCCACCGAGGCCACCGCCCATCGGCAAGCGCTTGTCGAGGTGGATGGTGACGCCCTGGTCGCAGCCGCTGGCCTCTTGCAACAGGCCAGCGGCGCGGACGGTCAGGTCGCTCGCCGGGGCGACGCCGGGCAGCGGCGTGGCGAGGACGATGCGGCCGTCGTTACGCGGTTCGAAGCGCAGGCTGTCGGCGCGGTCGATGAAGCGGAAGACGGTTTGCAGCAGATGGTAGCCATCGGCCCGTCGACCGACGACGTGCAGGAAGAGATTCAGCTTGGCCGGGGCCGGCCAGCTACTGTCGTAGTTCCAGGCGCTCACGGTAGCTCCCGCCATTCCTCGATGCGCAGGCGCAGTTCGATCTCGTCGGTGCGGCGCAGCGTGATGCGCGCCGGCAGGGCGGCGGCCGATTCGCTGTCGTAGCCGTACTCGATTTGCCAGCCGGCTTCGTTCAGGCTGGCCGGGCGCTGCTGCCCGTCACGTTCCATTCGCCTGTCGCTGCTGCTGCGGCCGAGCAGCCAGGCGGGCAGGCGCGCTACCGGCAGGCGCTCGCCGGTCGCCGCTTCCATCAGTTCGTCGGCATCGGCCGATTCGCGGATCTTGCCGTCGGCCGTGCGCAATTGCGAGCGTTCGGGCGTCGTTTCGATCTCGGCGACACCGTAACCGAGCGGGTTGGCGATCAGGATGCGATTGCGGCCGGCCCGGTGTTCCCAGGAGAGGCGACCGCCGGCACTCTGCGGCGCCTGTTCCGGGCGCTGTACGCGCAGGGCGAAGCGGGCTTCCAGGGCGAAATCGCGCAAATTTTCGCGCCCCGGAGGGGGCGGCAGGCTGCTGCAGGCGGCGAGCGTCAGGCTGCCGAGCAGGGCGCCGGCCAGGCGGGCCGCGGCGCGGCGCGTCGGGGCGGCGGGCGTCAAGGCAACAGCTTCTTGATGGCGCCGGAGAGGACTTCGTTGTCGGGATGCTGGCGGGCGGCTTCGTTCAGCAGGCGCTTGGCCTCGTCCCGGCGCCCGAGGTGCCAGAGCACTTCACCAAGGTGGGCGGCGATTTCCGGATCGGCCTTGGTCCGGTAGGCGCGCTCCAGGGTCTTCAGGGCGTCCTCGGCGCGGCCCTGGCGGTACTGGATCCAGCCCAGGCTGTCGGTAATGAAGGGATCGTCCGGGCGCAGGGTGAGGGCGCGGGCGATCAGCTCGTGCGCTTCGTCGAGGCGGATGTTGCGTTCGGCCCAGGAGTAGCCGAGGGCGTTCAGGGCGTGCGCATGGTCCGGCTGCAGGGTCAGGAGGTGTTTCAGGTGGGTTTCCAGCAGCTCTGGGCGGCCACTGCGCTCGGCGGTCAGGGCGGCGTCGTAGAGCATTTCCGGGTTGTCCGGCTGGCTGGCCAGGGCGCCGGCCAGCACCTCGTAGGCCTCGGCGTGACGGCCGGCATCACGCAACAGTTGGGCTTCGGCCAGGGTCAGCTGGGTGCGTTCGTCGGCGCTGCCGCCGCGGGTGTTGTGCAACAGGTCCCGGGCTTCCTCGGGTTTGCCCATCTGCAGCAGGATCTGCGCCGAGCGGGCGCGGGCGGCAATGAACTGGTTGCCAGTGGTGACCTGGCGATAGTGTTCGAGCGCCGCTTCCGGCTGCTTCTGCTCCTGGTCAAGCTGGCCAAGGAAGAAATGCACCGTGCTCTTGTCGGCGAATTCGGTCTTCAGCAGCTTTTCCAGCTGCTGCCGGCCGGTCTTGGCATCGCCCTGCTGCAGGGCCAGCATGGCGATCGGGTAGATGATCTCGGGATTTTCCGGATTGTCCTTGAGCAGTCGGTCGAAGTGCTGGCGTGCCTCGTCGTAGCGCTTTTCGCCGATCAGCAGGCGGGCCAGGGTCAGCCGCGCTTCGCGGGTGCTCGGATTGCGCTCGACGAAATCGTTCAGGCTGGCAATGGCGGTCAAGTTCGACTGCCGGGCCTGCAGTTGCGCCCGGGCCAGGGCGGCCATCTCCCAGTCGGGGCGCAGCAGCAGCGCCTTTTCGGCGGCGCTCAGGGCGCGCATGGTGTCGCCGGCATTGGCCGCCGCCTGGGCAATGGCGAACTGGGCTTCGGGCAGGCTGTCGTAGGGGGCGGCCAGTTGTTCGACCAACTGCAGGACCGCCTTCTTGTCTTCGTGGCGGGACAGCATGCGGTTCAGGTGCAGCAGGTTGCTGGCGATATTGGCCTTGTCGCGTTCGAGGACGATGGCCATCTGCGGCGCCAGTTCCTCCAGCCGATTGGCCAGCACCAGCAGCGACGATTGGGCCTGGCGGGCACGCGTCGATTCCGGTTCGACCTCCAGCCACAGGCGCGACAGCTCCAGGGCGCGATCATATTGGCGGGCGAAGCCGGCGACCTCGACGGCACGGGCGAGCACCTTGGGGTCGCGCGTGCGCAGCGCCAGGTCGCTCCAGGCATCGACACTGAGCCGGGTGTCGCCGCGCTGCAGGGCGAATTCGCCGATCAGCGACTGGAACACGCTGCGGGCCAGCGTGGTCTCGGCGCCAGCCTGGGCCGGTTCGGCGTTGCGCTGGCCCGTAGCGTTCGCCTTGTCGGCTGCCTGGCCGGGGCCGGCCAGGGACAAGCCGAGGGCGAGGGCTAAGGCGGTGACGGTGGACTTCGCTTGCATGGTCGGCTTTCGGTCGTGGATGCGCGTTGGAACGCATAGAATCGCTTAAGTTTGCGATGTTATTGGGGTTTGTCGGGAGGAACAAGCAATGCCGGAGTTGCCGGAGGTCGAAGTCTGTCGTCGGGGCCTGTTGCCGGAACTGGAGGGGCGGCGCATCGAGGGGGTGGTGCTGCGTTCGCCGAAGCTGCGCTATGCCATTCCGCCGGAGCTGGCCGAACTGCTGCCCGGCTGCGTCGTGCGCGCCATCCGGCGGCGCGGCAAGTACCTTTTGTTCGACTGTCGGCGCGACGGCGTCGAAGGCAGCCTGATCGTCCATCTCGGGATGTCCGGCAACCTGCGCTTCGTCCGTTTCGGCCAGCCGCCAGAGAAGCACGACCACTTCGAACTGGTGCTGGCCGATCAGTTGTTGCGCCTGGCCGATCCGCGGCGTTTCGGCCTCGTCCTCTGGCAGGCGGGTCCGCCGGAGGCGGTGGAAAGCCACCCGCTGCTGGCCGTGCTCGGAGTCGAGCCGCTGACCGAAGTCTTCGACGGCGACTGGCTGCACGCCGCCTGCAGTAAACGTGGCGGCCCGATCAAGCCGGTGCTGATGGACAGCCATATGGTGGTCGGCATCGGCAATATCTATGCGTCGGAAAGTCTGTTCCGGGCGGGCATCTCGCCGCTGCGGGCGGCCAACCGGATCAGCCGGGCCCGTTATCACGAGTTGGCGGCCGCTGTGCGCGCCACGCTGGCCGATGCCATCGCCGCCGGCGGCAGCAGTATTCGCGATTATGTGCATAGCGACGGCGGTGCCGGTTGTTTTCAAATCCAGGCCGCGGTCTACGAGCGCGATGGCCAGGCTTGCCGGCGCTGTGCCGGCGTCGTCCGGCAGATTCGCCAGAGCGGTCGGAGCACTTATTACTGTCCGCAGTGCCAGCATTAATTGCTCCCGGCAAGCCCCTGTTTATATGCTAAATTGGACGCTTCGTTGGTATCCACGGGGCATGCTATGTCGCTCGCCAATCAATTCGCCGCCTACACCGCCTGGCGCGCCCGCCTGTCGTCACATCTCGGCGAGTTCAAGGAATGGCTCGTGCAGAACGAGTTGTCCGACGCCCAGTCCGACCTGCGCCTGACCCATCTGCTCGAGCGTTTGCGTGAAGACCGGCTGAACGTCGCCTTCGTTGCCGAGTTTTCCCGCGGCAAGTCGGAACTGATCAATTCCATCTTCTTCGCCGAGTACGGCACCCGCATGCTGCCCTCGTCGGCCGGTCGCACCACGATGTGTCCGACCGAGCTGCTGTACGACGGCGACAAGCTGCCCTGCATCGAATTGCTGCCGATCGAGACCCGCGCCTCCAATTCCGGGGTGACGGAGTACAAGCGCTTTCCGGAAGAATGGAAGGTCGTCCGTCTCGATGTCGAGGCGCCGGAGGCCATGCAGGATGCCCTGCGCCAGGTCAGCGAAACCACCCGAGTGACGCCGGCGGACGCCGCCCGCCTCGGTTTCGAGGTCGGCAACGGCGACGTGGATTTTTATCGGGTCGGCGACGACGGCCTAGTCGAGGTGCCGCGCTGGCGCCACGCCATCATCAATTTCCCGCATCCGCTGCTTAAGCAGGGCCTGATCATTCTCGATACGCCGGGTCTCAATGCCATCGGGGCCGAGCCGGAGCTGACCCTGTCGCTGCTGCCGAATGCCCATGCGGTGTTGTTCATTCTCGGTGCCGATACCGGGGTGACGCAGTCGGACATGGCCATCTGGCGCGAACACATCTGCGCCGGCGGCACTGCCAAGCGTGGTCGTCTGGTCGTGCTGAACAAGATCGACGGCCAGTGGGACGAACTGAAGACGACGGCCGAGATCGATGCCGAGATCCAGCGCCAGGTCGACTCCAGTGCCGAGATTCTCGATCTGCCGCCGACGCAGGTTTTTCCCGTCTCTGCCCAGAAGGGGCTGGTCGCCAAGATCACCGGCGATCAGGCGCTGCTCGAGCGCAGTCGCCTGCCGCTACTCGAAGCCGCCCTTTCCGAGGAACTGATCCCGGCCAAGCATGACATCGTCTGCGACAACACCGAGGGCGAGTTCGGCGATGTCAGCCGGCGCGTCCACGGCCTGCTCGAGTCGCGACTCGCCGGCCTGCGCGAGCAACTGACGGAACTGACCGAACTACGCGGCAAGAACAAGGGCGTCGTCGAATACATGATGGGCAAGGTGCGGGCCGAGAAGGACGAATTCGAATCCGGCCTGCAGCGCTATTACGCCGTGCGCAGCGTGTTTTCGACGCTGACCAATAAGCTGTTCGGTCACCTGGGGCTCGATAGCCTGCGCCAACTGACCCACGAAACCCGGGAGACGATGCTCGAAGCGGCTTTTTCCAAGACCCTGTCGGAAGCCATGGGCAAGTTCTTTGGCCGTTCGCGCGAGGCGCTGGCCAAGTCCAATGAGGAAATCAACGAGATCCTGGCGATGATGGAGGCGGTGTACAAGCGCTTTGCCGTCGAGCACGGACTCAAGCTCGGCTCACCGACGGCCTTCTCGCTGCTGCGCTACGAGAAGGAACTGGATCGCCTGCAGTCGTGGTGCGACGGTCACCTGAACACCATGGTCAGCCTGCTGACGCACGACAAGAAAAACATCACCCAGAAATTCTTCGAGGAAGTCGCGGTGCAGGTCCGGCGCGCCTTCGAACATGCCAATCGCGATGCCGAAACCTGGCTGCGGGCGGTGATGGCGCCGATGGAAACCCAGGTGCGCGAGCATCAGATCCAGCTGAAGCGGCGTTTGGAAAGCATCAAGCGTATCCACCAGGCGACCGATACGCTGGAGGACCGCATTCTCGAACTGGAAGGCGTCGAGCAGAACCTGCTGCAGCAAATTCAAGGGCTGGAGGAAATTGCCGGGCGGGTCCGGCAATTGCTGCTGCCGGTCGAGACCGAGCAACTACAGGCTGCCTGAGCCAGCCGCCAGACGCAAAAAAGCCCGCGGCGAACGCGGGCTTTTTGTTGCGGCAGTGCCGGTTCAGGGGCGCTTGTTGCCGGTCAGCTTCTCGTACTTGACCCAGAGGACGTCCTCGGTTTCGACGTGGTTGGGGTCCTTGGGGATGCAATCCACCGGGCAGACCTGCACGCATTGCGGCTCGTCGTAGTGGCCGACGCACTCGGTGCACTTGTTGGGGTCGATGACGTAAATCTCTTCCCCCTGGGAGATCGCCTCGTTCGGGCACTCCGGCTCGCACACGTCGCAGTTGATGCATTCGTCGGTAATAATCAGGGACATAGCAGTTCCTCTCTCGGTTAAGCTGTGGTCTTCGCCCGCAGGCGCTTTTCTACACAAGGTTGTACAAATTTGCCGACATCACCGCCCAGGCGCGCGATTTCGCGGACCATCGTGGCGGAGATGAACATGTATTGTTCGCCGGGTGTCAGAAACACGGTTTCGACCTCCGGATAGAGGCTGCGGTTCATTCCGGCCATCTGGAACTCGTATTCGAAATCGGATACGGCGCGCAGGCCGCGGACGATGACCTTGGCGCCTTTCTCATGGACAAAGTCCATCAGCAGGGTGTTGAAGCCGACGATCTCGACATTGCGCACGTCGCCAAGGATTTCCTGGGCCATCTCGACCCGGTCGGCGAGTGGAAAGCGCGGTTGTTTGGCCGGGCTTTCGGCAATCGCCAGGATCAGCTTGTCGAACAGGCTGGCGGCGCGCCGGACCAGATCTTCGTGGCCCCGGGTGATCGGGTCGAAGGTGCCGGGATAGATCGCTACGCGATGATCGAGTTTGTTCAAGCAGGCCGCCGCAACAAGTGAAAATGGACTTCCCCCGCCTTGCCCTGGCGCACTGTGCGCCAATCGCCAAGCGATGCGATTTCATGTTCCGCCTCGACGTAAATCGCCGCATCCTCGTTCAGTACCGGCGGCAGCAGCCCTTCCAGGCGGCCGATCCAGCCCGCCTTGTACGGCGGATCGAGGAAAATCAGGTCGAATTTCGTTTTGGTCGAAACCAAATATTGTAGCGCATCCCCGCGAACGATCTCCACCGCCGATGGTTTATGCAGCAATTCGTGGTTTTCCTGCAACGCCGCCAGGACGCGTGGCGTCTTTTCCACCATGACGACACGCGCCGCGCCGCGCGAGGCGGCTTCGAAGCCGAGGGCGCCGCTGCCGGCGAAGAGGTCGAGGCAGAGTTGGCCGGCGAGATCCTGGCCGAGCCAGTTGAACAGCGTTTCGCGGACGCGGTCCGGCGTTGGGCGCAGGCCTTCGCTGTCGGGGAAGCGGAGCTGTCTGCGGCGGAATGCGCCGCCGACGATGCGCACGGTGTTCATCGCGGTGTCATTGGTCGGGCAGGCGCTTCAGTCGGCGGCCACGGTGACGATGGTCAGCGCATCCGGCCGGACGTGGCGGGCGAAGGCGGCCTTGACCTCGGCCGCCGTGACGGCCTGGATCTTCTCCTGATAGCGGTCCAGATAGTCGAGTGGCAGACCGTAGAAAGCAATGGCGGCGACGTTTTCGAGAATCTTGCGATTGCTGTCCAGGCGTAGCGGGAAGCTGCCGGTCAGATTGGCCTTGGCGGCGGTCAGTTCTTCGTCGCTCGGGCCGTCGGCGACGAAGCGCGCGAGTA
Organism: Betaproteobacteria bacterium HGW-Betaproteobacteria-12; assembly: GCA_002842345.1. Lineage (GTDB taxonomy): Bacteria > Pseudomonadota > Gammaproteobacteria > Burkholderiales > Rhodocyclaceae > Azonexus. The sequence goes on along the minus strand of PHCU01000082.1, from coordinate 9,733 downwards.
CCTCGCGCGCCACCTTGATGGCGTCGGCGGCCTGCGCGCGCTTGGTCTGCAGGCCGATCTGGAAGGGGCCCGGGTGCTTCAGCGGGGCGAAATAGCTGTAGACGCTGTAGGCGTAGCCGCGCTTGTCGCGGACTTCCTTCATCAGGCGCGAGACGAAGCCGCCGCCGCCGAGCGTGTAGTTGCCGACGAGCAGCGGGAAGAAGTCGGGGTGGCCGCGTTCGATTGCCGGCAGGCCGAGGGTGATGTGCGCCTGGCTGGCCGGATGGGCGATGACCTTGACGCCAGGCTGGCTGGCCTTCGGTGGTGCCGGCAGGGGGGCGGCGGCGGCAGCTGGCAGGCTGGCGGCGAGCGACTCGGCGAGGCGTTCCGCCTCGGCGCGCGACAGGTCGCCGACCAGCGTGATGTTGGCGCCGGCGGCACTGTAGTGGCGGGCGTGCATGGCGACCAGATCGTCGCGCGTCAGGGCGGCGACCGATTCCGGTGTTGCCTGCCGGCCATAGGGATGGTCCGGATAGAGGGCGGCCCAGAAGGCCTTGCCGCCGATGCTGTCCGGCCGGGTCATGGCTTCCTTGAGGCCGGCGATGGTGCGCGCCTTCTCGCGTTCGAGGATGGCAGCGTCGAAGCGCGGCCGGGAGATCGCGGCGCGCAGGATGTCGAGGGCGACATCGCGCTTGTCGGCGGCAGCCAGGGTGCGCAGCGAGATGCTGGCGCGGTCGGTGTCGGCACCGCCGCCCAGGCGGGCACCGACGTCGGCCAGATCCTCGGCCATGGCGGTTTCGTCGCGATTGCCGGCACCGAGATCGAGTAGCGCACGGGTGACGGCGGCCAGACCGGCCTTGCCGAGCGGGTCGAACATCGAGCCGGCGGCGAAGTCGATCTGCACATCGAGGATCGGCAGCGAGCGGCTGGCAACGAAGTGCACGCGGGCGCCGGAGCTGGTCGTCCAGTGTTCGATAGCGACGCCGGCCAGCGCCGGCTGGATGGCGAGAAAGACAAGGGCGGCAGTCAGCAGGCGTTTCATGGCGCTCATCATCAATGACGGGTGGAGAAGGAGGGGCGCCGCGGCTGGCCATCCAGCGGCTGCGGGTCGAGAACGCCGACGGTCAGGGCGTCGTCGGTGAAATACTTGGCGGCGACTGCCTGGATATCAGCGGCGCTGACCTGCTGCAGTTTGTCCAGGATGCGATCGAGCTGGCGGTAGGGCAGGCCGGTCGATTCGATCTGGCCGATTTCCATGGCCTGGCCGAACATCGAATCGAGCTTGAAGACCTCGCTGGCCAGCAACTGGGCCTTGGCCCGTTTCAGTTCGGCCGGGCTGACGCCGTCCCGGCGCACCCGGTCGATTTCGGCGCGCAGCGCGGCTTCGAGATCGGCGACGGTCTTGTCGGCGGAGGGGCTGCCATGCAGGTAGAGCATGCCCGGGCCGCGCGCCGTACTGTCGTAGTCGATGCCGGCCGACAAGGCGATCTTGTCCTCGCGCACCAGCTTCTTGTTGAAGCGGGCGGCGTCGTGGCCGTCGAGGATGGCAGCCAGCATCTGCAGGGCGTAGGGTTCGCTGTCCTTGGCGATGTCGCGGATGACCGGCACCTTGTAGCCCATGATCAGCACCGGCAGTTCGGCCGGGGCCTTGACCGTGACGCGGCGCGTCCCTTCCTGGCGCGGTTCGTCCTGGGCCTTGCGCGCCGGCAGCGGCCGCGCTTCCAGCGGTCCGTAGTGTTTGGCGGCGAGGGCGAAGACCTCCTTGTGGTCGACGTCACCGGAAATCACCACGTAGGCGTTGTTCGGCACGTACCAGGTGGTGTACCAGGCCTTGGCGTCGGCGGCCGTCATGTTCTCGAGGTCGCTCATCCAGCCGATGATCGGCCGCCGGTAGGGGTGGGCCTGGAAGGCGCTGGCATTCATTTGCTCGAACAGTTTGGCCTGCGGATTGTCGTCGGTGCGCATGCGACGTTCTTCCATGACCACCTTGATTTCCTGCGTGAACTCCTTGGTGTCCACATTCAGATGGCGCATGCGGTCGGCTTCAAGCTGCATCATCTGTTCCAGCTTCTCCTTCGGAATCTGCTGGAAATAGGCCGTGTAGTCGCGGCTGGTGAAGGCGTTGTCGCGTCCGCCGGCCGCCGCCACCAGTTTGTTGAATTCGCCGGCGGCGACCGTCGGCGTGCCCTTGAACATCATGTGTTCGAGCACATGGGCGACGCCCGAAGTGCCGTCGACTTCGTCCATGCTGCCGACGCGATACCAGACCATCTGGACGGCGGTCGGCGCCCGCCGGTCTTCCTTGACGATAATGCGCAGGCCGTTGGCCAGCGTGGTCTCGTAGGGATTGGCGAGGGCCGTGGCGAACAGCCAGGGACATAGCAAGGCAGTGAGAAGATGTCGGGCGCGCATGGGGGGAGGGGGCTTTCTGCTAGAATTCGGGCCTGATTGTGCTTCGATCGGCACGGCATCTTAACGGCTTGCCGCCTGCCTGTCAGCCTGCCTTGAGACCAAAATTCCCATGTTCAGTTTCCTGAAAAAATCTGCGCCCGACAGCAAGGGCCAGCCTGTCGATGCCCCTGTTGCCGCGCCGTCCTGGCGCGAGCGTCTGTTCAAGGGCCTGGCCCGGACCCGCGCCCAGTGGGGCGGCAAGCTCAAGTCCATCTTTGCCCGCGGCAAGGTCGATGACGAACTGCTCGAAGAGCTGGAAAGCCTGTTGCTGACCTCCGACGTCGGTATCGAGGCGACCACGCACCTGCTCGACGAACTGAAGAAGGCCGCCAAACGCGACAAGCTCGAAACTCCCGAGGCCATCCAGAAAGCCCTGGCCAATGCCCTGCTGGAAACCCTGCAGCCGCTCGAGCAGCCACTCGACGTCAGCGGCCACAAGCCCTACGTGATCATGATCGCCGGGGTCAACGGCGCCGGCAAGACGACCTCGATCGGCAAGCTGGCCAAGTATTTTCAGGATCAGGGCAAGAGCGTGCTGCTTGCTGCCGGCGACACCTTCCGTGCCGCCGCCCGCGAACAGCTGGAAACCTGGGGCCAGCGCAACAACGTCACGGTCATCGCCCAGGACAACGGAGATCCGGCCGCGGTGGTGTTCGACGCCATTTCGGCGGCCAAGGCACGCGGCATCGACATCGTGCTGGCCGATACCGCCGGCCGCCTGCCGACCCAGTTGCACCTGATGGAAGAAATCGCCAAGGTCCGTCGGGTGATACAGAAGATCGAGCCCACCGGGCCGCACGAGACCTTGCTGGTGCTCGACGCCAACATCGGCCAGAACGCGCTGGCCCAGGTCCGGGCCTTCGACAAGGCGATCCAGGTCACCGGCCTGGTCGTCACCAAGCTCGACGGCACCGCCAAGGGCGGCGTCGTCGCGGCGATCGCCCGGCAATGCCCGAAGCCGATCCGCTTCATCGGTGTCGGCGAACAGATCGACGACCTGCGCCCGTTCTCGGCCAGGGATTTTGTCGATGCGCTGTTTGAGTAGTAGTCGCCAGTTGCTGGCCTTAGTCGCTGGCAAACCCGTCCGCTAACAACTCATAACCAACGACTAGCAACCAAGAATGATCGTCGCCAGCAACCTGACCAAGCGCTATCCCGGCGGCTACGAAGCCGTGCGCGATGTCAGCTTCGAGATTTCGGCCGGGCAGATGGTGCTGATCGGCGGCCATTCCGGTGCCGGCAAGACGACGCTGGTCAAGCTGATCGCCTCGATCGAGCGGCCGACCGCCGGCAGTCTGGTGGTTAACGGGCAGAACCTGGCGGCCCTGCGGCGCAGCGCCATTCCCTATGTGCGCCGGCATTTCGGCATGGTTTTCCAGGACCAGAAGCTGTTGTTCGACCGCAGTGCGCTGGACAACGTGCTGCTGCCGTTGCAGATCGCCGGTCTTTCGCGCCGCGATGCGGTGCGCCGGGCCCAGGCGGCGCTCGACAAGGTCGGCCTGCTGGCGCGCGAGAAGGCCAACCCGATCGCCCTCTCCGGCGGCGAGCAGCAGCGCCTGGCCATCGCCCGTGCCGTGGTCAACCGGCCGACGGTGTTGCTGGCCGACGAGCCGACGGCCAATCTCGATGTCGACTCGGCTGGTGACATTCTCGAGCTGTTCGCCGACTTTCATCGCGTCGGCGTCACTGTCGTCGTCGCCACGCACGACCAGAGCTGGATCGAGCGCTGCCATCCGAACGTGCTGCGCCTCGACCACGGGAGGCTGGTATGAACGCCTGGCTGAGCCAGCATAGCGCCGCCCTGGCCTCGGCCTTCCGCCGCCTGTTCGCGGCGCCGATGAGCACCGTCCTGTCGCTGCTGGTGATCGGTATCGCGCTGACCCTGCCGGCTTTCGGTTACGTGCTGCTCGACAACCTGCGCGAGCTCGGCAGCCGCGCCTCCGGCGTCAAGCAGATCAGCGTCTTCATGGAACTTGGCGCCAGTCGCAAGGACGTCGGCGAAATCGAAAACCGCCTGCGCCAGGCCGGCGACGCCCGCTGGCGCTTTGTGCCGCGCGAGGAGGCGCTGAAGCGCCTGCAGCAGACCGAAGGCATGGCCGAGATCGTCGCCAGCCTGCCGCGCAATCCGCTGCCCGATGCCTTCATCGTCGAACCTGAGAACACCGAGCCGGCGGCGCTGGAGGTGCTCGGCAAGGAGCTGGCCAGCTGGCCGAAGGTCGCCCACGTGCAGCTGGATTCGGCCTGGGTCAAGCGCTTCGATGCCTTCCTGCGTCTCGGCAAGCTGGCCTTGCTGCTGCTCGCCGGGCTGTTCGCAGCCGGGTTGGTAGCGGTGACCTTCAACACCATCCGCCTGCAGGTCATGGCCCAGGCAGCCGAGATCGAGGTGGCGCGAATGATCGGCGCCACCGACGCCTTTATCCGCCGGCCCTTCTATTACTACGGTGCGCTGCAGGGCGCGCTCGGCGGCGTGCTCTCCGCCGCCCTGGTGCTGGGCGGCCTGCGCCTGCTGGCCGGGCCGGTCGGCGAACTGGCAGCGCTCTACGGCACCGCCTTCGCCCTGCAGGCACCGGCGGCCAGCGGGGTGGCCATCCTGGCGGCCGGTGGGGCGTTGCTCGGCTGGCTGGGGGCCCAGCTGTCCGTCAGCCTGTCGCTGCGGAAATTTGACTAGCCGCAGCCGCCGCGACTTTCTCCGCACCGTCGCCGCCGCGGCGCTGGCCGGTTGCGCCGGCAACGGCAAGCCGCCGCTGCCGCCCGGCGAACTGGCCGGCGTCGATGCCGATTTTGCCCACCGCTTGCGTGATGGTGGTCTGCCGGCTCCCGACAGCACCCGGCGAACCGGCATCGTCATCGTCGGCGGCGGCATTTCCGGCCTGTCGGCGGCCTGGCAACTGGCCCGCTCGGGTGTCGACGATTTCCTGCTGCTCGATCTGGAAGCCGAGCCCGGTGGCAATTCGCGCGCCGGCCAGTCGCCACTGGTCGCCTACCCGCTTGCTGCCCACTACCTGCCCTTGCCCGGACCGCAGGCCCGATACGTGCGCGAGTTGCTGGCCGAACTCGGCGTCCTGCAGGGTGACCCGGGGGCGGCGCGACCGCACTACGACGAACGCTACCTGTGCGCCACGCCGCAGGAACGCATCTACCGCCATGGCCTGTGGGAGGAAGGGCTGCTGCCGCAGCGCGGCCTCGGGCCCGGCGAACGGGCGCAGCAGCAGGCCTTCCTGGCGCGGATGAATGAGCTGAAAACCGCCCGCGGCCGCGACGGGCGCAAGCTGTTCGCCCTGCCGATGGAGCTGTCCAGCCGCGATCCGGCCTGGCTGGCACTCGACCGCATCTCCTTCCGCCAGTGGCTGACCGACAACGGCTTCACGGCGCCGACCGTTCTCTGGCTGGCCGACTACGCTTGCCGCGACGACTACGGCATGGCTGTCGGCGATACCTCGGCCTGGGCCGGGCTGCACTACTTCGCCTGCCGCGACGGCGAGGCGGCCAACGCCAGCGCCGAGACCGTGCTCACCGCGCCCGAAGGCAATGCCTGGCTGGCCCGCGGCCTGGCCCGTCGGGCCGGCGAGCGGATTCTGACCGGGGCGCTGGCCTGGCGCGTCGGCGAAGGCAAGTCCGGCATAACGGTCGATGTGCTGCACGGCCGCCGCAGCCTGCGCCTCGAAGCCCGGGCGTTGATCTGGGCGGCGCCGCTGTTCGTCCTGCCGCGCGCCTGGCCGGGGATGCCGGAGCCCCTGCGGCGGGCGGCGCTGGCCGGCGACTACGCGCCGTGGCTGACCGCCAACCTGCATCTTTCGGCGCTGCCGACCGAGCGCCACGGCGCCCCGCCGGCCTGGGATAACGTCCTCTACGACAGTCCCGGCCTCGGTTACGTGACGGCGACCCATCAGTTGCTGCGCGGCCATTTGCCGGGCACCGTGTTGACCTGCTATCGCGCGCTGCACGACGTCACCCCGGCCGAAGGCCGCCGGCTGTTGCAGGCGACCTCACGCGCCGCCTGGGCCGAAGGCATCCTGGCCGAACTGGAAGGCGTCCATCCGGACATCCGCCGGCTGACCACCCGCCTCGATATTTTCCGCAATGGCCATGCCATGCGCCGGCCGGTGCCCGGCAGCCTGTGGGGCGCGGCCCGGCGGACGCTGACCGCCTTCCGCCATCGGCGGATCATGCTGGCGCATGCCGACCTGTCCGGCTTTTCGCTGTTCGAGGAAGCCCAGTATCGCGGCCTTGTTGCCGCCAAGCAGGCGATCGCCAGTCTGCGCCAGCGTGCCGTATGACGGCCTTGGGTAAGCGTTTTTACGCAGTCGTGATCTATTTCACTGCCCCGCTCACAGCCTTGCCCTACAGTGCGGCTGTGGGAAGCGCTGGCTTCCGGAGCGAGCGGGAAACGATGAGGTGCGAGGGGTGCGATGCGCGGCATAAATAACAAACGCGGTGGCGACGATCGGCGAAATCTCGAAAAAGGCCCGCCCAATGGCTGGCGCGAGCGGCGCCGTAGCGTCGAGCGCCGGCAACCGGATGTGCGCGAAATTCCGTTTTCCGAATGGCTGGCCTGTTTGCGTGGCCGGGTGCCGGAAAAAAGCGGCCAGTCCTGAACCGGCGAAGTCGGAGGGGAAAAGCAAAAGGCCTCGCCACAACGGCGAGGCCTTTTGCTTTTCCCAGGCAGGGCAGCCTACTTTTCGATTTCGTAAACCACGTCGGCGCGGCGATTCTCGGCCCAGGATTGCTCATCGCGGCCCTTCAGTTTCGGTTGCGAGCTGCCGAGCGACTTGATCGTGACCTGCGTGCCGGCCGCACCGTGAGTGGTCAGCGCGTCGCGGACTGTGGCCGCCCGGCGTTCGCCAAGGCGCAGGTTGTAGCCGGCGCTGCCACGCTCGTCGGCATTGCCCTCGATGCGCACGCGGGCCTGCGGATTGGCCGCCAGGTAGCGGGCGTGGGCGCGCAGGGCCGGCGCGTAGTCGGCCTTCAAGTCGGCGCTGTTGTAATCGAAATAGACGCTGCGTTGCGTGCGCAGGCCTTCCTGGTCCATGCGGATCGCCGCTTCGCTTGCCGCCGGTTGGGTCGGTTGCGCCGCAGCGGGAGCGGTAGCCGGCAGCGGCGCCAGTTCGGCCGGGACCGGCTGGCCGAGCAGCCCGGGATGCACCTTGAGCGCCCCGCTTTGGGCGATGTGCTTGCCCGGCGAGGTCTCGCGGTTCGAGGCGCAGGCGGCAAGCAGGAGGGACAGCAGGAGCGCGGCGGGAAGGGAAGGGCGGATCATGGTCGTGGGCGGCGTAAAGGATGGCGAATGATAGCCGCTCGGGCAGTCGGGGAATAGAGAGGATGCAATGAATGAGGCGTTGCGTGTGCGCTTTATTTTCGATTGGAATAACCAAATTAAAATATCGTCTTTGGCGTTATAACCGTCTCCGCTACAGTGCCCGTCAGCCGATTATCTGGAGAATTCCCATGCATGCCGTCCGCAAAACCCTGTCCGCCCTGCTGCTTGGTCTGGTGGCCAGCGCCGCCCTGGCCGATGCCGCCCTGCTCAACGTCTCCTACGACGTCGCTCGCGATGTGTACAAGGATTACAACCCGCTGTTCCAGAAGCACTGGAAAGCGAAGAGCGGCGAAACGCTGGAGCTGAAGCAGTCGCATGCCGGTTCGAGCAAGCAGGTGCGCGCCGTCGCCGACGGTCTGGAAGCCGACGTGGTGACGATGAACCAGGTCAACGACATCGAGTTCCTGATGGACAAGGGGCTGGTGGCCAAGGACTGGGCCAAGAAGTTCCCCAACAACGCCTCGCCCTACACCTCGGCGATGGTCTTCATCGTGCGCAAGGGCAATCCGAAGAACCTCAACGACTGGTCCGACCTCGTTGCCCCGGGAGTGCAGGTCATCGTGCCGCACCCGAAAAACACCGGCAACGGCCGCAACACCTACCTGTCGGCCTGGGCCTGGGCGTTGAAGCAGCCGGGCGGCAGCGACCAGAAGGCGCAGGAATTCCTCGGCAAGCTGCTGAAGAACGCCCCGCTGTTCGCCGCCGGCGGCCGCGATGCAACCACCACCTTCATGCAGCGCAAAATGGGCGATGTACTGATCACCTTCGAATCCGAGGCCGAGATGATCGCCAAGGAATTCGGCAAGGGCGAGTTCTCCGTCGTCTATCCCAGCCTGACCATGCAGACCGAGTTCCCGGTGGCGATCGTCGACAAGGTGGTGGACAAGAAGGGCACGCGCAAACAGGCGACCGCCTACCTCGAATACCTGTGGTCGAAGGAAGGCCAGGAGAATGCCGCGCTGAACTACCTGCGGCCGCGTGATCCCGAGTTGCTGAAGAAGTACGCGGCCTCGTTCCCGGCGGTCAAGACTTTCACCGTCGATGAAGTCTTCGGCGGCGCCAGCAAGGCCTTCGTCACGCACTTCAAGGACGGCGGCACGTTCGACCAGATCTACGTTGCCAAGTAACCCGCGGCGTTGCTGGCCGCCTCGGTGGCCAGCAACGTCCGCCCCGCAGAGAAGAGACAAATGTCTGCCAAATCCCCTCGCGTGCTGCCCGGTTTCGGGCTGGCCCTCGGCTACACGCTGGTCTACCTGTCGCTGCTGATCCTGCTGCCGCTCGGCGGCATGATCCTCAAGGCATCCGAACTCGGCTTCCTGCAGATCATCGATATCGCCCTCGGCGAGCGCTCGCTGGCTGCCTTCCGCGTGACCTTCGTCTCTTCCCTGCTGGCCGCCGGCATCAACGCCGTGTTCGGCCTGATCGTGGCCTGGATCCTGGTCCGCTACTCCTTTCCCGGCAAGCGCTTCGTCGATGCCCTGGTCGATCTGCCGTTCGCCCTGCCCACCGCCGTCGCCGGCATCACGCTGGCCACGCTGTACGCCGGCAACGGCTGGCTCGGCAGCTATCTTGAACCGCTCGGCTTCAAAGTCGCTTACACGCCGGTCGGCATCGTCGTGGCGCTGACCTTCATCACCCTGCCCTTCGTCGTACGCACGCTGCAGCCGGTGATCGAGGACATCGAGACCGAAGTCGAGGAGGCCGCCGCCTCGCTCGGCGCCTCGCGGGTCCAGACTTTCACCCGGATCATCTTCCCAGCCATCTTCCCGGCGCTGTTGACCGGCTTCGCGCTGGCCTTCGCCCGGGCGCTCGGTGAATTCGGCTCGGTCATCTTCATTGCCGGCAACCTGCCGCTGATTTCCGAAATCGTGCCGCTGCTGATCATCTCCAAGCTCGAACAGTACGACGTGCTCGGCGCCACGGCGCTGGCCGTGGTCATGCTGGCCATCTCCTTCGTGCTGCTGCTGGCCATCAACGTGCTGCAGT
>PHCU01000251.1 GCA_002842345.1 Betaproteobacteria bacterium HGW-Betaproteobacteria-12 | reverse complement strand
TGTCCGCACCATCGAAGAACTGCTGAAGATCAAGCCGGATCATTACGACATCACGATCTTCGGCGCCGAACCGCACCCGAACTACAACCGCATCCTGCTTTCGCCGGTCCTTGCCGGCGAAATGACCGTCCAGGAAATCGTCCTCAACGAACTGGACTGGTACAAGGAAAAGGGCATCAAGCTCCATACCGGCAAGCAAATCGCCAAGATCGACCGGGTCAAGCGCAAGGTCATCGCCGAGGACGGCACTGAGGAACAATACGACCGCCTGCTGATCGCCACCGGCTCGACGCCGTTCATGCTGCCGATTCCCGGCAACGACCTGCCCGGTGTCATCGGCTACCGCGACATCAAGGACACCGACGAAATGATCGAAGCCGCCCGCCTGCACAAGCACGCGGTGGTGATCGGCGGCGGCCTGCTCGGCCTCGAAGCCGCCAACGGCCTGAAGCTGCGCGGCATGGACGTCACCGTGGTGCACCTCGGCCCGTGGCTGCTCGAACGCCAGCTCGACGAAGTGGCCGGCAAGATGTTGCAGAAGTCGCTGGAAGACAAGGGCCTCAAGTTCCTGCTGCAGAAGCAGACCGAGATGCTGGTCCAGGGCGAATCGGGCCGAGTCGCCGCGGTGCGCTTCAAGGATGGCATGACCATCCCGGCCGACCTCGTCGTCATGGCCGCCGGCATCCGCCCCAACTACGCGCTGGCCGAATCGTCGGGCATCTACTGCAACCGCGGCATCGTGGTGAACGACACCATGCAGACCTACGACCCCAAGGTCTACGCCGTCGGCGAATGCGTCAGCCACCGCGGCATCGCCTACGGCTTGGTCGCGCCGCTGTTCGAGCAGGCCAAGGTCGCTGCCAATCACCTGGCCAACTACGGCATCGGCCGCTATACCGGTTCGGTGACCTCGACCAAGCTCAAAGTCACCGGCATCGACCTGTTCTCGGCCGGCGACTACATGGGCGGCGAGGGCACTGAGGAAATCCTGCTCAATGACCCGCACGGCGGTGTGTACAAGAAGCTGGTGATCAAGGACAACAAGCTGGTCGGCGGCGTCATGTACGGCGACACGGCCGACGGCCCGTGGTACTTCCAGCTGTTGAAGGACGGTCGCGACATCCACGACATCCGCGATTCGCTGATCTTCGGCCAGTCCCTGGTCGGCGACGTCGGCCATGCCGGCAACAGCAAGGCGGCGATGATGGCCGACAGTGCCGAAGTCTGCGGCTGCAACGGCGTCTCCAAGGGCAGCATCGTCAAGGCGATCAAGGAACAGGGCTTGTTCACGCTCGATGAGGTCAAGAAGCACACCAAGGCGGCGTCTTCCTGCGGCTCCTGTGCCGGCCTGGTCGAACAGATCCTGGCCTCGACCATCGGCGGCGCCTACACCCCGGCCGCCTCCGACAAGAAGCCCATGTGCGGCTGTACCGAGCATTCGCACGACAAGGTGCGCAAGCTGATCCGCGACGAGCACCTGACGACCAAGGAAACGGTTTTTGCCGAACTGGGCTGGACGACGCCGAATGGTTGCGAGAAGTGCCGGCCGGCCATCAACTACTACCTGATCTCGACCTGGCCGCACGAAGCCAAGGATGATCCGCAGTCGCGCTTCATCAATGAACGCGCCCACGCCAACATCCAGAAGGACGGCACCTATTCCGTCGTGCCGCGGATGTGGGGCGGCCTGACCACACCCAACGAACTGCGCGCCATCGCCGACGCGGCCGAGAAGTACAACGTGCCGACCGTGAAAGTCACCGGCGGCCAGCGCATCGACCTGCTCGGCATCAAGAAGGAAGACTTGCCGGCGATCTGGGCCGACCTCAACGCCGCCGGCATGGTCTCCGGCCACGCCTACGGCAAGTCGATCCGCACCGTGAAGACCTGCGTCGGCATGGAGCACTGCCGCTTCGGCACGCAGCTGGCGATGGAGATGGGCGTCAAGCTGGAAAAGATGCTGTTCGACATGTACGCCCCGCACAAGGTCAAGCTGGCCGTCTCCGGCTGCCCGCGCAACTGCGCCGAAGCCGGCATCAAGGACGTCGGCGTGATCGGCGTCGATTCCGGCTACGAGCTGTACATCGGCGGCAACGGCGGGATCAAGACCGAGGTCGCGCAGTTCCTGTGCAAGGTCAAGTCGGACGAGGAGGTCATGGAATATTCCGGCGCCTTCCTCGAACTCTATCGCCAGGAGGGCTGGTATTTGGAGCGCACCTGCCATTGGCTGGAGCGCGTCGGCCTCGACTACGTCAAGGGCAAGATCGTCGAGGACGAGGAGGGGCGCAAGGCACTCTACGCACAACTGCTCGCCGCGCTGAAGGACGCCAAGGACCCGTGGGCGACCTCGCGCGAGCAACAGGCCGTCAAGCAATTCATTCCGCTCAAGCTGGAAGCTTGAGTCGAGGATCAAGTGATTGGGATCGAGGCTCGAGTGGGCCACCCACTCGAGCCCCTAACAGCTAACTACTAGGTAACGAAAATGGACTGGAAACTGATCTGCAAGCTGGAAGACATTCCGCAACTCGGTTCGCGCGTGGTGCAGCGCGTCTCCGGCGGCGATATCGCCGTGTTTCGCAATGCCGCCGACGAAGTCTTCGCGCTGCACGACAAGTGCCCGCATAAGGGCGGGCCGCTGTCGCAGGGCATCGTCCATGGCAAGCGGGTGACCTGCCCGCTGCATGGCTGGAACATCGGCCTCGACGACGGCCAGGCGGTGGCGCCGGACGTCGGCTCCTGCGGCCAGTTCGCGGTCAAGGTCGAAGGCGGCGAGGTCTTCCTGGCCGTCTGAATCAACGGCCCGAATTTCCGGCGGCAGCGCTGGGCGCTAGGGGCGGTAGGCAATCAGCCGTTCGATGT
>PHCU01000250.1 GCA_002842345.1 Betaproteobacteria bacterium HGW-Betaproteobacteria-12 | reverse complement strand
CGCAGCGGTCATCGTGGTGTACAGCTCGAACAGCTTTTCCAGCCGCTCGGTGTCGTTCCTGAAGCGCCGGCCGATGTAGATGCGCTCCAGCACTTCGTCGTTGCGCTCATGGGCGGCGCGCAGGTCGGCGGGCATGTGCTCGGGGGCGTACAGGTCCGCAATGGTCGCCGGGAAGTGATGCTCGCGCGCCAGCAGGATGTCCTCGGCGCAGCGGGTGAGGTCGGCCTTGTTCTTGTCGGTCAGGGTTGGTACCGGGAAGGTGTTCCAGCCGAGGGTGTTGGAGTAGCGGAAATCCGTTTTCAGCTTGCCGCAGACGGTGGCGATCCAGACCAGGTGCAGGCGGCTGGCGATGAGGGCGAGGTTCCAGAGCTGGGCGTCGTAAAGGGCGAAAGCCTCGCTTGTCACGGTGCTTCGGGCATCAATCAAGCCATTTGGTAAAAAGGGACGGTTCTCGGAGGATGTTCTGGGAACAGTAATTGTCCACTTTTGAGCGATGTTCATTTCCCTCATCTGGTGCGCTCGCCCCGCCATCGTATTGGCGCTGATGTCCCGGCTCGCCAGCCGCATCGCCCGCACACCCTCGACACGCTGCCGAATGGCAGCTATCTCCATCGCTTCATCGATATGCGCATCCTCGATCCACAGGCAGTAACGTTCCAGCCCACGAATGAATTCTGCCGAGCCGTAGATGCGGCGGATGAAGTGGGCGCGTTGCGAGGATGTCAATCCCAGCGCATCGACTTCCTCTCTGGATAACAGCAAATGGCCGCCATCCACAGGCTTGTTTCCGAAGCTCATTTCCGCCTGTTCGCCCACAGGCCGGGCGGCTTTTTCCACCATCACATTTGCGCCTGCAGTCAGATAAGCGCTTATGTGCGGCGTATCTCGAACGACCACAGCCCCATCGTCGGCCACGCCGTAAAGCCTGCGCGAGGCTTGCGGGCGCGTGCTGATTCCGACGACGGCGACGGTCACACCCGCGTTGTGGCTGGCCAGATTCGCCCACTTGAACGAAGTGTGGGCAAACGCGATCTGATTGCCAGTGGCAAATATCAGCGGCCACAGAATCGGCACTTGCTGGCCCTGGCAAATGGAGTTGGTGGAAACGAACGCAGCGGTGGACGCGGTACGCGTGCCGTATTCGGCGGCTTTTATGAACCAACCCGCGACGTAGTCCAGCGATTTCCAGGTTTTGCAGCGGCGATCAAAAATCGCCTTGAGATCGTCTTTTTGTTCGGCGGATTGCCATGTGCTGCCCAGATAGGGCGGGTTGCCGCAAATGTACGTCTCGCCGCCTTCGTTCTCGAAGTCGATCTCCACCTGATCCAGCGGCGTCTCAAACAGGTCATCCGCCTGCATCTTCACGCCGGTCCCGGTCGGCGGGCAGATGCTCAACCAGTCCAGCCGCAGCGCGTTGCCGCAGGTGATCCAGTTTTCATTGCGCAGCGGCAGGAACTCGGCCAGCGCCAGTTTCTGCCCGCGATAGAGCACGTCGCACTGGTACTCGGCGATGACCAGCGCGAGGCGGGCGATCTCGGCCGGGAAATCGCGCAGCTCGATGCCGCGAAAGTTGGTGAGCGGGATATCCGATGCGCGATCCGGCTCGCTGCGCCGCTGGTTGATCTGGGCCTCGATGGCGCGCATTTGCTTGTAGGCGATGACCAAGAAGTTGCCCGAACCGCAAGCCGGGTCGAACACGCGGATGCGCGCCATGCGCTTGCGCAGGTTGAGCAACATGCGGGCGTTGTCGCCTGCTTCCTCCAGCTTCTCGCGCAGGTCGTCGAGGAACAGCGGGTTCAGCACTTTCAGGATATTGGGCACGCTGGTGTAGTGCATGCCCAGTTCGCCGCGCTCCTCGTCCTCGGCAACGGCCTGGATCATCGAGCCGAAGATGTCCGGGTTGATGCGGGTCCAGTCCAGCCCGCCGACGTGCAGCAGGTAGGAGCGGGCGATGCGGCTGAAGCGCGGCACTTCATCGCTGCCAGAGAACAACTGGCCGTTGACGTAGGGGAAGTCTTCGGCCCAGCGAGGAATATTGGCGGCGGGCCGGTCCGCGCGCTGGGTATTCATAACGCGGAACAGCGTGGCGATCACCTCGTGGGTGTTGGACGAGTCCCTGGCGCTCATCTGCGCCACGGTGTCGGTGAACGCGCCGCTGAAAATACGGGTGTCCTCGGCGAAAAAGCAGAAGATCAGCCGCGCCATGAAGTGGTTCATGGCGTGGCGGCGCTCCGCCGTGCCCCATTCGGGATTGTCTTTCAACAGCTCGACGTACAGGCGGTTCAGGCGGCTGGTGGCGCGGATGTCGAAGGCGTTTTCGCTGATCTGGCGGACCGTGCTGATGCCCGCCAGCGGCAGGAAGAAGCCGAAGTGGTCGGGGAAATCCTTGAAGGCACAGGCAACGGTCTCGCCGCTGCTCAGGTCTTCGGCCTCGAAGTCCGCGCCATCGGTGGCGAGGATGAACTTCGCCTTGGCCTTGGTCGTCGCCGGGCTGGCCTTGAGGGCGGCCAGCGTCTGCGTCACCTGCCCGGCGTCGCAGGTCAGGATGTGGATGTTGCTGGTCTGGAGCACACCGCCGAGGTCGGACTTGTTCGACGCCCCCGCGCGCAGGCGCTTGAGGGTCGTGGCCTTGTTGCCAAAGGCTTCAAGAAAGGCGTAGGGAAACTCCGCAGGATCGAAGGGTTGCTCGGCAAGGTCGGTGATGGCCTGTTCGATCTCGACGGCGTTCATGAGTGCGCGGACACCCTCATGCGCGCTGCCAGGGGTTGATGACATCCAGGCCGGCGGCCAGGAAAGGGGCGGTGTCACGTGTGGCAACGATAAATCCGTTGGCAAGGGCGACCGCTGCGATGCAGGCGTCGGCCGTCTCGATG
>PHCU01000081.1 GCA_002842345.1 Betaproteobacteria bacterium HGW-Betaproteobacteria-12 | reverse complement strand
AGGTTGTCGAAGAAGCCGGGCAGGCGCAGCGCGTTCATGCCGCCGGAGATGATCGGCGTGGTCGGCTTCATGCCGTACCACTCCTGCGGGTAGACCGGCCCCTGGTAGCTGTCGCGCTCGATGATGTAGGCGCAGGCGCGGTCGTCCTTGTCGCCTTCCATCTTGCCGTAGCCCATGGTGCCGACGTGGATGCCGGAAGCGCCCTGCAGGCGGCTCATCTTGGCCAGCACGTAGGCGCTGTAGCCGCGCTTCGCCGACGGCGAGGTGACGGCGCCGTGGCCGGCGCGGTGGTAGTGCAGGTACTGGTTGGCGAAGTGGCGCCGCGCCGTGGTGATCATGCCCGGGCCGCCGACATAGCCGTCGACCAGGAAGGCGACCTTGTCGGCATCCGGGCCGAAGGTGCGCAGGATGTATTCGCCGCGCGCCACCATCTCGTAATGGTCGTCGGCGGTGATATTGGCGGAGAACAGCTTGGCCTCGCCGGTTTCGTCCATCGCCCGCTTCATCGCGTCGTACACCAGCGGAATGGTCTGCTGCAGCGGCGCGAAGACCTGGTTGCCCTGCGGCTCGTCGTTCTTGATGAAATCGCCGCCCAGCCAGAATTCGTAGGCGGCGCGGGCGAACGGTTCGGGGCGCAGGCCGAGCTTGGGCTTGATGATGGTGCCGGCGATGTAGCCGCCATCGACGACCGGCCGGCCGAGGATGCGCCACAGGTCGGCGATGTTCTTGCTCGGGCCGTCGAACAGCTCGATGGCGCGGCGCGGCACGTAGAAATCGACCATCTTGGCGTGCTCGATATCGCCCATGCCCTGGTTGTTGCCGATGGTCAGCGTCAGGAAGGAGACCATCATCATCCGGCCGTCGATCATGTTGCGGTCGAACAGGTCGAGCGGGTAGGCGATGCGCATGTCTTCCGTCGCTTCGTCGATGTGATAGACCAGCGCATCGACGCCCTTGGTGAATTCGTCGGTGGTGCACACCTCGACGTTGGTGCCGGTCGAGGACTCGGCGGCAAAGTGGGCGGCGGCTTCGAGGTAGCCGTGGCCGGCCTTGGGTTTCATCTTGTAGGCGCAGAGGATGTGTTTGCCGCCGGCGATCAGGTCGGCTTCCTTGAGGCTGAGGTCGGCGTAGCGATGCGACTGGTCCATCGTGTCTCTCCTTGGGTGATTGCCCGGGACGGCGGCGATGGATTGCATGGTAGAAAGCTCCAAAGATAAATAACAGTCACGTCTTTTTATTTGAATATTCAGTGATGTCTTATCAATTTGCCTGGCGTCAGTCAGGCAATTTTTTTCTGGCGGCCGGGAACTTTTGTCCGGGCAGTGGTCTATGTCGGCTCTTGATCAACAAATCCACTGCGGGGGAAACATGGACGAACTGTCCTCTCTTGGCATCGTGTTTGCCGTGGCCATTTTTGGCCTGGGCTGCCTGATGGCAAAGAAACTGGCTTCGAAAAAAGCCTATCACTAAGCAAAGCCGGGTTCGCCCGGCTTTTTCAATGGTGCTGAGCCTTACGGCTAGGCCTTGGTCGGGGGCGTCCGGCTCAGTGTCATCAGGATGTCGGCGTACCACGAGCAATTCAGGCCGAGGGCCTCGTCGAGGATCAGGTCGCGCGTGCCGACGTCGAGGCGGGCCGAATGCACGCCGAGCAGCAGCCAGGGCAGGTCGCCCAGCGCCGCCTGGTCGCCGCCCAGGCGCATGACGACGGGGGCGCCGCTGGTGCCGCGGTGGGTGCGCGCATCGGTGAGGAAATAGCCCTGACCCTGGAAGCGCAGGCCGAAGGAGGACGACAGGACGGCCTGGCGGACGACCGGCAGGTGGTGCACGGCGTCGTGGAAGCCGAGCGGGAAGCCGACGATGAGCAGCGGGCTGCCGATCTCGATGCTCTCGAAATGTTCCGGCAGGTGGGCCGGGGTGAAGGCGTGATAGACGATGTTGGCCGGCAGGCGGCTGCGCTCGATCTCGATCATCGCCACGTCGATGTCGCCGGCCGTGTCGCTGCCGCTGCGCCAGATGCTCAGCCCGTTGCGGAACAGCGGCATGGAAAAGCCGGTGGTCTGCGACAGGCGGACAGTATCGATATGCAGGCCGATCTCGATGCGGTCGGGATGGTGCTGGCTGGGCTCGTCGACCAGGACGTGACGGCTGGTGACCAGGTAGAGCCGGTCGTCGCGGGCGAAGAAAAAGCCGCTGGCGTTGGTCAGGTGCTGGCGCCCCATGAAGGTCGATACCTTGACCGTGGTGAGCAGGATCGATTCGATCATCTCGGCTCCATGGCTGGCCGGCCGAGGGCGCGCAGTTCGGCCTCTAGTTGCTTGGCCCGGCTGATGTCGTTGAAGGTGATGACGACGCCGTCGATGACGTTCTCCAGCGTCCGGTACGGCATGATCCGGACCAGGAACCAGCGACCGTCGGCGGTGGCCGCTTCGCGCTCGGCAAAGATCAGGGTGTTCAGCACCCGGGCGGCCTCGTCGAGCAGTCCCGGATAGTCGAGATCGGTGACGATGTCGGACAGCGGGCGGCCGAGGTCGCCGGGGATCAGCTTGAACAGGCGCGTCGCCTGGGTGGTGAAGCGGCGCACGTGCAGGGCACTGTCGAGGAAGACGGTGGCGATGTCGGTACTGTTGAGCAGATTCTTCATGTCGTTGTTGGCGGTCGACAGCTCGTCCACCTTCGATTGCAGCTCGACATTGACCGTCTGCAGCTCCTCGTTCAGCGACTGCATTTCCTCCTTGGAGGTGGTCAGCTCTTCGTTCGCCGACTGCAGCTCCTCGTTGGTCGATTGCAGTTCCTCGTTGGCCGACTTCAGTTCCTCGTGCGAACTCTGCATTTCCTCGCGCAGGCTCTGCACTTCCTGATGCTTGAGCAGCAGCGCCTGTTCCAGCTCGGTTTCCCGCTCGCTGCGCCGGGCGCCGCGTTTGCCGGGCAGCTTCGGCGGCGTCGCCAGGTCGGCGAAAACCAGCATCAGCATGCCGCGCAGCGCCGCCGGTTCGCTGATCGGCTGCACCGTCAGGTCGACCAGTTGGGTGCTGCCATTGCTGCCGATCGCCAGCTTGTGGCAGACGACGCGCTCACCGGAGCGCAGCGCCTTGGGCAGGGCGATGGCCAGTTCCTGGCGCAGCCCGTCGCGGGCCATCGCGTGGATGTTCCAGTTCACCTTGCCGGCCGCCGGTTCCAGGTACTTGCCGGTGCGGCCGCTGATATAGACCAGGTCGCCGCTGGCGGTGACCAGCACGGCGGCGGGCGCGAACTGCTGGAGCAGCAGGTCGTCGGCAAGATGTTGCAGGTTGGCGGTGACCGCTTCGGGTTTGCTATCCATAGATGGCTCGGCTTGGTTGGCGAAATCCCGGATCGGGAATTCCAGGGTGGTGGAACGCTGCGGGCTGTCGTTGCGGCGGAACAGGCGGGCCTTGCCTTCCTGCGGCACGAACAGGTCGGTGAAGCCGCCGATCGACTCGGCGCTGCCCAGCAGCAGCACGCCGCCGGGCTTCAGGCTGTAGTGGAACAGCGGCAGCACCCGCTTCTGCAGTTCGGCACCCAGGTAGATCAGCAGGTTGCGGCAGCTCACGATATCCAGCTTGGTGAACGGCGGATCCATGATCAGGTCCTGCGGCGCGAAGACCACCATCTCGCGGATTTCCTTGCTCACCCGGAAGCCGTTGCCCTCGTCGATGAAAAAGCGCTTCAGGCGCTCCGGCGAGACATCGGCGGCGATATTGGCCGGATAGATGCCGCGCCGCGCCTTCTCGATGGCATCGGGGTCGAGATCGGTGGCGAAGATCTGCAACGAGTGGCGAGTCGGTGCCGGCAGCGCATCCATCGCCTCGCGAAAGACCATGGCCAGTGTATAAGCCTCTTCGCCGGTCGAGCAGCCGGGCACCCAGGCGCGCAACATGCTGCTTTCCGGCCGGTCGGCGAGCAGTTCGGGTAGCACCTGCTGCTGCAGGTAATCCCAGGTCGCCGGGTCGCGGAAAAAACTGGTGACGCCGATCAGCAGTTCGCGGAACAGCAGGTCGATCTCCTGCGGATTCTCGCGCAGGTGACGCACGTAGTCGCCGATGCGCTCGATCTGGTGGATGGCCATGCGCCGCTCGACCCGGCGATAGACCGTGGTTTTCTTGTACAGCGAGAAATCGTGGCCGGTACGCGCCCGCAGCAGGATGCAGACCTTGTCGAAGGCGCTTTTCTGTTCGGCCGATTCGCCGACTGGCGGCTGGCCGAGCCGCGCTGGGCGCAGGTGGCGCAGGGTGTCGGCGATGCGCAGCGGCAATTCGTCGGCCCTGGCCACGATATCCGCCAGGCCGGCGCCGATGGCGCTGCGCGGCATGCTGTCGTAGCGGGCACTGGCCGGTTCCTGGACCAGGGCGAGGCCGCCGGCTTCCTTGATGCTGCGCAGGCCGAGCGTGCCGTCGCAACCCATGCCGGAGAGGATGACGCCGATGGCGAGCTCGCGGCGGTCCTC
Source organism: Betaproteobacteria bacterium HGW-Betaproteobacteria-12 (assembly GCA_002842345.1). Lineage (GTDB taxonomy): Bacteria > Pseudomonadota > Gammaproteobacteria > Burkholderiales > Rhodocyclaceae > Azonexus. The sequence continues at coordinate 13,319 of PHCU01000081.1, read as the reverse complement.
GGCCAGGGCGTGGAAGAAAAAGTCGATCGGCAGGCGCAGGCCGCGCGGCGCTACCGGGTCGAGCAGATACAGGCTGCCGTGCAGGATCGAGATGTCGGTATTGGGCGGGATCACATAGACGGTGTCCGGCCGCACCTTCAGGCGGTTGCGTGCCGGCATCACCGGCATCGGCGTGGTCCGCTGCAGCAGTTCGGAGAGCATGTCCTTGCGGTCGGGATCGAGATGCTGGATGACGACGAAGGCCATGCCGCTGGCCGGCGGCACGTGGCCGAGGAACTGCTCCAGCGCTTCCAGACCGCCGGCGGAAGCGCCGATGGCGACGATCGGGAAGTCGCGCCCCGGCGGCCGGACCGGCACAACGGCGGGCGTGGCCTGGCGGCTCGGTCGGGACTTCCTGACTTCCGCTGACATCGGTGCTCGCTCCTGGAATAGCAATAAGGTTGCGGCGCCCGGCCATGCTCCGGCCGACGCTGTTGCCGCGGCACGGCCAACGACTGCCGACAGCCTAGCATCGTTAGCGTGGCCCTTATGTACGCAGGCGCACATTGTCTGGTGCTCGTGCTGAACGGCCGCGGCGCGCTATGTGCGCTATCGAACATACAAATTGGATATTCAGAACTATTCTGAGTGAACGGACCATGTTGTGCATCACGCCACCGGCGCTGAGCGTTGGCCGCGGGGAGTCGTTAATGCCTTTGCAACTGCAGCAAGATCCCAAACGGAACAGAATTCTGGCGGCGCTGACGCCCAATGACTACGGGCGTCTGCAGGACGATCTCGAACTCGTTAACCTGAAACTCGGCCAGGTGCTGTTCGAACCGGGCGACAGCCTGAGTCATGTCTATTTTCCGGCGGACTGCATCGTTTCGCTGATCTTCACCACGCAAAAGGGCGCCTCGGCTGAACTGGCGATCACCGGCAATGACGGCCTGGTCGGCATTCCGCTGGTGCTCGGCGGCGAGACGACGACGCACCGGGCGGTGATCCAGAGCGCCGGCACGGCCTACCGGCTGAAGATGGAAGTCATGCGCTGGGAACTCGACCAGGGCGGCGAACTGCAACACCTGGCGCTGCGTTACACGCAGGCGCTGATGACCCAGATGGCGCAAAGCGTCGTCTGCAATCGCCACCATTCGGTGGATCAGCAGCTGTGCCGCTGGCTGCTGCTCAGCCTCGACCGCCTGCCGGGCAACCAGCTGAACATGACTCAGGAGCTGATCGGCAACATGCTCGGCGTCCGCCGCGAAGCCGTGACCGAAGCCGCCGGCAAGCTGCAGGCGGCCGGCCTGATCCAGTACAGCCGCGGCCACATCTCGATCCTCGACCGCCCCGGCATCGAGGCGCGGGCCTGCGAGTGCTACGCCGTGGTCAAGTCGGAATACGACCGCCTGTTCGACTTGGCGGAGAACGTCCGCCTGAAGAGCCGCGCCCGGCCCAATCCGGAAACCCTGCGCAAACGGGCGGAAGCGCGCTTCCAGCAGGCGCCGCCGGAGCAGCCGAGGAGCCAGTGGGACTACGCCCAGCTGGTGCATGAACTGCAGGTGCACCAGATCGAACTGGAAATGCACAACGAGGAACTGCATCTGGCCTACGACGAAGCCGATGCGCTGCGCGACCGCTATGCCGATATCTATGATTTCGCCCCGGTCGGCTATTTCACCCTCGACCGCAACGGCGTCATTCTCGACATGAACCTGGCCGGTTCGATCCTGCTCGCCATCAAGGGTTCGCAGAAAGGCCGGCATCGCTTCGCCGCCCATGTCGCCCCCGAGTGCGTGGATGAATTCGAACGCTTCTGCCGCGAGGTTCTGGCGGCCGGGCGGAAGATGCAGTGCGAGATCCGCCTGGTGCCGACCGCGCACCGCCCGGCGGCCTGCGTCCGGATCGAGGGCGTGACCGATGAAAGCGGCGAGGAGTGCCGCATCGTGGTGATCGACATCTCGGCCGCCATGCTGGCCGAGCGCGCCTTGCGCGAGCGCGAGCAATACCAGCGGGCGGTGCTCGACAACTTCCCGTTCATGGTCTGGCTGAAGGATCCACAATCGCAGTTTCTTGCCGTCAATACGCTGTTTGCCCAGACCTTTGGGCAGCCGTCGGCCGAGTCGCTGGTCGGCCGTACGGATTTCGACATTGTCAGCCGGGAAACGGCCGAGGCTTACCGGGCGGATGACCAGGCCGTGCTGGCCGCGGGGGCAACGAAGAGCGTCGTCGAAGAAATCGAAAGCGATGGCCAGCGCCGCTGGTTCGAAACCTACAAGTCGCCCGTCTGGCTGGGCGAAAATCTGCTCGGCACGGTCGGCTTCTCGCGTGACGTCACGGCGCGTCAGCAGGCCAGCCAGGCGCTGGCCGATTCGGAGCGGCGCTACCGGAGCCTGATCGAGGCGCTGCCGATCAGCGCCGCCATCCTGCAGGATGGCCTGGTCCGCTACGTCAATCCGAAGGGCCTCGAACTGCTTGGTTATGCCGCCAAAGACTGCTTCGACAACTCCTTCCTGCCTCTCGTCGGCGAAGCCGACCGGACCTGGGCGAGCGAGGCCCACCAGGCCCGCCGGCTCGGCAAGCCGCTGACCGAGCGTCGGGAAGTCCGGCTATTGACCCAGACCGGAGCGGCTATCGACTGCAGCCTGAACATCAATTCCATCGTGTGGGAAGGGCGGCCGGCGGTTCTCATCACCTTCGAGGATGTCACCGAGAGCAAGGCGCTGGATGCCGAATTGCGTCGCCTGGCCAGCATCGACCCGCTGACCGAACTGGCCACCCGGGCGCATTTCATCTGTCATCTGGAACAGAGCTTGTCGCGGCTGAAGCGCGGCTTCGATTCGGACGCGGCCGTGCTGTTGATCGAGCTCGACGACTTTGCCGCGATCAGCAGCACCCTCGGACAACGGGCGAGCGATGCCGTGCTCCGCCTGTTCTCGGCCCTGCTGCGCGATGACCTGCGCCAGGTCGATTTTGCCGGGCGGGTCGGCGATCTGCGCTTTGCCGTCCTGCTGCCGGGCAGCCAGGCGGCCGCCCAGGTGTTCGCCGAACGCCTGCGCAAGAAAATGACCGGCCTGACGATCAGCCTCGGTCGGCGCAAGGTGTCGCTGACGCTGAGCATCGGCATTGCTGCGCTGGCGACCGGCGAGGACTCGGCCGAACAGGCTTTCGCCCTGGCCGAAGAGGCGATGGCCGGCGTGCGCGGCCGGGGTGGCGACCGCATTGCCAGCGTCAACGCGGCCAGCGCCGGTTGACGTGGCCGGCTCGGCGCGCTTGTGTGCGCCAGCGCACAGAACCGGCCGGAAAAATAGGGGACTATGGTTTCAGGTGTTCGTACCCCGCGCATCCAATCTCGAATGCCTTCTGTACTTTGCCCGGCACGGCCAGTCCGTCCCGGGTATTTTTTTCGCTGGCGCCGGCCGCCTCCGGGTCAGCAAGCGCTAGCCGTGGAGAGCCAATGAGCAAGCAGCGTATGGGACTCGGACTGGCCCTGCTGGCCGGCAGCTGTCTGGCGGGTCAGCCAGCCGCCGACTGCCCGGCCGAGGCCGACGACAGCCGGCGCCTGGCCTGTTACGACCGCGCCTACGGGCGCTCGCCCAGCCTGGTGCTGCCGCCGCTGGAGGCGGAGCCGCGGCAGGGGCAGGGGCAGGGGCCGCACGCCGCCGCCTCGGCCATGCAGGCGGCGTGGGAGCTGGGCCCGGCCGACAAGCGGCGCGATTTCGTCATCCGCACCTACCACCCCAACTTCCTGCTGCCGCTGCACTACACCTCGCGCATCAACCGCCGGCCGCACAGTCCCGCCTTTGCCGATGGCGGCGGCAACGACAACTACCGCCAGGCCGAAGCCAAGCTGCAGATCTCGCTGCGCGCCAAGGTGGTCGAAGACCTGCTGTTGCCCGGTGCCGACCTGTGGTTCGCCTATACCCAGCGCTCGCTGTGGCAGATCTGGGATCGCCGGGACTCGGCGCCGTTCCGCAGTACCGATTACCAGCCGGAGGCGATCTATGTCGTGCCGGTGCCCGAACAACTGGGCGCCTTGCCCTTCGGCTGGCAGCTGCGCATGCTGCAACTGGGTGCCGCCCATCAGTCGAACGGCCAGAGCGACCCGCTGTCGCGCAGCTGGAATCGCGTCTATCTCGGCCTTGGCCTGGAGAAGGGCGACCTCGGCCTGACCTGGCGCCTCAACCAGCGGCTGCGCGTGCAGAAAACCGATGACAATCGCGACCTGGTCGATTACATCGGGCGCAGCGAACTGGCGCTGGCCTGGGCGCCGGGCGCCAGCACCCTCGGCCTGACCTGGCGCAGCAGCCTGAATTCCGCGAGCCGCGGCTCGCTGCAGGTGGACTGGACCTACCCGGTCTTCGCCAGCCAGCCGGGCGGCTTGCGCTGGTACGCGCAGCTGTTCACCGGCTATGGCGAGACGCTGCTCGACTACAACCACCGGCAAACCAGCCTCGGTCTCGGTCTGTCCCTGTTCCAGTTCTGAAGTTGTTCCGGCTATGTGCGGCAGAGGACGGACAGCGCCGCCGCGCCGCCCTAGCCTCAATGCATCGGCGCCAGATGCACGGCAATTCCTGCCCTGCGGCAATACGCGATGCCTCCGGGCTGCGCGGTTCTGGCACAGAAGCGGGATGCACCGGCGCAGGTCGGCGAGTTCCCGGTTTCACCGTCATGCCAACAAGGAAAAAAATGAAAAATCTCAATATCCAGGCCATCGCCCTGGCGGTCAGCCTGGCGTTCAGTGCCGGTGCCATGGCCGAAGGTATCAGCAAGGCCGACTACCAGACCGCCAAGGAGAAGATCGGCGCCGACTACAAGGCGGCCAAGACCAACTGCGGCACGCTGGCCGGCAACGCCAATGACATCTGCAAGGCCGAAGCCAAGGGCCAGGAAAAGGTCGCGCTGGCCAACCTGGAAGTCGACTACAAGCCGACCCTGGCCAACCGCTACGACGCCCGGGTCGCCAAGGCCGATGCCGACTATGGCGTCGCCAAGGAAAAATGCGACGACCTGGCCGGCAACGCCAAGGATGTTTGCGTGAAGGAGGCGAAGGCGGCGGAAACCACTGCCAAAGCCGATGCCAAGGCGCAGATGAAGACGGCGGACGCCAACAAGACGGCCAGCAAGGAGTCGGCCGAAGCCCGTAGCGAGGCCGCCAAGCAGGGGGCCGAGGCCCGCCAGGACGCGGCAGTCGACAAGAACGATGCCGGTTACGCGGTGGCCAAGGAAAAGTGTGACGCCTATTCCGGCGCGGCCAAGGATGGCTGTCTGGATAAGGCCAAGGTCAGTTTCAAGAAGTAAGCCGTTGCCGGCGCACCCTGGCAGCCGCCGGGTGCCGGCAACGCGCAGTCGATGAAAAGAGGTAATCCCATGAAATCAAGCCATGGCGTTCTGAATATTACGTTGGCCGTCGTCCTGTCACTGGGGCTGGGTGCCTGTGGCGGCATGTCGCGCCAGGGGCAGAACACGGCGGTCGGTGCCGGTGTCGGTGCCATCGGTGGCGCCGTGCTGACCGGCGGCAGTGCCGCGGGAACCATCGGTGGCGCCGTCGTCGGTGGTGTCATCGGCCACGAAGTCAGCAAGTAGATCCCCAGAGCCGCGACCGCGCCGCCCGTGCGGGCCGGTCGCCAGGAGAAGAACATGAACAGATCCGGAAAAACCCTCGCCATGGCCCTCGCCGTGGGTGTCCTGCTGGCCGGTTTGGCCGGCTGCGAGAAGAAGGAAGGGCCGCTTGAAAAGGCCGGCAAGGAAGTTGACAACGCCGCCGCTACGGTCGGTCAGAAAATCGAGAAGGCCGGCGAAAAGATTCAGGACGCCGCCCAGGGCGACAAGAAGTAAGGCCGCCCGCCAGCACCCCGATCCCAACCCCGTGCCGCAGCGCCCGGCCGCCATCCGGCGAGCCGGAGGCTGCGGCCCTGCCGAGAAGGAAGCATCATGCACCAAGTAAAACTGACCCTCGTCGCTCTGGCCACCCTGGCCCTGAGTGCCTGTATTTCGGCGCCCGCCGGTCCGCCCGGACCACAGGGCGCTACCGGTGACACCGGTGCCCGCGGGACGACCGGCTACACCGGCGCCACCGGCGGCACCGGGGCGACAGGCAGCACCGGTAGCACTGGCGCCACTGGTTATACCGGCGCCACCGGCAGCACGGGGGCCACCGGCGCCACCGGCTATACCGGCAGCACCGGCGCCCGCGGCAGTACCGGCAGTACGGGTGCCCGCGGCACCAGCAGCGAAGGCACTGTTGTCATCGTTCCCGCCCGCTGAACCAGCGGCCCGCCCGCTGCCGGCGTTGGCGCCCGGTGGCGGGGCGTGGCCGATGGTTAGGGCAAACCACCCCTCAGAGAACAGGAGTTCCCCATGAGATTGTTTCTGATCGCGGTCCTGACGGCCGCAGCAACTGGCATAGCCCCCGCCGGGGCAGCCGATGTCGGCGTTTCGGTGAGCATTGGCCAGCCCGGCTTTTTCGGCCGCCTGGACATCGGCGATTACCCGCCGCCGCAATTGATCTACCAGCAACCGCGCATGGTGCGTGCAGTGCCGGTCGACCGCCCGCCAATCTATCTGAACGTGCCGCCGGGGCATGCCAAGAACTGGCGCCGTTACTGCCGCCGTTACGACGCCTGTGACGACCGCGTTTATTTCGTCCGCAACACCTGGTACGAACGCGAATATGTGCCGCATTACCAGCGCCGTCACGTCGATCGGCGCGATGGCCGGGGCAACGACGGTCGTTGGGACCGGCGCGATGAGCACCGGGGTGACCGGCGCGACAACGATCACGAGCGTGGCCGCGATCGCTGAGACACTGGCGCCGAGGCGCCCGCCGCCTGCCGGAGACGCGCTTGGGCGGGCGTGACGCGAGCTTGTCCGTCCTCTGCGCCGACGTTTCCGCCGGCCAGGCGCGCTACGCCGCGCTCGGCCCGGCGGAAGCGCGGCAAGTGCTGGAGCGTTGTTTCCGGCGCATCCACCAGGCGGTCGCCCGACACGGTGGCCGCCTGGTCGAGCACACCGGCAGTCGGCCGCTGGCCTTCTTCGGCGACAGCCTGGCGGCGCTGCAGGCCGCCGTCGACATGCAACAGCGGGTGGCCGATCTGCCGCCGCCCGGCGGCCAGCCGCTGGCCATGCGCGTCGCCATCTGCGCCGGGCACCAGGCGCAGGAAAGCCGCTATTTCTGCCAGGCCGGGGTGAACCCGGCGGCGCGCCTGTCGGTGGCTGCCGCTCCAGGCAAGATTCTGCTCAGCGTGCCGCAGCGCGCCCTGCGTTTCCCCTGGCGCGAACTGGCGGCCGACCGCCGGCCGGAGCTCGCTTTCCAGTGCGGCCAGCGCCGTCTCGGCGTCTTCGAGGTGGCCCGCCAGTTGCGCGACCAGGCCGTCCTGCGGCTGGCCCTGGGCGATCTTGGCAATGGTGCCGAGCGGCTGGCCATCCGCTACCGTGGTGGTGACCTGATGCTCGACGAAACCCAGCCGCTGCTCCGCCTCGGCCGTGGCGACGAATGCGAACTGCTCCTGCGTGACGACCGCTGTTCGCGGCAGCACGGCAGCATTGAACGGCGTCTGGATGGCTTCGTCTTTGTCGACCGGAGCCGCAACGGCAGTTATCTGACCCTGGCCGGGCAGGGCGAAATCTTTGTTCATCGCCGCAGCGTCGCCCTCTTCGGCCGCGGCCTGCTCAGCCTGGGGGCGCCGGCCGCGGCGCCCGCCGCCGAACGCCTGCAGTTCCGCACCGCCGGCTACTGAAGCCGGGCGGCTGTGTGCGCTGACGTACCGATGCCACGGCCGGCGCCGGCGACAATCGGCGAACGGCCGACGAGTCGGGCGGTGGCGTTGCCGCCGCCATCCGCCGGCATTTTCGGGAGCAGATCATGCGCAAATTTCTCACCACCCCCTCGCTACGCCCTAGCCATCAGGCGCGCCGGCGCTCGCTCTCGCGGCCGTTGCTGGCCTTGGTCGCCGTCCTTGCCTGTACGCCGCTGGCGGCGGGCGAAATCGGCGACAACGCCCGGGCCAATGCGACCAGTACCGATGCCGCGGCCATCCCCTGGATGAGCGGCGGGATCGGCGACGAGGCACGCGACGAGATGCGCCGCCATGCCGCTGACTACAATGTGCTGATCGTCTTCAGCGGGCGCGATGGCAGCTACCTGGCCGGCGTCCCGTTCACCGTTGCCGGTCGCGATGGCCGCCAACTGCTCGCCGGGGTCAGCGAAGGACCGCTGCTTTATCTGCGCCTGCCGGCCGCCAGCTATCGCATTTCGGCGCAGATCGACGGGGCCTGGCAAGGCCGGCCAATCCGCGCCGGCGGCGGCGCCCCACTGACGCGCCTGAGCTTCGTCAGCCGCAACAGTCAATAGTCAGTCGGCCCGGCCGCCGGTGCCCGCTGCGTCCGGCCCCGACCAGCCGGCGGCGGCCGCGGCGGCAAACGCCGCCAGCTGGCCGAGTACCTTGTGCACGGCCGCATTGGCGGCAATGACGCCGCCGTAAGGGGTGTCCTGCGGCGCCGCGACACTTTCGTCGAACTCGCGCCAGGCCAGCACCCGCCGGGTTTTCTGATCGAGCAGATGGGCGCGCAGCGTCAGGCGGACGCGACTCGGCGACGGGGCGAATTCATGCTGCAGGCGAACGATGCCGACTTCCAGGCGGAGATCGCCAGTGGCGCTGCCCGGCGTCAGCACGACGGCGGCAAAGCGCTCGGTCGCGGCGAGCGCGCCGACGAGCAGCGGGGCGATCATGCGGGCCGGCGTATCGGCCCATTCGGCGTGGGCGAAATATTCCAGCCGGTGCGCCTCGCGCAAATAGATGATGTGGCGGCTGTCGAAGCCGGCGGCGGCCTGCGGCGGGCTGATCAGCAGCGTCGGCCTCGTCGTTGCCGGCGTCAGCCGGGGAGCTGGCGACGGCTGGCTGCTGTCCAGGGCGTAGAAGACCGGCGGCGCTGCCCGGGTTTTTTCCAGCGCGCCGCAGGCGCCGAGCATGGCCAGCAGCAAGGCGGCGGCGAGCAACCGGAAGCGGTGGGCGAGCGTGGCGGCGGTCATGGTGACGGTCCCGCGCCGGGCGCTTCGCCCGGGCCGGGGGCGACCGGTCGGCGGCCGAACAGCAGGCTGGACGGATTGCGCTCGGTCTGCTCGGTCAGGCGCCGCAGCGACGTGCTGAGGACACTCAGTTCGCCGAGCAGGCGTTCCAGTTCGGGCAGGGTTTCCGTGCTGAAGCGCTGGATGTCGTGGCCGACGGCATCGATGGTCCGGCCGGCGCCGATGCTGGTGCGGGCCACTTCCTGGCCCATCTTGTCGACGGCATCGGCGGCCCGGCCGATGCGTTCGAGCGCCGGCTCCAGCCGGCCGGCGGCCTGCGCCGCATCGCGCAGCCCCGTATCGATGCTGTCCCGGCGGCCGGCCAGGGTGTGGGCGACGCTGGCGAGATCGGCCAGCAGGCTGCTGAAGGCCGCCTGGTTGGCCGGGCCGAGCAGGGCGTTGAGGCTGTTCGAGGTGCCGTCGAGCTTGGCCAGCACGTTGGTCAGCACATTCTCCAGGCGGCTGGCCAGCGACGGCTTGGTGGCAATCAGCGGGTAATCTTCGCCGGCGGCGGCGCGTAACAGCGGTGACTGGTGGGCGCCGCCGCTCAGCTCGACATAAGCGATGCCGGTCAGGCCCTGGGTTTTCAGCACGGCGACGGTGTCCTCCTTGATCGGCGTGCCGCGGACGATGGCAAACAGCAGATTGACCTGTTCCGGGTTGCCGGGGGCGAGCTGGATCTGCCGTACCTTGCCGACTTCGACGCCGTTGTACTTGACCGGCGCATTGAGGTTCAGGCCGCCGACCGATTCTTCGGAGATGGCCCGGTAGAGATCGAATTTTTGCTGGTAGGCACCGCCCGAGGCGAGCCACAGCGTGATGGCGACGAGGGCGGCGGCGAGGACGACGACGAAGGCGCCGACGGCCGGGTAGTTCACTTTGCTTTCCATGTGGCGCTTCCCTTCTCGGCTGCCCGCCCGCGCGGCCCGGTGAAATACGCCTGGACGGCCGGCGCGGCGAGCTCGGCCAGTTCGGCCATCGGCCCGAGGCCCTGGACCTTGCCGTCGCCCAGCACGGCGACGCGGTCGGTCACCTGCCAGAGGAGGTCGAGGTCGTGGGTGATGATGACGATGCTCAGGTCGAACTGCCGGCGCAGCTCGCCGATCAGCTGGTCGACCTCGGCGGCGCCGGTCGGGTCGAGGCCAGCCGTCGGTTCGTCGAGAAAGAGCAGTTCCGGGTCGAGCACCAAGGCGCGGGCGAGCGCTGCCCGCTTCATCATGCCGCCGCTCAGCTCGGCCGGATACTGGCCGCCGACGGTGCTTTCGAGGCCGCTCAGGGCCAGTTTCCAGTCGGCGATCTCGTCGATCAGGCGGTCGGCCAGGGCGGTGTGCTCGCGCAGCGGCAGGCCGACGTTCTCGCGCACCGTCAGCGAACCGAACAGGCCGCCGCTCTGGAACATCACGCCCCAGCGCTGGCGCAGGGCGTGGGCGGCAGCCTCGGCGATGCCGGTGTAGTCGACGCCGAGTACCCGGAGCGAACCGGCGGCTGGCTGCTGGAGCAGGATCATTTCGCGCAACAGCGTCGATTTGCCGGAGCCGGAGCCGCCGACCAGGGCGAATATCTCGCCGCGGCGGACGACGAGGTCGAGGTCGTCATGGACGACATGACTGCCGAAACGCGTCGTCAATTGACTGATCTCGATGACCGCGGCGGGGGCGGTGGCGGCGTTCATCTCAGAGGTCCAGGGCGCTGAAGGCGACCGAGAACAGCGCATCGGCAACGATCACCAGGAAGATGGCGTGCACTACGCTGCGCGTCGTCTGCCGGCCGACGCTGTCGGCGCCGCCGTGGGCGCGAAAGCCCTGGAAGCAGCCGACGGTGACGATGATGGCGGCGAAGACCGGGGCCTTGCCGATGCCGATCAGGAAGGCGGTGACGCTGACCGTGCGGACGAAGCGGTCGAGGAACTCGGTATAGCTGACCGCCAGTTGCGCCTGCGCCATCAGCATGCCGCCGAAGACGCCGAGGACATCGGCGAACACCGTCAGCAACGGCAGGACGAGCAGCAGGGCGCAGCCCTTGGGCAGCACCAGCATGTCCAACGGCCGCATGCCGATGGTGCGCATGGCGTCGATCTCCTCGCTCACCGCCATGCTGCCGATCTGGGCGGCGTAGGCCGAGCCGGAGCGGCCGGCGACGATGATGGCGGTGATCAGCGGGGCGAACTCGCGCAGCATCGACAGGCCGACCAGGTCGGCGACGAAGATGTTGGCGCCGTATTGGCGCAACTGCGCGGCCCCCTGGTAGGCGACGACGATGCCGAGCAGGAAGGAGAGCAGGCCGACGATGGGCAGCGCGTCGAAGCCGGCGCTGCGGATGTTGTAGAGGATGGGGCGCCAGCGGATGCGCGCCGGGTGGGCCAGCCAGCCGGCGAAGGCATGCGTGCATTCGCCGATGAAGGCGAGCAGCGCCCAGCCCTGTTCGAGGGCGGCGACGGTGTGGCGCCCGAGCAGCGCCAGGCGGCCGGGCGGCGGCGGGGATGGTGGCGGTTCGGTCCCGGCCGGACGGGCGACCAGCGCCAGCCGGCGGGCGAATTCCGGCCGCAGGGCATGCACTTCGGCGCCGGCCCGCAGGCGGTCGATCAGCCAGGCGCCGGCGGTATCGAAGGCATCGATGCCCGAGGCATCGATGCGCAAGGGCGGGCCGCCCGGTGCGGCGAGGGCGTCGAGTTGCCGGTCGATGCGGCCGAGTCCGCGGGCCGTCCAGGCGCCGGACAGCAGCACCTGGTCGCCGCTGCGGACGATGGCCGCCGGGGTGGCAGGCTTATTTGTCAGCGACGACCTTGATGTCATTCTTGACCGAGCTGACGCCCTTCACCCCCTTGGCGATCGCCACCGCCCGGTCGGAACCGGCCATGGTGCTGGTGGTGCCGGTGAGTACGACCATACCGTTCTTGTCGGTGTCGACATTGATCTTGACCAGGCTGGACATTTTTTCGGCAGCCAGTTCGGCCTTGATTTTCGTCGTGATCACCGAATCCTTGACGTATTCCGTGGTCGCCTTGCCGGCATCGGCGGCCTGGGCGGCCACCGGGATCAGGATCAGGCTGGCGACGAGCAGGCCGCTGGTAAAGGTGTGGTTCATGGTAGGTCCTCCTGGATGATTGACGGGAGCGCGACCGGACATCGCCAGCAGCGCCGGAATGATTAGGCACCTCATTGCCGGGGCCATCGGTGCGCTGGCGCACCGATGGCGAGCCGGCGCCGGTGCAATCTGGCGATCGCTCACGCCCTCCGCGACCAAGGAAAGATCATGCCCAAGCACCTCATACCCCAGATCCTGCGCGCCTGCGCCGCCGCCATCGCCTTGCTCGCCGTCGGCTTGCCGGCCGCTGCCGATCCGCCGTCGCGGGTGGCCCGCCTGGGCTATGTGGCCGGCAGCGTCAGCTTCTCGCCGGCCGGTGCGGACGACTGGGTGCAGGCGCCGATGAACCGGCCGCTGGTCAACGGCGACCGCCTGTGGACCGAGGCCGGCGAGGGGGCGCGGGCGGAAATCCAGGTCGGCGGCGCGGCGATCCGCCTGGCGCCCGGCAGCAGTCTCCAGGTGCTCGATCTGGACGACGAGATCGTCCAGTTGCAGCTGACCCAGGGCAGCCTGCAGCTGACCGTCAGGCGCCTCGAAGCCGATCAGTCGTTCGAAGTGAGTACGCCCAATCTCGCCCTCGTCCTGCGCCAGCCGGGCGAGTACCGGGTCGATGTCGATGCGCAGGCGGCGGCAACCATGGTCAGCGTCCGCCGCGGCCAGGGCGAAGCCTATGGCGAGGCCGGCGCCGAGCAGATCGAAGCCGGGCAGGCCTATCGCTTCAGCGGCGATGACTGGCGTGCCGGCGAAGTATTGGCCAGCGCCTATCCGGACGGTTTCGAGCGCTGGGCCGTCGAACGCGAGCGCAGCTATGCCGGCTCGCGGTCCGCCCGTTATGTCTCGGCGGATGTCGTCGGCTATCAGGATCTGGATGCCCACGGCTCCTGGCAGGTCGATGCCGGCTTCGGCAATGTCTGGCTGCCGAATCGCGTCGCCGCCGGCTGGGCGCCTTACAGCGACGGCTACTGGGCCTGGGTGGATCCCTGGGGATGGACCTGGATCGACAACGCGCCTTGGGGCTACGCCGTTTCCCACTATGGCCGCTGGGCCCGCCTGGGCAGTCGCTGGGCCTGGGTGCCGGGGCCGCCCCGGGCCCGCGCCTACTACGCACCGGCGCTGGTCGCCTTTGTCGGCGGCGACAACTTCCGGCTGAGCCTGGCCGCCGGCATGGTCGACTATCTGGAAAAGCCGG
>PHCU01000249.1 GCA_002842345.1 Betaproteobacteria bacterium HGW-Betaproteobacteria-12 | reverse complement strand
TCTGCTGCTCGGTCAGGATCTCGGCATCGCCATTGCGCGGCATGTTGCTGCAGGCATTGAAGGCCTTGGCGTTGTAGATCTTGCCCCAGGTGTACTTGACGACATCCTCGGCATTGCCGCGGACCTTGCCGTACTCCTGCAGACTCGGGCCGATGGTGCCGTAGGACACTTCGTGGTGGCTCATCTGGTGGCAGTTGTAGCAACCGCCGCCGTTGTTGTGCGGCGTCTTGTCGGTCCAGGTCAGGCCGCGACCGTTGACAGCGATTTTCTCGCCTTCCTTCCAGTCACCGAAAAATTTGCCGTCAGCCGGATAACGGATGGTCTTCAGCTGCGCCGCCTCGATCCTGGCCATTTCAGCCTTGGCCGGCGGTTTTTCCTGCGAACAGGCCTTCTGGAAATCGAGCTGGTAGATGCGGTGCTTGGGCGCGATGCCGGTGGTCTTGAAGGAGCGGTCCATCATCGCCTTGAATTCGGCGTAGCTCTCGTCGGCATCGGCCGCCCAGGCGGCTGGCATGGCACAGAGGAGGATGGCCAGGGTGCTGAGTTTCTTCATCGTCGTCTCCTTAGCGCTTGATGCCGGGGGTAACCACCTTGCCGCCATTGGCCTTGCCGGCCAGATAGACGGACAGGGCGATGGTGACGTCGGAGCCGTAGATCGGCTCGGCCAGGCGCTGCTGCCGGTAGCAGTCGTTCAGCCGGTGCTGCATGGTCCAGAACTGGCCGTTCGAGACGCGGTAGGCCGGCCAGCTGCCCCAGCCGGCGATGGCGCCTTCGTGGGTGCGCAGGTCGGGCAGTTCCTGCATGCGGATGCGCTTGCCCGTGTCGCCGTGGCAGGTGGCGCAGGAAAAGTCCATCGGCCCTGCCCGGTAGTAGAAGGCCAGCTTGCCCAGTTCGTACATCTTCTGCATCGCCGGGTTGGCGAGATCGACCTTGACCTTGTGGCCGTTCGACTCGGTGACAATGTAGGCAACCAGGGCCGCCATCTTTTCCTTCTCGCCCTTCAGCCAGCCGGCCTTGACGACCGCCTGCGGATCGATGCCCTGCAGGGTCTCCATGCAGCTCATCAGGCGCGTCTCCAGGTCCTGGACTTTGCCGGTGTCCTTGAAGAAACGCGGCAACTGGGCCGAGACCCCCTTGACGACACCCGGGCCGAGGCCGAGGTCGCACTTTTCCAGACTGGCGTTCTTCGGGCCGCGCGCCGTCTTCCACAACTCTTCACCTTCGGCGGCGACCAGTTCCGACGGATTGCCGTCGGCCAGCGCCTCGCGGTATTCGTTGATGCCTTCCAGCAACTTGTCGGCAGCCGGCGCTATCGGCGCGACCAGGGCAAGCAGGGTGGCCAGGGCCACCGGCAAGGCGTACTTCTTGGGTTCAGTCATGAACTCCTCCATTGGGTTACAGGTTTGCCAATGCACGATCTTGCTGTCGTGCTTGCACAACTTGGCCAACGGGGTGGCGGACCGCTGCCGCCCGCCCCGCCTCGACAGCCCGACTCAGCCGATGGCGACTTCGTCGGTACGGCTTTCGCCCTTGTTGTCCTTCCAGCTGATGGCGATCTTGTCGCCGGCCGCGCCGCCCTTGAACTTGAAGGCCAGGTACGGGTTCTTCGAGACGGCGGTGCCGAACTCGGAAGCCAGCACGACCTTGCCGTTGTGCGTGGCGTTCAGTTCGGTGATGAACCAGGCCGGCACGACGGCGCCGTTGGCGTCCTTGCGCTGGCCGGTTTCCATTTCGTGGGCGATCAGGGCCTTGACTTCGGTAATGCCTTCCTTGACGGAGGCGCGGATTTTCATCGGCTTCGTTGCCATGGTTTTGCTCCTTGTATTGGGGGGTATCGGGCCGGGCTTAGCCGCCGCAGCCGCCGAGGGTGACCTTGATTTCCTTGGTCGCCATGTAGTACTTGTTGCCGGCCTTGACCAACGCGTAGACGTTGGAGGTCTGGCCCATCTTGACCCGGGTCTGGACATTGGGCTCGGTGCCTTCCGGCAGCGTGAAGCTGGCGGCCAGGGCGTTCGGATTCTTGTCGATCAGGATGGCGATCATGGTCGTGCCGGCAATCGCCGAAGTCACGCCAACCGGTACCACGGCGCCGTTTTCGGCGATGTCCGGGCCGGTCAGCTGGACGTCCTTGCTATCGGCCGGCTGTTCGATGCCGAGCGCCTTCAGCGTGTCGGCCATGCTTTTGGCGTCGAAGGCGGCCTTGTTCCAGTCGGCCAGGGCGAGGCCCGGGGTGATGATGCCGGCGGCAGCCAGCAGGGAGAGAAGCGCGGCTCCCGAGCCGGTCTTCAGGACAGTGCGACGTTGCTTGTTCATAGTTGCTCCTTGTTGAATTGGCTTACTTCGCGCCAGAAAAAATCCACTTGACCAGGGTCTTGATGTCGTCGTCGGCAATGTGGCCGTTCGCCGGCATCGGGATCGAACCCCAGACGCCCTGGCCGCCGGCCTTGACCTTGGCGATCAGGCGCGCTTCGGCATCCGGCTGGTCCTTGTAGCGGGCGACGACCTCGTTGTAGCCGGGGCCGACGATCTTGCTGTTGATGCCGTGGCAGGCCATGCAGCCGCTCTTGGTGGCCAGCTCCAGGGTGCTGGCGGCGGCCGCCTTCTTCGCCGCCTCGGGGCCGAGCGTGCGGGTGCCGCGCACTGGGCCGAAGCTGCGGTTCTGCTCGTCGGGCAGCGTCGAACCGATCTGCACTTCCGTCTTGCAGTTCTTCATGCAGGCGACGTTCTTGACGTCCGGCTTGCCGCCGTTGCCGATGCCGCCCTTTTTGGCCGGCGCTCCCGGCCACAGGCCGTGATCGGTGCTCATGCCGCGGCGGTTGGGCATCAGCTTCTGCACCTCGGCGATATTGCGATCGGACAGCGTGAAGTCTTCCGGCACGATCTCGGCGAGATTGAGGAAGTAGGCGAGGATGGCGTAGACATCATCCGGCGCCAGCGACTTCGGTGCCGTCCACGGCATCGCGCGGTAGATGTAGTCCCACACCGTCGAGATCGTCGCCACCTTGGTGAAGGTGGTGCGCTGCGGAATATCACCGGTGATGAAGCCGCCGACCCGGCCGTTCTTGATGTCGTCCTTGGTCGTGCCGCCGACCAGCGGCGTGAACACTTCGTTCGACTCGCCGAAGGAGCCGTGGCAGGAGGCGCACTTTGCCTCGAACAGGTCGTTGCCGCGCTGGACGTTGCCCGAGCCCTTGGGCAGGCCCTTGAAATCGGCGCGGACGTCGATGTCCCAGGCCTTGACTTCGGCAGGCGTCGCCGGGCGACCGAGGCCGGGGAAATTATCGAAGGCGCAGGCCGCGGCGGAGGCGCCGCACAGGGCGAGCAGCAGAATCGATTTAGAGAACCTGGACATTCGTAATCTCCCCGCTGGCAACCACTTTCCAGGACTGGATGGCGTTGTTGTGATAGATCGACTTGGTGCCGCGCACCTTGCGCAACTGGCCGTAGCTCGGCTGCACGTAGCCGGTTTCGTCGATGGCCCGCGACTGCAGGATGGCCGGCTTGCCGTCCCATACCCAGCCGATGTTGAAACGGGTCAGCGCCTTGTTCTGCACCGGCCCTTCGAGGCGCGCCGTCTGCCAGTTGATGCCGCCATCGAAGGAAACGTCGACCTGCTTGATTCGCCCGCGGCCCGACCAGGCGACGCCGGAGACGTTGTAGAACCCCTGGTTGAGCAGCGACTGGCCGCCCGACGGGCTGGTGATCACCGACTTGGCTTCCTGGATCGAGGTGTACTGGCGGTGCGTCCCGTCCGGCATCAGGTCGATGTAATGCACCGCCTCGTCCTTGGTGGCCCAGGGCTGGTCGCCGACTTCGATGCGGCGCAGCCACTTGACCCAGGACACGCCCTGCACGCCCGGCACCACCAGGCGCAGCGGGTAACCGTTTTCCGGCCGCAGCATTTCGCCATTCATGCCGTAGGCGACAATGACCTCGCCGTTCTCGACCATTTCCATCGGGATGGTGCGCGTCATCGACGAACCGTCGGCGCCCTCGGCCAGCACGTAGCGGGCCTTCTTGTAATCGACGCCGCAGTCTTCGAGCAGGGTCTTCAGCGGCACGCCGGTGAATTCCGAGCAGGACAGCATGCCGTGCGTGTATTGCACGGTGGGCACGGCGACATTGCCCCATTCGAGGCCGGTGTTGGCGCCGCACTCGATGAAGTGGATGCGCGACACCGAGGGCAGGCGCATCAGGTCGTCCAGCGTGTACACCTTCGGCTTCTTCAGGAAGGCCGGGTCGGAGGCATTGACCATCAGGCGATGACGCGCCGGATCGATGTCGTGCCAGCCCTGGTGATGACGCTCGAAGTGCAGGCCGGACGGCGTGATGATGCCGAACAGGCCCTGCAGCGGGCAGAACGACACCGAGGCGCCGCCGACGCGGGCCAGGCCCGGCGATTCACGGCGCAGCAACTGGCTTTCGTACTTCGACGGCTGGCCGTAGGGACGGGCCGCCACCGGCTGGCCGAGGGTCGTCGACCATTCCGGCAAATTCAGGATGGCCGGATCGCCGTCGGCGGCCCGCGCCGCCAGCGGCGCCGCCACGGCCGCACCGGCGGCCATCAGGCTGCGCCGCAGGAAGTTGCGGCGGCCGGCCGCGACCTCGCGAATCTGCTCTTCCGACAGGAAGTTTTCCGGCGCCGGCCGCAAACGCCCCGGCTGCTTGTCCAAATCACTCATATGCTTCAATTCCCTCCGCCAGCAGGCTTCAATTGATGTCATCCAGCGTCGTCAGCCCGAACTGCTCGCCGATATCCCGACTGGCCACGGTGATGCTGACCGTCCGGCAGATATCGACGAAATTCGGATCGACGACGCGATACAGGACCGAATTCCCGTCCCGCCGCCGGTCGACCACGCCGGCGCGATACAGAATGTTCAGGTGCCGTGAAACATTGGCCTGGGTCAGGCCGATCTGCTCCACCACTTCATGAACCGGCCGCTCCTCGGCGCACAGGCAGGAAAGAATGCGCAGGCGCGTCGGGTCGGCCAGCAAACTGAAGTAGTGCGCCACTTGCTCGAATACCCGTGCTGTCTCGTCCATATCGTTCTTTTTGATCTAAATCAGAAAATAATGTATAACTGCATGCGTATATAGTCAACAACTAATATTGTTGCGACGCAGCATGCAATCCGTCGCGAATGGCATTAACCTTGCCGTCGCGCCGGATCGCAACGAACAAGATTGGCTATAGACGCCACGCCATCAATTTGAGGAAGGAGATATCCCAATGAAGCTGCTCGCCCCCTTTGCGGCCCTGTGCCTGCTGGCTACCGCCAGCGTGTCGCACGCCGCCGACCCGAACCTCGGCCGCAATCTGGCCGCCACCTGCGCCAACTGCCATGGCACCAACGGCCATGCCCTCAAGGGCTCCGGCATGGACGCCCTGGCCGGCATGGAAAAGGCCAAGATTCTGCAGAAACTCGCCGAATTCAAGAGTGGCGACAAGCCTGCCTCGATCATGCATCAGATCTCCAAGGGCTATACCGATGCCCAGCTCGACCTGATCGCCACCTATTTCGCCGCGCAAAAATAAGGGAGACAACAAAAT
>PHCU01000080.1 GCA_002842345.1 Betaproteobacteria bacterium HGW-Betaproteobacteria-12 | reverse complement strand
CCGGGTCATCGGCATCATCTTCAAGTGCTGCATGGCGCTCGATGCCGCCTACCGCCAGGGCATCATTCACCGCGACATCAAGCCGGCCAACATCATGGTCGCCGCCAACGACGAGGCCAAGATCGCCGATTTCGGTCTGGCGCTCAACATGAACAAGGATCTCGACCGCGACTCGACCTTCATCATGGGCGTCGGTTCGCCGGCCTACATGTCACCGGAACAGATCAAGGGCTACCCGCTCAACCAGAAGACTGACCTCTATTCGCTCGGCGTCGTCCTCTTTCAACTGCTGACCGGGCGTCTGCCGTTCCGTGCCACCAACCAGGCGACGCTGGTCTATCGCATCGTCAATACCGATGCGCCGGCGGTCACGGCGCTCAATCCCAACCTGCCCGAGGGCTTGAACGCGATTCTCAAGCGGGCGCTGGAGAAGGATCTTTACAGCCGCTACCGCAATGGCGCCGAATTCGCCAAGGATCTGTCGGCGGTGCGCTACCAGATCCTGGAAGAGGACGACACCGCGCAGGACACCCGGCATTTCGAGACCCTGCGCAAGCTGGAATTCTTCACCGAGTTCGAGAACATCGAGATCTGGGAAGTGTTGCGCGTCGCGGTTTGGCGCAAGGTGTCGCCGAACGTCGCGATCATCCGCGAGGGTGACCGCAACAAACTGTTCGGCATCGTCATTACCGGTTGCGTCGAGGTCTCCATCGACGGCCGGACACTCTGCCGGCTCGGTGCCGGCGAGCCGGTCGGCGAGGTCGCCTTCCTGCATCCGGCCAGCGACCAGCGGCATGCCACGGCGGTCACGCTGGAGCCGACGCTGTTCCTCGAAATCAATGCGGCGGCGCTGGCCCTGTCGTCGGAAGAACTGCTCGAGCGCATGCGCAATACGCTGCTGGCGCGCCTGATCAAGCGCCTGCGCGAAGTCAACAAGATCGCTGCGGCCCAGGGCCAGCCGGCGACCCAGGTGGGTACCGGTTCGTTGACCGGCTTGACCCGCACCCGCCCGGGCGGCGGCCTCGATCTCGAACTGACGCCGATGTGAAAACGGCCTCCGCAGAGGCCGTCTTGCTGTCAGCTTACCCCGTCAAACCTTGAAGCGACCGACCATGGCCGCCAGGCCATCGGCCAGGCGTTTCAGGTCGTGGGCGGCACCGGCCGTCTGTTCGACGGTGCCGGTGTTGTCGCGGGCCATGCCGGCGATCGCCTCGATGCTCGCCTCGACATTGCCGGAGAAGCGACGCTGCTGGTCGGTGGCGGTGGCGATGCTGTCCAGGCCGCGATCGACTTCGGTCACCGAACCGTTGGTGGCGAGCAGGACGTTCGAGACCGTGGCCACCGCCGCCTGGCTGCTTTCCAGATGGGACAGGCCTTCCTCGATGCTGCGCCGGACGTTAACCGACTGGGCGCTGAGGT
This sequence comes from Betaproteobacteria bacterium HGW-Betaproteobacteria-12, assembly GCA_002842345.1. Taxonomy (GTDB): domain Bacteria; phylum Pseudomonadota; class Gammaproteobacteria; order Burkholderiales; family Rhodocyclaceae; genus Azonexus. The sequence goes on along the minus strand of PHCU01000080.1, from coordinate 16,493 downwards.
TGGCGGTGATGGCGTCGATCTCGCTGGCCGAACGCGAGGATTTTTCCGCCAGCTTGCGCACTTCGTCGGCGACCACGGCGAAGCCGCGGCCCTGTTCGCCGGCGCGGGCAGCCTCGATGGCGGCATTCAGCGCCAGCAGGTTGGTCTGCTCGGCGATGTCCTTGACCTCGCGGGTCATCTGGGTGATCGCCTCGGTATTGCGCACGAAGTTGTTGACCGAGTCGGCCATTTCCTTGACCGCCCGTTCGACGACGGTCATTTCGCCGAGCAGCACGTTCAGGTTGCGGTTGCCTTCGGTGGCGCGGGCCAGGCTCTCCTGCGACTGCTGCTGGACGTGTTCGGCGCTGTGCGCGATGGAGGAGATGCTGGCCACCAGTTGCTCGACGGCGGTCGCCGCTTCCAGCGATTTCTCGTTCTGCAGGTGCGAGCTTTGCGAGACGCGGTCGGCGCTGTCGGAAAGGGCGCTGACGCGGGCCGAGACCTGGCTGGCCGAGTCGCGGACCTGACGGACCAACTGGTTGAAGTTCTCCATCATTTCGTTGAAGACCTGCGCCGACTGGCCGACTTCATCCTGGCCATTGACCGGCAGGCGGCGGGTCAGGTCGCCCTCGCCGCTGGCAATGTCGCGCAGGCCCTTGCGCAGTTCCTCGAGCGGGGCGGTGACGAAGTGGTGGGTCAGCAGATAGATTATGACCAGCAGCGCGCCGAGGGCGACGATAGCGACGCCACCGATCTTCAGGCGGAAGGCGGCGACCTCGGATTCGACCGAGTCGAGCGAGACCTTCATGCTGACGACGCCGAGCACGGTGCCTTCGGGCACCTGGTGGCAGAGGATGCAGTCCTTGCCGAGATAGCTCTTGGACGCCTTGGTCGGATTGATGACCTGCAGGTAGGCGTTGCCGTCGCTCGTTTCCACGGCCATGTAAGGCTCGCCGCTCTGCATCACCTTCTGTTCGAGCGGGTCGAGCGGGCGGGAAGACTTGGTGTCCGGGCCGAACAGCTTGCTGACCGCTTCGCCGCGGGCGACGTGCAGGTCCTTGATGATCGACAGTTGTTTGATCTGGTCGAGGAAAACTTCGCGCTGGCCGACGGTGCCGGTGATCATCATGCCGGTCAGGCCGGCCATAGTCATTTCATGAATGCTCTTGGAGAAGTCCTGGGCCTGGCGGATGGCCGTGTCACGATTGACCTGGGTCGTCCAGATGATGGCCCCGACCCAGATGATGGCAAGTATCAACCAGATTGCAGCAGTAAGGCGCACCCATATTTTTAAATCGGCAAAGCGCGGCATTTTCCCCCCTCATTTTTCAGCCCCCGTCCCGGTCAGGCGGTAAGGTCTATCTGTTGGATTGTGCCAGCCACGCCATCTTCCTGCAAAAATATCCCCGTATTACGGACTTGGCCGAGCAGTTCATTGGCATTGTTCTTGAGCTCGAAGGGGGTGGCGATGCGACTCAGGGCGATGGCTCCCACCCCGGCTTCGGCCAGCGATTGCAACTGCTCCTTGCCGGCTGCATCGCGGCTCCAGATCTGCAACTTGGTGAAGGCGGCATCATTCTCGTCGATCCAGCCGTTGTCGTCGTCATCGAGCGCCGCCAGTTCGGCGAAGCCGTCGTTGGTCGCCGGTCCGAACAATTCGAGGCCGTCATCAATCTTGCCGTTCTGGTTGCGGTCGAAGACCAGGAAACCACTGCCCGGGGCGACGAAATTGATCTGTTCCTTGTTGCCGTCGCCATTCAGGTCGAAAGCGAATCGCCGGTCGGTCAGCTGGGCGGCGCTACCGGAAAAGTTGAGGACCAGCGGATCGGTCTTGCGTGCCGCATCGCCGAGCCGGATGCTGGTGCTGCTCTCCTCGTAATAGCTGCGGCTCATCGTCAATTCGAGCTGGAAACTGATCTCGCGGCCGTCGGCGGTCTTTACCGTGCCGCTGGCAGCGAAGTGGGTCTGCTCAATCTCGGTGTAGGTCTCGTGGCGATCATATTCGACGCCGAAGCCCGCGGCCGCCGGGCGTTCTTGCGGTCTTCCCTGCGGCGCTGCCTGATGGTCGGCATCGGCAGCATGGCACCGGTGTTTGTGCAGTTCGGCGGCGTCGAAGACCTCGACGGCGTGGCCGAGCCAAAGCTCCAGCATCTGCCGGATGAGGACCATCCGTGGATCGCCTTCGACCGCGGCATCCTGTTCTTCGCCTAAGGCATCGGCTGCCTGGGCCGCCTTGCCGGCATCGGAAAGGCTGACCAGGTCGCGCGCCGGGCGCTGTTGCGCCGGCTCGCCGGGGAAGGTCGGCCGACGATCGCCGACCCACATCTTCAGGGATTCGCTGACTTCATGCTGCTGCAGGCTGGCGTGCGTGGAAGCCATTTGCAGATTGGCGCTGGCGATTTTCATGGTGGCCTCCGCGAACCATATTTCGACGCCTAGTTAACGGCCGGCCGCCAGTAAAGTTAAGGCTTATGGAGATGCGCCTCTATCCAGCGTTTCAGCGTGCCGAGGTCGAGCGCGCCGCTCTGGCGGGCGATTTGGCGTCCTTCAAAAAAGATGGCCAGGGTCGGAATGCAGCGGATATTGAAGCGGGCGGCCAGCCGCTGCTCGGCTTCGGTATTGACCTTGACCAGGCGGGCGCGCGGCTCAAGATCGATCGCCGCCTGATGGAAATTCGGCGCCATCGTCCGGCACGGTCCGCACCACGGCGCCCAGAAATCGACGACGACGGGCAGGTCGCTACGGCCGATGTGGCGGTCGAAATTGCCGGCGTTCAGTTCGGCGGGCTCGCCATCGAACAAGGGCTGTTTGCACTGGCCGCAGTTCGGGCTCTGTGCCAGCCGTTCGGCAGGCAGGCGATTGACCGCCGCGCAGTGCGGGCAGACGACATGCAGGGAATCACTCATGCTGGGCTCCAATATCAGACTGAACTGATATTGGGCCAGACGTCGCTACTTCAAGTCCGGGCGCCCCATTTCAGGGCTTCGCGGGCCGACAGGTCGAGCGCCTGCGGATCGACCGCGATGGTGGTCGGCCAGCCGGCCAGCTGGCTTTCGACCAGATCGGTCAGCGCCAGCAGCCAGTCGTTGTTCTCGTTGAGCGCCGGGATATAGTGATATTCCTTGCCGCCGGCAGCGAGGAAGTCGTCGCGGCCTTCCAGGGCGATTTCCTCGAGCGTTTCCAGGCAGTCGGCGACGAAGCCGGGGCAGATCACGTCTACCCGGCGGACACCATGCTGGCCCCATTCATGGAGCGTCGGGGCGGTGTAGGGTTGCAGCCATTCGGCCTTGCCGAAGCGCGACTGGAAGCAGATGCGGAATTGGTCGGGCAGCAGGTTCAGGCGCTCGGCCAGCAGGCGGCCGGTTTTCTGGCATTCGCAGAAGTAGGGATCGCCGAGCTCCAGGCTGCGCTTGGGCAGGCCGTGGAAGCTGATGAGCAGGCGGTCCTTCTCGCCGAGGGTACCGTTTGTCTGCCAGTGTTTGCGTATTGAATGTTCGAGGGCGGCGAGATAGCCCTCGTGATCGTGAAAATTGCGGACGAAGCGCATTTCCGGCTGGTTACGCTGCCGCAGCAGCCATTTGCAGGCTTCGTCGATGACCGTTGCGGTAGTGCTCGCCGCGTATTGCGGGTACATCGGCAAGAGCAGGATGCGGTTGGTGCCGTCGGCCTTGAGCTGGTCGAGCACGCTGCTGATCGACGGCGAGCCATAGCGCATCGCCGACGTGACCGTTACCCGATGGCCGCGCTCGCCGAGAAAGCCCTTGAGCAGCTTGGTCTGGCGTTCGGTATGGACGCGTAGCGGCGAACCTTCAGTCATCCAGACGCTGGCGTACTTGGCTGCCGATTTCTTCGGCCGGATGTTGAGGATGATGCCGTTGAGGATCAGCCACCAGAGCGCTTTGGGAATCTCGACGACGCGCGGGTCGGAGAGGAATTCCTTGAGGTAGCGGCGCAGCGCCGGTGCCGTCGGTGCCTCGGGCGTGCCCAGGTTGACCAGGACGACCGCCGTGGCGGGGGCGCTGCCGTGCCGGTAGGACGGTTCGGAGGTGAAGCGGGGCATGGTTATTCTTCTTTGCTGGAAAGGGCGCTGGAGAGCAGCCGGGCGGTGATGTCGACGATCGGGATGACGCGTTCGTAGGCCATCCGGGTCGGGCCGATGACGCCGACCGAGCCGACTACCTGGCCATCCACCGCATAGGGGGCGGTGATGACGCTGCATTCGTCGAGCGAGGCGATACCGGATTCGCCGCCGATGAAAATCTGCACGCCTTCGGCCCGGTTCGACACATCGAGCAGGCGCATCAGGCTGGAGCGTTGCTCGAACAGGTCGAACAGTTCGCGCAGGCGCTTCATGTTCGACGACAGTTCCTCGACGTCGAGCAGGTTGCGTTCGCCGGAGATGAAATAGGGGGTGGCGCTTTCCGCCAGCGCCGCATCGCCGGCATCAAGGGCCTGGGCCATCAGCGGTTTGATGTCCTCGCGCAATTGCTGGATCTCGCTGGCCAGGCGGTGGCGGATCTGCTCGAAATCCAGGCCGGCAAAATTCTGCGTCAGGTAATTGGCGGCGCTGACCAGTTCCGCCGGGGAATAGGCCTTTTCCGTATTCAGGATGCGGTTCTGCACGTCGCCATCGGCGGTGACGATGATCAGCAGGATGCGCCGCTCGGCCAGGCTGAGGAATTCGATCTGGCGGATGCGGCTGGCCTTGCGCCGCGGGGCGATGACGACGCCGGCGAAATGGGTCAGGCTGGAGAGCAACTGCGAGGCGCTGGCGATCACCTGGTTCGACGGCCGGCCCTGCAGCGCTTCCTCCATCGCACCCATCTGGCGGATTTCCAGCGGCTGGACGGTGAGCAGGCTATCGACGAACAAGCGGTAGCCGCGCGCCGTCGGGATACGCCCGGCCGAGGTGTGCGGGCTGGCGACAAAGCCGGCTTCCTCGAGGTCGGCCATGACGTTGCGGATCGTCGCCGGCGACAGGTCGAGGCCGGAAAACTTCGACAAGGCGCGCGAGCCGACCGGTTGCCCGTCGGCAACGTAATGTTCGACCAGGGCCTTGAGCAGGGTGCGCGAGCGTTCGTCCAGCATGGCTGAGGATTGTACAAAAATCGGGATCGGCGCGATGACCGATTTTTGTGCAAGAATTCGCGCCATGAACCGCAGCTTCGCTTCCCTGAACGCTCCCCGGACCATCGCCCTGGTCGGCAAATACCACAGCATGGAAATTGCCGAGTCGCTGCGCGGTCTCGCCGAGTATCTGCACGAGCGCGGCGTCTCGGTATTCATCGAGCGCGAGACCTCCGAACACATCGGCAAGAAGGTCGACCTGTCGCGTTGGGTGACCTGCGGCTTCAACGACATCGGCGCCCATGCCGATCTGGCCATCGTGCTCGGCGGCGACGGCACCATGCTCAATGCGGCGCGCCGCCTGGCCCGCTACTGCGTGCCGCTGGTCGGGGTCAACCAGGGCCGGCTCGGCTTCATGACCGATATCGCCCGCCAGGATCTGCTGACCTGCATGGACGACTTGCTCGACGGCCGCTTCAATCCCGAGAACCGCATGCTGCTGGCCGCCGAGGTGGTGCGCGAGGGGCGCGAAGTGGCCTCCAACATGGCGCTCAACGACGTCGTGCTGGACAAGGGGGCGATCGGCCGGATGATCGAATTCGAGCTGTTCATCGATGGCGAATTCATCTACAGCCTGCGTGCCGACGGCCTGATCGTGTCCACGCCGACCGGCTCCACCGCCTACTCGCTGTCGGCTGGTGGCCCGATCCTGCACCCGACGCTGACCGGCATCGCGCTGGTGCCGCTGTGCCCGCATGCGCTGACCAACCGGCCGATCATCGTCAACGACCGGGCCGACATCGAATTCCGCATCACCCATGCCGACGACCCGCGCGTGCACTTCGACGGGCAGGTGACGCTCGACCTGGAGCGCGGCGACAGCGTTCGCCTGCGTCGCTCGGAACACACCATCTGCTTCCTGCATCCGCCCGGCTACCGCTACTTCGCCATGCTGCGCCAGAAACTGCAGTGGAGCGAACGGCCGAAGGGGCAATGAGAACATGCTGCGTCATCTGTCGATCCGCGATTTCGTCATTGTCGACCGCCTGGAGCTCGATTTTTCCGCCGGTTTCGGGGCCCTGACCGGCGAGACCGGGGCCGGCAAGTCGATCCTCATCGATGCCCTGGCGCTGGCCCTCGGCGAGCGCGCCGATGCCGGCGTTGTCCGCTCCGGCTGCGACAAGGCGGAGATCACCGCCGTCTTCGACATCGTCGCCGTCCCGGAAGTGCGGGCCTGGCTGGTGGCCGCCGAGCTCGACGCCGACGACGAACTGCTGCTGCGCCGCGTGGTCGACGCCGGCGGTCGCTCGCGCGCCTGGATCAACGGCTCGCCGGCAACCGTTCAGCAATTGCGCGAAGTCAGCGACTGGCTGGTGGATATCCACGGCCAGCACGCGCACCAGTCGTTGCTGCGCACCGATGCCCAGCGCACCCTGCTCGATGCCCATGCCGGCCTGTTGCCGCTGGCTGCCGAGGTGGGGGGCTCCTTCCGCGCCTGGCGCACCACCGAGCAGGCGCTGGCCGAAGCCGGCGCGGGCGCCGAGGCGCTGCAGCGCGAGCGCGAGCAACTCGAATGGCAGGTGCGCGACCTGGAATCCCTGGCCTTTACCGTCGCCGAGTGGGCGGAACTGGACCTCGAGCACCGCCGCCTCGGTCATGCCGCCAGTCTGATGGACGGTGCGCAGTTCGCCCTGGCCGTGCTGGCCGATGACGATGCCGCTTGCGAACGCCAGGTCGACAGCGTCGCCAATCGGCTGTCGGCGCTGGCCGATTTCGATCCGGCGCTCGGCGAAGTGGCGGCGCTGGTCCAGTCGGTGCAGGCCGAATTGGCCGACGCGGTATCGACTCTGCGCCGCTACAGCGATCGCGTCGACCTCGATCCGGCGCGTCTGGCCGAAGTCGAGCGGCGTATGGATGCGGTTCTGGCGGCCGCCCGCAAATATCGCGTGGCGCCGGAAGAGTTGCCGGCCCTGCTGGCCGGCTGGCAGCAACGTCTGGCCACCTTGGAGGCGGCGAGCGATCTGCAGGCATTGGCCGGCGAAGTGACGCGCACGCAGGCGGCTTACTTGGCCCTGGCGCAGCAGCTGACGGCCGGCCGGCAGCAGACGGCGGCCGAGATGAGCCGGGCGGTCAGCGAAGTGATGCGTCAGCTGGCCCTGTCCTCCGGCCGTTTCGAAGTGGCTTTGGTGCCGGTCGATGGTGCCGTCTATGGCCGCGAGCAGGTCGAATTTCGCATTGCCGGCCTGGCCGGCAACGACGCCCGGCCGCTGGCCAAGGTCGCCTCCGGCGGCGAACTGTCGCGCATCAGCCTGGCCATCCAGGTGCTGACCTCGCGTTCGGCCAGCGTGCCGACGCTGATCTTCGACGAGGTCGATGTCGGCATCGGCGGCGGCGTCGCCGAGATCGTCGGTCGCCTGCTGCACGAGCTGGGGGGCGAGCGCCAGGTGTTATGTGTCACCCACTTGCCGCAAGTCGCCGCCCAGGCCGACTGGCAGTGGCAGGTCAGCAAGGCCCAGCGCGACGGCGTGACGCTGAGCGCCATCCAGCCGCTAGATGCGGCCGGCCGAGTGCAGGAAATCGCCCGTATGCTCGGCGGCGTCGACATCACCGAGATCACCCGTCAGCACGCCAGCGAACTGCTCGGCACGCGGGCAGCGCGCATGCTTGGTCAGGCCGGCTGAAATTTGGCGCCGCAGGCGCTATAGTCAAATAGTTGCCTGTTTGTCGAGTACCCATGATCGGTGCTGTCGGTGGTTTTTCCGTTTCATCTTCCCCTGCCGTTAGCCGCGTTGCCGGCCGTGGCGGCGAACTCACGCCGGAACAGCAGCGCCAGGTTGACGCGCTGAAGCAGACCGACCGCAAAGTGCGCTCGCACGAGCAGGCGCATATGGCCGCCGGGGCGGGGCTGGTACGGGGCAGCAGCTACGCCTATCAGGCGGGACCGGACAACAAGCGCTACGCGGTGGCCGGCGAAGTCTCCATCGATACCTCGCCTGGCCGTACGCCCGAAGAAACCATAGCCAAGGCGCAGCAGATTCGCGCAGCCGCCTTGGCGCCGGCCGATCCATCGACGCAGGATCGGCGGGTGGCCGCCGCCGCCAGTCAGATGGAAATGCAGGCCCGCCAGGAGATGGCGCAGGCGGCTGACGAGCAGCGCACGGGTAATGAGCAGGTCGACGGTGCGCTCGCGGCCTATCGCCAGGTGTCGGCGGCAGGCGAGGGTGGCGGCGGCTTCTCGGCGGTTGCCTAAAGCAGGCGCGACAGCGCGTAGAGGGCCAGGGCCAGGAAGAAAACGCCGCTGATGCGGTGAATCCAGACCAGCGGCAGCCGGTGCAGGAACTTGCGCCCGGCGAAGACGCCGAGGATCGAGGTGACGGTGAGGGCCAGCGTGGCGCCGAGCCAGACGGCAAGGGTGTCGGTGGTGCTGCCGAGGCCGGCGACGGCGATTTGCGTCTTGTCGCCGAATTCGGCCAGGAAGATCAGCAGGAAGGTGGTGGCGAAGATCCCGTGGCCGGGTTTTTCCTCGATTACCTCGTCCTCATCCTCTTCCGTGTAGCGCAGTGCGCTGATACCGAACACGGCAAATAGCACGGCGACGGCCACGGTGACCACCCATTCCGGCAGCCAGGCGGCAACGGCTGCACCGAACAGCACGGCAAGCAGGTTGAGGACGGCGAAGGCAGCGACGGCGCCGAGCACCACCGGCAGGCCACGATGGCGGGCTGCCAGGGTCATGCAGACCAGTTGGCTCTTGTCGCCGAATTCGGCCAGGGCGATCAGCAAAAAGGTGGCGCCAGCCGACGACAGCCAGGCGGCAAACCCGCCAATGGTTAGGTTGGTCATCGAAAATCAGTGAATCAGGATTTTTCGCCCGGCTTGGTGCGATGCGGGCAGGCATCCTTGGTGCACTGGGCGTAGAGATAGAGCGCGTGATCCTGGATGGCGAAGCCGCGTTCGCTGGCGATGGCGTTCTGCCGGCGCTCGATTTCCGGATCGTAGAATTCCTCGACCCGGCCGCAGTCGATGCAGACCAGGTGGTCGTGATGCTTGCCGCGGTTGATCTCGAAGACGGCCTTGCCGGATTCGAAGAAGTGGCGCTCCAGCAGGCCGGCCTGCTCGAACTGCGTCAACACGCGATAGACGGTGGCCAGACCGATGTCCATGTGCTCGGCGATGAGCATGCGATAGACGTCTTCCGCCGTCATGTGCCGCATGGTGCTGTTCTCGAAAAGCTCAAGAATCTTCAGGCGGGGAAAGGTGGCTTTCAGGCCCATGTTCTTGAGGCTTTGGGGGTCGCTCATCGTGATGTTTCCAGAGAATGTGTCGGCGCGGGCCAATTGGCGATTTCGGGTATGATATACCGCTTCAAAGCCGATTGAGAAACTCCGGAAATCCGCATGCTCCGTTCCCGCCTGCTGCTCATTGCAGCTTCCTGTGTCGCCCTGGGCGCCTGCTCGGCCAAGCCGAGCTTCATCAACGAATACAAGATCGATATCCAGCAGGGTAATGTGCTCGGCCAGGAAATGGTTGCCCAGCTGAAACCGGGACAGACGCGCGATCAGGTACGTTTTCTGCTCGGCACGCCGCTGATTGCCGACATCTTTCACCAGCAGCGCTGGGACTACGTCTATCGCTATCAAAGCGGTCGTACCGGCGAGATCGAAACACGCCGTCTCGCCGTGTTTTTCGATGCGGAAGGCCGTCTGGAACGCGTTGATGGCGATGTCGCCGTGGCCGATACCGCCGAGCTGGCGATGCCCGGTTCGCGCACCCGGCTGGTCGATCTCGGCTCGCTCCCCAGCGATGCGGCGCCGCTGCCGCCGCGCGAGGAACCCGGCTTTTTCCGCCGGATGTTGAATAATTTCGGATTCTGAAATGACGATGACCCGTATAGGTATTGTCGGGGCCAGCGGCCGCATGGGCCGCATGTTGACCGAGGCCACTCTGAAGGATGAGCAACTCGTGCTGGGGGCGCTGTTCGATCAGCCGGGTAGTCCCTTCATTGGCAAGACGGCCGGTGACCTGGTCGGCATCGCCTGTGACGTCGTGGTTGGCGATGATGTCGCGGCCGGGCTCAAGAATGTCGATTGCCTGATTGATTTCACCCGCCCGCAAGGCACCCTGGTGCATCTCGACCTGTGCCGTCAGGCCGGTGTTGCCATTGTTATCGGCACCACCGGCTTCGAGGCTGAAGGCAAGGCGGCAATCGCGGCTGCCGCCAAGGAAATCCCGGTGGTTTTTGCGCCGAACATGGCGGTTGGCGTCAATCTGGTATTCAAGCTGCTCGATACGGCGGCCCGCATCCTGAATCAGGGCTACGACATTGAAATCGTCGAGGCCCATCATCGCCTGAAGATCGATGCGCCATCCGGCACCGCGCTGCGCATGGGCGAGGTGGTTGCCGACGCCCTTGGTCGCGACCTCGCGGAATGCGCCGTTTATGGCCGCGAGGGTGTCACCGGCGAGCGCGATCCGTCCACTATCGGTTTTGCCACGGTACGTGGCGGCGATATTGTCGGCGACCATACCGTGATGTTCTGCGGTCTGGGTGAGCGGGTCGAGGTGACCCACAAGGCGAGCAGCCGCATGCCCTACGCGCTGGGCAGTCTGCGCGCAGCCCGTTTCGTTGCCGGTCGGCGCAATGGCCTCTTCGACATGCAGGACGTGCTCGGCTTGCGCTGAACTGCATGAAATCCCGCCTACTCGCCCGCCAGCTTCAGGAAGCCTTCGGGGGCGAGGGCGAGGCGTGTTTGCGGCAGTTGCTCGAAGCGGCCCGGGAGAACGGCCAGGCTGATCTGGTACGGGGCGTCGAGAAACTGATCGGGCTGGTGGATTCCGGCTACAGCGCCTATGCCGGGGTCAATGGCTGGCAGGCGCTGCTGTCCGGCGACGCACTGACCGACTGGAATTTGCGTAGCGGCCGGATCGAATCAGGGCGCAACTGGAAGAAGATGCTCGGCTATCAGGCCGATGAGCTGGACGATGGTATTGCCCATTGGCAGCGCCTGGTCCATCCCGACGATCTGCGGGTATTGCAAATGCACATGGCGGCCCAGGCGCGGGGTGGCGGGCAGCGGTACTTCCAGGCTGAATGTCGGCTGCGCGCCCGTGACGGGCAATGGCGGTGGTTCATGCTGCGCGGCGCCGTCGCTGCCCGCGATGCTGCCGGCGAACCCGTGCGTTTGCTGCTGCTGCAGCGCGACATCAGCGAAGTCAAGGCCGCCGAGGCGGCGCTGATCGCCGCCAAGGAACTGGCCGAAGCGGCAAATCTGGCGCGCGGTGCATTCCTGGCCAACATGAGCCATGAAATCCGCACGCCGATGAACGGCATCATCGGCATGACCGAATTGGCGCTCGATACTGATCTCGATGCCGAACAGCGGCACTATCTGAAAACCGTCAAGTCGTCCGCCGAGTCGTTGCTGACCATCGTTAACGACATTCTCGACTTCTCGAAGATCGAGGCTGGCAAAGTGCAGTTCGAGGCCTTGGCGTTTTCGTTGCAGGACACGGTGCTGGAAGCTGTGCGCATGCTGGCGGTCAATGCCCATCGCAAGGGACTCGAGCTGATCGTCGATGTTCGGCCCGAGGTGCCGGCTCGCGTCATTGGCGATCCGACGCGCCTGCGCCAGGTGATCACCAATCTGGTCGGCAACGCGATCAAGTTCACCGAGCAAGGCGAGGTCGCCCTCAGGGTGGATGTCGAAGAAGCGGGCGAACGCTCCGTTTATCTGCGTTTCGCCGTGCGCGATACCGGAATCGGCGTGCCGGAGGATAAGCAGCAGGCCATTTTCGAGGCATTCTCCCAGGCTGATGTGTCGACGACGCGGCGTTTCGGCGGCACTGGCCTCGGGCTGGCCATCTGTGCCCGCCTGGTTCAGTTGATGGATGGCCGGATCGGGCTGGAGAGTGCGCCGGGCAGTGGTTCGTTGTTTCACTTTACGGCGCGTTTCGGTGTCGATGCCGAGGGCCGGTCGTCCGCTCCTGGCAGGGCATGCTATCGCGGCCGGCGCGCCCTGGTTATCGAGGACAGCATTGCCGCTGGTCGCTGTCTGGTCGAATTGCTTGATCGACTCGGCATCCAGGCGGCGCTGGTCAGCGACGGTGCGGCGGCCGAGGCGGCATTGGCGCAAACCCGGGCGCTGGACTTTCCCTACGATTATGTCCTTGCCGATGCCCACATGGCGGCACCGGCCGGATTCCCATTGATCGAGTGCTGGCGCGCCGGTGGTGGCCGGGAGCGCTTGCTGGTCATGCTCAGCACGGAAAATCAGCGTCAGGACCTGGATCGTCTGCGGACGCTGGAGGTGAAGGCCCATCTGGTCAAGCCGATCGGAGTCGGCGATCTGGAGGATGCGCTGGCTCTGGTGGAAGACGGTGGGCGGGTGGCGTTGGCGCCGTTCGAACTGGAAGCCGCGCCGGCCACAGCGGGCAAGGTGCTGGACATCCTTCTGGTCGAGGATAATCCGGTCAATCAGGAGTTGGCCAGGCGCCTGCTGGAGCGGCAGTCGCACCGTGTCACCTTGGCCAACAATGGGGCCGAGGCTGTCGAGCAGTACGACAGTGGCCGTTTCGACGTCATTCTGATGGACATGCAGATGCCGGTGATGGGCGGGCTGGAAGCCACCGAGGCCATCCGTTCGCGTGAAATGCGCCGCAGTTGGGTGATTTCGGAAGATTTTCGCCCGGTGTATATCGTCGCGATGACGGCCAATGTCATGGAAAGCGACCGTGACCGCTGTCGCGATGCCGGGATGAACGACTATCTAGCCAAGCCCTTGCGTCCGGCCGAGTTATACGCCGCGCTGGCTCGGGCACGCGGTGAGGACGGGGAGTCGGTCGCGGGGCCGGCAGGGGCGGCGGAGGTTGGGGCAAGGCCCGCGCTCGATCTGCGGGCGGCCCTGCACGATATCGGCGATGCCGACTTGCTGGCGACCATGGCCGGGATGTTGCTCGGCGAGTGGGACGAGCACCTGGGGCGGGTACAACTCGCCGTGGCGGCGCAGGACGCCGACGGTGTGCGCATGCACGCCCATACCCTGAAAAGCCTGTTGGCCATGTTTCACGCCGAGGCGGGGCGGCGTCAGGCAATGCTGCTGGAAAAGGCGACCCTGTCCGGCAAGGGTGTGGACTGGCACGGCTGCCAGCGCGATATTTCCGTCTTGAAGGACCAGATGGCCGGGATCCGGCCGCTTCTCGAACAGTTTGTCGAGACGCGCGTAATCCCTTGAATTTGCCTGAAAAGGCTCTTCTCGGCTAAAATAGCAAGGTTAAAAAAGCACAAGCGGGGAGGCGCGAGCCTCCCCGCTTGGCACATGAACATACAAAAAGTTACTGGAGAGCCGACGTGTCGCTGCTGCCCTCATTCACACCCGCCGTTCTCGCCCTCGCCGACGGAACGGTTTTCAAGGGCCAATCCATCGGCGCAGATGGTGTTACCAGCGGCGAAGTGGTTTTCAATACCGCCATGTCGGGCTACCAGGAGATCCTCACCGATCCGTCCTATTGCCAGCAAATCGTCACGCTGACCTATCCGCATATCGGCAACACCGGTTGCAATGCGGAAGATTTTGAATCGAATGCCAATTTCGCTGCCGGGCTGGTCATTCGCGACCTGCCGCTGGTAGCTTCCAGCTGGCGCAGCGAGGGCGATTTGTCGTCCTATCTGAAGCAGCACGGGATTGTTGCCATCGCCGGTATCGATACCCGCAAGCTGACCCGCATCCTGCGCGAGAAGGGCGCCCAGGCTGGCTGCATCCTGGCTGGCGAGGTCGATGAGGCGAAGGCGCTGGGCATGGCCCGGGCCTTCCCCGGGCTCAATGGCATGGACCTGGCTAAGGTGGTTTCCGCCAAGACTGGCTATGACTGGACGGAAGCCGAATGGACGCTGACCGGTTACGCGTCGGCTGCGGAACCGCGCTTCCATGTTGTCGCCTACGATTTCGGCGTCAAGCGCAACATCCTGCGCATGCTGGCTCAGCGCGGGTGCAGGCTGACCGTCGTGCCGGCCCAGACGCCGGCGGCCGACGTGCTGGCGATGAAACCGGACGGTGTTTTCCTGTCCAATGGCCCGGGCGATCCGGAGCCGTGCGATTACGCCATCGCCGCCATTCGTGAATTCCTCGAGCGCGGCCTGCCGACTTTTGGCATCTGCCTCGGCCACCAGTTACTGGCGCTGGCTTCCGGTGCCAAGACGCTGAAGATGAAGTTCGGCCACCATGGTGCCAATCATCCGGTCAAGGACATGGATACCGGCCAGGTGCTGATTACCAGCCAGAACCACGGATTTGCCGTTGATGCCGAGACGCTGCCGGCCAATCTGCGCGCCACCCACGTGTCGCTGTTCGATGGCTCACTGCAGGGGCTCGCCCGCACCGACGTGCCGGCCTTCTCTTTCCAGGGGCACCCGGAAGCCAGCCCCGGCCCGCACGACGTGGCTTACCTGTTCGACCGCTTCCTCGACACCATGACGCGCGGCACGGCTGCACTGCAACGGGCCTAACAAGCGAGATACAAGATGCCGAAACGTACAGATATAAAAAGTGTTCTGATTATTGGCGCTGGACCGATCATCATCGGCCAGGCCTGTGAATTCGACTACTCCGGCGCGCAAGCCTGCAAGGCCCTGCGCGAGGAGGGTTACAAGGTCATCCTGGTCAACTCCAACCCGGCGACCATCATGACCGACCCGGAAATGGCCGACGTCACCTACATCGAGCCGATCACCTGGCAGGTTGTCGCCAAGATCATCGAGAAGGAGCGCCCGGATGCGCTGCTGCCGACCATGGGCGGCCAGACCGCGCTGAACTGCGCGCTCGATCTCGACCGCGAGGGCGTGCTGGCCAAGTTCAAGGTCGAGCTGATCGGCGCCTCCAAGGAGGCTATCGACAAGGCTGAGGACCGCCAGAAGTTCAAGGACGCGATGACCAAGATCGGTCTCGGTTCCGCCAAGTCGGCTACCGCGCACAGCATGGAAGAGGCCTACCAGGTCCAGGCGGTGATCGGCTTCCCGACCATCATCCGGCCGTCCTTCACGCTGGGTGGCACGGGCGGCGGCATTGCCTACAACATGGAAGAATTCGAGACCATCTGCAAGCGCGGTCTGGAAGCCTCACCGACCAACGAGTTGCTGATCGAGGAGTCGCTGCTCGGCTGGAAGGAATACGAGATGGAAGTGGTCCGCGACAAGGCGGACAACTGCATCATCATCTGCTCGATCGAGAACCTCGACCCGATGGGCGTGCATACCGGCGATTCGATCACCGTCGCGCCGGCGCAGACACTGACCGACAAGGAATACCAGATCCTGCGTAACGCCTCGATCGCCGTGCTGCGCGAAATCGGCGTCGATACCGGCGGTTCCAACGTGCAGTTCTCGATCAACCCGAAGGACGGGCGGATGATCGTCATCGAGATGAACCCGCGCGTCTCGCGTTCGTCGGCGCTGGCCTCCAAGGCGACCGGCTTCCCGATCGCCAAGATCGCCGCCAAGCTGTCGGTCGGCTACACGCTGGACGAGTTGTCCAACGACATCACCGGCGGCAAGACGCCGGCCTCGTTCGAGCCGTCGATCGACTACGTGGTCACCAAGGTGCCGCGTTTTGCCTTCGAGAAATTCCCGCAGGCCGATTCGACGTTAACCACGCAGATGAAGTCGGTCGGCGAAGTGATGGCCATCGGCCGCACC
Organism: Betaproteobacteria bacterium HGW-Betaproteobacteria-12; assembly: GCA_002842345.1. Classification (GTDB taxonomy): domain Bacteria; phylum Pseudomonadota; class Gammaproteobacteria; order Burkholderiales; family Rhodocyclaceae; genus Azonexus. Next base: position 760 of record PHCU01000080.1, on the reverse strand, counting down.
TTCCAGGAATCGCTGCAGAAAGCGCTGCGCGGTCTGGAAGTCGGCGTCGACGGCTTCAACCTCAAATCGGTCGACCCGGAAACCATTGACGAGCAGTTGGCCCGGCCGACGCCGGACCGCCTGTGGTACGTCGCCGACGCCTTCGGCATCGGCATGTCGGTCGAGCGCGTCTTCGAACTGACCAAGATCGATCCATGGTTCCTGGTGCAGATCAAGGAGATCGTCGATCTCGAGCTGGAGATCGAGAAGCGCGAGCTGGCTTCCTTCAGTGCCGAGGAGTTGCGCTATCTGAAGCGTAAGGGGTTCGCCGACCGTCGTCTGGCACACCTGACCAAGACGACCGAGACCGCCGTGCGCGAGCGCCGCCACGAACTGAAGGTGCGTCCGGTCTATAAGCGTGTCGACACCTGCGCTGCTGAATTCTCGACCGGTACCGCCTACATGTACTCGACCTACGAGGATGAGTGCGAAGCCAACCCGACCGACAAGAAGAAGATCATGGTCCTCGGTGGCGGTCCGAACCGCATCGGCCAGGGTATCGAGTTCGACTACTGCTGCGTGCATGCGGCGATGGCGATGCGCGAGGATGGCTACGAGACCATCATGGTCAACTGCAATCCGGAAACTGTGTCCACCGACTACGACACCTCCGATCGCCTGTACTTCGAGCCGCTGACGCTGGAAGACGTGCTGGAAATCTGCGCCATCGAGAAGCCGGAAGGCGTCATCGTCCAGTACGGCGGTCAGACGCCGCTCAAGC
>PHCU01000248.1 GCA_002842345.1 Betaproteobacteria bacterium HGW-Betaproteobacteria-12 | reverse complement strand
CCGTCGTATCGCAACCCGATACGACAAACTCGCCAACCGATTCAACGCCTTTCTGCATCTCGCTTGCGCCTATATCTGGTTACTGTGAACGCGCCCTAGATCTTGCCGACCAGATCCAGCGACGGCTTCAGCGTGGCTTCGCCTTCCTGCCACTTGGCCGGACAGACTTCGCCCGGGTGCGAGGCGACGTACTGGGCGGCCTTGACCTTGCGCAGCAGTTCGGACGCGTCGCGGCCGATGCCCAGGTCGTGAATTTCGGCAACCTTGATTTCGCCTTCCGGATTGACCACGAAGGTGCCGCGCAGGGCCAGGCCTTCTTCCTCAATCATCACGTCGAAGTTGCGGGTGATCGTGCCGGTCGGGTCGCCGAGCATCACGTACTGGATCTTCTTGATCGTGTCTGAGGCGTCGTGCCACGCCTTGTGCGTGAAGTGGGTGTCGGTCGAGACGGAGTAGACCTCGACGCCCAGCTTCTTGAATTCCGGGTACAGGTCGGCCATGTCGCCCAGTTCGGTCGGGCAGACGAAAGTGAAGTCGGCCGGGTAGAAGAAGAAAATGGACCACTTGCCCTTGAGGTCGTCCGAATGGACGGGGACGAACTTGCCGTCGTGGTAAGCCTGGGTGGCGAAGGGCTTGAGCTTGCTGTTGATGATCGACATGCGGGGTTTCTCCTGTGGGTTGGTGAATGAAAGCAACGACATCTTAGGGTTGGGCCGGCAATTGTGCCAATTGATTGCCTAAATTTTCGGGATAGCCTATCGCTATATGCCAGTCTGTTAGTTTAGCGCGGCGCGGCCAGCGGTGCAGCCTCTGCTGGCGCAGCGCTGGTCCGTCCGGCGTAGTTAATTGGTAGTAGTCGGAAATCCTCATTGGAACTAGGGTTTATCCGTCAGCCGTATTCGCTTGATACACATCAAGTTCGACAATGGCCGGGATGCGGAACATCCGTTTCCGTAAGTTGTAGTCAGCCAACGCTGCAGAAGGACTAGACCGGATGAACATATCGAGTGCCATTGTCTATATCGCCCCGTCGCGGCTTGCCGAGGCGTGCGCCGTCATCGGCGCCATGCCCGGGGTAGAGATTCATGCCCGCAACGAAGAGGGCAAGGTCGTCGTGACGCTCGAGGACGACGATACGAATTCGGCTGCGGATCGCTACGTGGCCTTGCATGGTGTCCCCGGCGTCGCATCGGTGGCCATGGTTTATCAATATAGCGACGACGAGTCTGATACCGAGGAGCAACAGTCGTGAAACTCAATCGACGGGATTTCATCAAGGCCAACGCTGCGGCGGCGGCCATTTCGGCGGCCGGCCTGCCGGCCGGCAGCGCGTTGGCGGCACCGCCGGCCGACGCCATTCGCTGGGACAAGGCGCCCTGTCGCTTCTGCGGCACTGGCTGCAGCGTGCTGGTCGGCACCCAGGGCGGGCGCGTCGTCGCCACCCAGGGCGACCCGGATGCGCCGGTCAACCGCGGCCTGAACTGCATCAAGGGCTATTTCCTGTCCAAGATCATGTACGGCAGCGATCGTCTGAAGACGCCCATGCTGCGCATGAGCAACGGCAAGTTCGACAAGAACGGCGAGTTCGCGCCGATTTCCTGGAAGCAGGCCTTCGACATCATGGAAGAGAAGGCCAAGGCGACGCTGAAGGCCAAGGGCCCCAACGGCCTGGCGATGTTCGGCTCCGGCCAATGGACGGTGTGGGAAGGCTACGCCGCCGCCAAGTTCATGAAGGCCGGCCTGCGCACCAACAACCTCGACCCCAATGCCCGCCACTGCATGGCCTCGGCCGTCGCCGGCTTCATGCGCACCTTCGGTATCGACGAGCCGATGGGCTGCTACGACGACATCGAGCATGCCGACGCCTTCGTGCTCTGGGGCTCGAACATGGCCGAAATGCACCCGATCCTGTGGACCCGCATCACCGACCGCAAGCTGTCGAACAAGGGGGTCAAGGTCGCCGTGCTGTCGACCTTCGAGCACCGCTCCTACGAGCTCGCCGACATCCCGATGATCTTCACGCCGCAGACGGATCTGGCGATCCTCAACTACATCGCCAACTACATCATCCAGACCGGCAAGGTGAATCAGGCCTTCGTCGACAAGAACATCAATTTCAAGAAGAGCGCCACCGACATCGGCTACGGCCTGCGGCCGACGCATGCGCTGGAAAAGGATGCGACCAGCAACGGCTACCCGGGCGCCGACGGCAAGCCGAAGGGCGATACCGGCAAGTCGGAAGCGATCACCTTCGACGAGTTCAAGAAGTTCGTTTCGGAATACACCGTCGAGAAGGTGTCCAAGCTGTCCGGTGTCGCCCAGAAGGATCTGAAGGCGCTGGCCGAGCTCTATGCCGACCCGAAGGTCAAGGTCATGTCGTTCTGGACCATGGGTTTCAACCAGCATACCCGCGGCACCTGGGCCAACAACCTCGTCTATAACATCCACCTGCTGACCGGCAAGATTTCCGAGCCGGGCAACAGCCCGTTCTCGCTGACCGGCCAGCCATCGGCCTGCGGCACGGCGCGCGAAGTCGGCACCTTCTCCCATCGCCTGCCGGCCGACATGGTCGTCACCAATCCGGCTCATCGCAAGCTTACCGAAGAGCTGTGGGGCCTGCCGGACGGCACCATTCCCGACAAGGTTGGCTTCCATGCCGTGGCCATGCAGCGGGCGCTGAAGGACGGCAAGGTCAATTTCTACTGGCAGCAGTGCAACAACAACATGCAGGCCGGCCCGAACATCAACGAGGAAATGTTCCCCGGCTGGCGCAATCCGGACAACTTCATCGTCGTTTCCGATCCCTACCCGACCGTTTCCTGCATGGCCGCCGACCTCATCCTGCCGACCGCCATGTGGGTCGAGAAGGAAGGCGCCTACGGCAATGCCGAGCGGCGTACCCAGTTCTGGCGCCAGCAGGTC
>PHCU01000247.1 GCA_002842345.1 Betaproteobacteria bacterium HGW-Betaproteobacteria-12 | reverse complement strand
TGGCATTTATGTCAGGTATGAGTGATCGGGGCTTTAGAAGGTATATACAAGCCTGAATACAAGCGGAAATATAAGCAAAAAGTGGGCCGAAATTAAAGCTGATAGTATGATTGGTAGAGGACTGAAATGAAAATTAAAAAACAAAATGCAAATTTAACAAGCCGTTAGAGAAAACGGCAAGATCTCTCCCCTTGCCTTTTCTACTATTTCCTGCCCAATTGAAATGGCACCTTTCCGAGTTTTCATTAAATTTGTAACCCTCATGTAACTTCAGACTTCCTGACTTAGAGGGAAACCCAGAAGGCACTTTTTTTTGAAATTCAAACCAAAGTGAAGACCATTTTTGCTCCTGCCTCTGGATGACAAAATTGCAGTTCAGAAATTTCTGCGAGGAGAGCTGCCATTGCTTTGTCATGAGCAGGACACGCCATTCGATGAATTCGCACCCTGAGAATGTTGTTCGCCTCGTCCGGTTCAATGTCGGCGGTCGAGACAAATAACTCCCGCACCAAAGCGCGGGCTTCCTCTTCTTTTTTTAAGTGACGCCTCAAAATAGCTACCAAAGCAGTTTCGGCACGATAGGCAATCATTTTCACCGCATCAGTAAACTGTTTGTTTAACGGCAGAAGTTGCGAGGGCCGCTGATCTTCGGGAAGCGTGTCCAACTGCACTTTTTTTGTGGTTTTTCGGCGTTCGAGGCGAAGTTGTTCCAATTCGATCTGAGCAGTCTGGATGTCTTGGACGCATTCAGCTTTTTTTTGCATCTCAAGGCCAGTTTCTTCTTTTCCCATCGCCCCCAATTTGGCGTGGAGTTTCCTCACCATTGTCAAGGCTTTTCGAGCCGCCTTGTCGAGTTTTCGCCAAGCCGGATTGACTGTTAAAACGGTGTCAGGAAGTGACTCGGCTCCATACTGGATAAGTCCGTCTATTTCATAGTGTTCCATCATATAGGCGAAAAAATTCTCCTGGCACCATCTGGCAAACATCCGGCCTGCGATGACGGTATTTCCAAGATGCCTGGCGCTCGTGATCACCGCAGTTTGATGACCGCTTTCCGTCAATCGACGAACCTCCACCACCGGGAGAGACGCTTCCTTTGTTGCAAGGGTGCTATGACGCATCGCCAGTTTCATACAGGTATTCCCTCCTCCGGGAACAGGAACTTCTTGCGTGATAAATTCGCTTTCCGGCCAGAGATCTTTTACATTCTTGCGATACGTGATTGCCCCAATACGCTTGTCCCAAAGCTGAGATAGAAGGCTGTGGGTCGCCCCCTCCCGATCAAAAACCACCACGAAGCGATGCAGCATCGGATCAGCATCCAAGGCCTCCTTGGTCGGCTGTCCAGGGACAGTTTTCAGAAGTTCTGGAACGATATCCTCAATCAGCGTCGTGGCAAGTCCGCCTGTCACTGCTTTGGAGACCACGAAAAATGGACGCCCCAGCGCGTCGTTCACCCAATAATCCGTGGTTCCACGGAGACACAGACGTTCACGAGAGACAAAACGGCGAGGAAGGGTGGCTATATCTCCATGATAGACGCGAATATGGCCGTCAACATACAAATATCCAGCTTCTTCAGGCTCGTTTTCCATCCAGAGCTTGGCCAGTGCCATAATCCACGCGCCTGGATTTCCCTGAGTAGCCATCGCGGTGATTTTCTCTCGAAGGGTGCGAACTTCAGGAACGCGGTCAAGACCGACCACTTTGCCTAATTCTCCCGGCGGAAGGTGACGTAAGCCTTCTGGACGACGTATCCGGCCTAAAGCCATAAAGGCCATCGTCAGAAGGATGTGAAGAGCCGAATAAAACCCTTTCGGGAGTTCGAGATACTTTCCGAGGCCGCTCAAAAGGCCATTGGCGCACAAAGCCGGTAAACCAGCCAACAATCCCCCCATGGGCACGTCCCGGGATCGCTCGAATCGAGCCATCGTGCACTCCGCAATCCCCATAGCCGCCGCAACACGCTCTCGCACACGGGTGCAAGCCGTGCCCATGCCTGACGCGGCTTTTGCATCAGCGCTGCTACGATCTGACTTGGTGGTTCCTATCTTTTCACTGCCGGAGTATTCTGGCGTTTTTTTTTACCGCTCCACGCTGAACAGCTTTTTGAAGCGTGGAAACATTGATACCAACCCGTTTTGCTACCTCGCCAATACTTAATTCATCTCCAAGAAGGCGACAACATTCATCAATCTTTTCAGCCGTCATCACTCGCGGATTCTGCTTGGGCCTGGGTTGAAAAAAAGAACTGGAACCCTTCTTGCGCAATTGGCCAACCCAGTTCATCAAGGTTCGATGCGGAATGCTTAACGGCGGGTTCTCAAGGTCACACGGACGAACATGTCCATTCATCATCAGCGTAGCAAAAGCAAATCTTTGCGTCTGAACATCGCCTTCAGGATGAGAAAAGTAGTTGTCATCGCCGACAAAATAGGTCACCATACCTTGTTTTTTCAGGATTCTCAAGGTGTCACCAATTTTTTGGGAACCTTCAGGAAAACCTTCAAAGAGCAACTGTCGAAGCATAGCAAATTCCTCAAGTGTGGAGTAAAAACCATCCAAGTTTGCCATACAATCAACGAATTTAAAACCAAAAAGTGCCGAACCAACTTCCATGAAATGAGCCAAAAACACGTCCTAGATCAGGAAGTCTGGAATTATGAATCTGTTATCAAGGTCGCGCAGTAATCTCGCAGACTCGAGTTGAATCTCGTTGCGCAGCGATACTTTTCTGTTCTGAAGATAATCATAAGCTATGGCGCCAAGAACAGTCAGCGGCGCGATGTTCGCATAAAGAAACAACAGCAGCAGTTTCCATCTGATTGAGAAAAACGCGCGACGACTTCACTGCCGGTGGGCGTTTTTGACCTTACCGGTTCCGGGTATTTTTGAACCCGGGTTTTTGGTTTAATAATCTGGCATAATCGCCGAAATGATCCTGA
>PHCU01000246.1 GCA_002842345.1 Betaproteobacteria bacterium HGW-Betaproteobacteria-12 | reverse complement strand
GGGCGCGATCACGGCGTGCACGCCCATGGCGTCAGCAACGCGCAGGCATGCACCTAAATTGTGCGGATCCTCGACACCATCCAGAATCAGGAAGAACGGCGGTTCCTTGAGGTCCGACTCCAGGATGTCATGGATATCCTTGTACGGAATTGGTGCATCGATTACGCGGGCAATCACCCCCTGATGCCGGCCGTTGATACCGGCCAGCCCATCCAGTCGCGATCTCTCGACCTGCATGCACCTGACACCGGCACTATCTGCCATGCCCAACAAATCCTTCATTCTTGCATCGATACGGTCACGATCGATCAGGATCTCCTGCACACTGGTGGCATGCTGCCTCAATCGGCTCAATACGGCATGAAAGCCAAACAAAATACGGGTATCGCTCATTTACTTTTAACGCCTTGATGACTATTTTCTGGTGGATTTTTTTGCCTGGCTTGCCGGCTTTTTCCTGCTGCTCTTGTTTTTGGCTGGGGCACTTTTTGCGGGTGCGCCCTTGGTTGGTGTTTTCTTGCTTACGGCTTTGCGGCTTCCGGCCTTCTGGCCTGCTGTACTTTTTCCAGCAGCATCACGCGGCTTTCTGCCTGTCGCTATGGGCGCTGCAATTTCCGAAACTGATCGGCCGGCCTGGGCCTTGCGCGGCCTCCCAGCCTGCACAACTTTTGCCTCGCCATCAGCAACTGCTCCCGATACCGCAAGCGGCGCAGCCAGAACAAAGTCTATTTTACTGGTTTCCAGGTCGACCCGGCTGATTTTTACGCGCAGCCTGTCACCCAAACGATAGCGAACGCCAGTTCGCTCGCCTGCCATCTCGTGCCGTGCCTTGTCGTAATTGAAGTAGTCGTTACCCAGTTCGGTCACATGCAACAGGCCTTCGACATAAACGCCATCCAGTGCCACGAACAGGCCAAAACTGGTGACACCGGCCACTGTACCGTCGAACTCCTCGCCTATCTTGTCCTGCATGTAATAGCACTTGAGCCAGGCTTCGACATCACGCGTCGCATCATCCGCCCGACGCTCGGTAATCGAGCAGTGCTGGCCCAGCTCCTGCCAGTCGCCGGCCTTGTATTTCTCGCCATGCAGCACGGCCTTGATCGCACGATGAATCAGCAGGTCAGGATAGCGACGGATTGGCGATGTAAAGTGGGTATAGGACTCATACGCCAGGCCGAAGTGGCCGATATTGTCAGGACTGTAGACTGCCTGCTGCATCGATCTCAGCAGCACGGTCTGCAGCAGCTGTTCATCCGGCCGGCCGCGGAACTGCTCCAGCAGTTTGCCGTAGTCCTTGGCATGCGGACTGTCGCCGCCGCCCACACCAAAGCCGAACTCACCCATGAAAGTACGCAGGGCTTCGAGTTTTTCCGGGGTCGGCCCTTCATGGATGCGGTACAACGCAGGATGTTCATGCTCCTTGAGAAAGTCCGACGCGCAAACATTGGCTGCCAGCATGCATTCCTCGATGATGCGATGCGCCTCATTGCGAACCACGGCCTCAATCCGCTCAATCTTGCCGTCATCATTGAAGATCATCATGGTTTCACTGCTCTCAAACTCGATAGCACCGCGTTTTGCACGTGCCTTGACCATGACCTGATAAAGCGCATAGAGATTCTGCGCATGCGGCATCAGCCAGGCATGCTCTTTGGCCGTTTCACCCTGAGGATTGATCAACATGTCGTAGACCTTGGTATAGGTCATCCGGGCCTTGGACAGCATGACGGAGGGGAAGAACTGATAACGTTTGACATTGCCGAAAGCATCCACCTGCATGTCGCAGACCATGCACAGGCGGTCGACTTGCGGATTCAGTGAACACAAACCATTGGAAAGCGCTTCCGGCAGCATGGGAATCACACGCCGCGGGAAATAAACCGAATTTCCACGCTCGTAGGCATCCTTGTCCAGCGCATCTCCGGGTTTGACGTAGTGGCTGACATCGGCAATCGCCACCACCAGGCGCCAGCCCTTGCCCTGCGGTTCGCAATAAACCGCATCATCAAAGTCACGCGCAGTTTCGCCGTCTATCGTGATCAACGGCAGGTCACGCAGGTCGATGCGCCCTTTCCAGTCTTTTTCCTGCACCTGCCTGGAATAGCTTTCAGCCTGACGCAAAGCAGCCGCAGAAAACTCATAAGGCAGCTGATGCTTGCGCAATGCGATCTCGATCTCCATGCCGGCATCGGCATAGTTACCGAGAATCTCAACCACCTTGCCCATCGGTTTGGCATAAGGCGATGGCTGGTCGGTGAGTTCCACCATCACTACCTGGCCATCCTGGGCCTTCATGTCCAGATGATATGGAATCAAGACATCCTGATTAACACGCTTGTCCTCTGCAGCCACGATTGAAAAGCCGTTGCCGCGCATAATTCGCCCAACCAGCCGGGTCGTTTTGCGCTCCAGCACTTCAACAATCTTGGCCTCCGGCCGCCCTCTTCTATCCAGCCCGGCTTGGCGCACCATGACACGGTCGCCATGCATGACCTGAGACATCTCCTTGGGCGACAGGAATAAATCGACACCGCCTGCCCTTTCCTTGTCGTCCGGCACCAGAAAGCCAAAACCATCGGCATGGCCCTGCACAGTACCGGAGATCAGATGCAACTTCTCCGCGATGCATAAGGCGCCCTTACGATTGCGGATAATCTGACCGTCCCGCTCCATGGCATTAAGGCGACGATTGAAAATCTCGCGTTCTTCATCATGGATTGCCAGCAGGCGGTATAACTCTTCCACGGAGAGAGGCACACCCTGCTCCGTCATGGTCTGCAGGATAAACTCCCGGCTAGGCAAGGGATGGTCATAATTCCCAGCCTCTCGTTCAGCATATGGGTCACTGCGACGCGTACTGTTTTTTGACAAATTTGTTCTGTCGATCTTCTTTTTTGTATTAATAATCTTTTTTCTCGTTGACAAAATATGTCGTTCCTATAGAATTTGCGCTCTT
>PHCU01000245.1 GCA_002842345.1 Betaproteobacteria bacterium HGW-Betaproteobacteria-12 | reverse complement strand
ATTGATCTTGACCATCGCCGGCTGCTCGTCGAGCACGGCATGCGGGTTGTCGGCGAGGATCGACTCGATGATCGGCCGGGTGTCCTCGTTGGTTTGAAAAGCGATGAATACGGTAGACATGGATACTCCTAGACGGCCAGGCCAAGCTTGGCGCAGCGGGCATTGAATTCGGCGGTGACTTCGCCCAGCACTTCCTCGGCGTGCTCGCCGAAAGCGCGCTGGGCAATCGGCGCCAGCGCCTCGCGGGTGGCCGAGCGGTACTGCTTGACCCAGGCGCTCAGCTGCTCCTTGTTCTCCGGCGATTCGGCGGCCACCACCTTGATCTGGGCATCGACCCACTTGGCGGTCTCGGCCGACCACTCGGCCATGAAGCGCGTCATCATCGAGATCGCCGTGCCGCCATTGGCCGAGAAATCGGCATCGAGCTGGTCGTAGAGCATCGGATTGAGCAGGCCTTCGAGCACCAGGTTCTGGGCGACGAAAATCTCGAACCAGTCCTGCAGCACCAGCAGATTCTCGACATGGCGGCGCATCGGCTGCCACAGCGGGCCGGCCATCCACGCCTCCTTGGCGGTATCGAGCGCCTCCGGCCCGTCGAGCACGAGGCCGATGCGGGTCAGGTATTGCGCCACGCCGAGATGATCCATGGCGTGATACAGGCTGGGCTGGGTGATCACCGTGCCGTAGCCGTAAGCGGCGATATAGGAGTTGCCCATGTTGCCGCCCCACTCGACATGGCGCATCGGCACCAGCACGTCGAGCGCGGTCTGCTTCACCTCGGCCGGGATCAGCTCGGCCAGACCGCGTTCCTCGATCATCTCGAAGCTCGATTCGGCCGCTTCCTGTTGCCGGGCGCGGGCGATGGTGTAGGCACCGTAGTAATACTGGCGCGGGTCCTTCAGCGCGTACCAGTCCTGCATGACGATCTTCGTCCGCTTCTTGTCGAACAGCACGCGCTCGGCGTCCCAGGTCGGCCGGTAGTGGAAGATGTGCTCCTGCTGGATGTTGTAGCTGCCTTCCTGGTAACGGCTGGCCGGCTTGTCGCCGAAACGCTCGACCAAGTGGTCGAAGGTGTGGCGCAAAGGTTTGATTGCCACGGTGCGCAAATCCATCTGCATGTTTGTCTCCTATCGTTATCCCCGCGGGCGGGGTATTTAAACTGCGTCTTCAAAACCCTGGCGCGAGGCGTCGTTCAACCGGGAAACCCAGTCGCCCTGATCCGATGTGTCGGGATCGAGCAAGATCACTTCGTTGGCCAGGCAAAACTCATGGAAGGCCGCTTCCGGCAACATCAGCTCGACAGCCAGGGCCGGATCGCCAATGGCAAACGCGAATTCGATGAAGCCGTCCGGACGCCGCTTGCAGACACGAACGTAGCGACGCCCGGCGTCGAACGTGCTGCCTTGTTTCTGCTCTTGCTGCCCCATCTGCTGCCTCCTGAAAAGCGCGCAGCGCACACCGCTGCCGTGCCTCTTCTTATCAAGGAGCGTGCCAATGAGTTAAGTCTTTGTATTTACGCAAATCACGAAAAACACCGGCCGGATTTGCTGCGGCGCACGATTACGATCTGATGAACGAATTTCGCGTCAGTTAATTAAATGATCAACTGCCCCGGCGATACCGGCACGGCGGAAACGTGAAATAATCTCGAGAAAATTACCAGCCACCGGAGCACTGTCGCTAAGCCCGGCCCGGCACCACACCACGACAAAAAAAAGCGGACCGCCGCCAGCGCCGGCCAGGATCCGCGACCACGAGACAAGATGACTACCATTCGTTACCCCGAATCGAACGACCTGCGCAACCTGGTCAAGTTCTGCGAGAAGGACGGCACCATCTGGCTGGCCGAGCACCGCATGGTGCTGATGCACACCTCGGCTCTCGGCGCCCTGCGCCGCGAGCTGGTCGGTTCGGTCGGCAAGGAACACGCCCGCCGCCTGCTGACCCGCATGGGTTACGCCGCCGGCGTCTGCGACGCCGAGCTGGCCAAGCGCATCCGCGGCAACCTGTCGCTGCAGGACGCCTTCTTCACCGGCCCGCAACTGCACATGCTCGAAGGCATCGTCCGCGTCACGCCGGTCGAGATGAAGATCGACTTCGACAAGCGCCAGTTCTACGGCGAGTTCCTCTGGGAGAACTCCTGGGAGCAGGACATCCACCTGCGCGAACTCGGCCAGTCCGACGAGCCGGTCTGCTGGTCGCAGATCGGCTACGCCTCCGGCTACACCTCGGCCTTCATGGGCCGCTTCATCCTGTTCAAGGAAATCGAGTGCGTCGCCTGCGGCCACAACAACTGCCGCATCGTCGGCAAGCCGCTCGAGGAATGGGACGATGCCGACCAGCATGCCGGCTATTTCGAATCGGACTCGATGCTCAACCACCTGCTGGAACTGCGCCATCAGGTCGACTACCTGCGCACGACCATTTCGCAACAAGTGCAGACGCCGCAACTGGTCGGCAATTCGGTCGGCTTCAAGCACGCCTACGACCTGGTCACCCGCGCCTCGGGCACCCAGGTCACCGTCCTGCTGCTTGGCGAAACCGGCGTCGGCAAGGAGCGTTTCGCGCGCACCCTGCACCAGATGAGCAACCGCAAGCAGGGGCCGTTCGTCGCTGTCAATTGCGCGGCGATGCCCAACGACCTGATCGAATCCGAATTGTTCGGCGTCGAGAAAGGCGCCTTCACCGGCGCCCAGACCTCGCGCATGGGCAAGTTCGAACGCGCCGACGGCGGCACCCTGTTCCTCGACGAGATCGGCGAACTGCCGCTGGCCGCCCAGGCCAAGCTGCTGCGCGTGCTGCAGGAAGGCGAGATCGAGCGTCTGGGCGACGACCGCGTGCGCAAACTGAACATCCGCCTGGTCGCCGCCACCAACGTCGACCTGCAGGCCGCGGTCAAGGCCGGCCGCTTCCGCTCCGACCTCTATTACCGGCTGAGCGTCTACCCGATCCAGATTCCGCC
>PHCU01000079.1 GCA_002842345.1 Betaproteobacteria bacterium HGW-Betaproteobacteria-12 | reverse complement strand
GGCAGGAACACCCCCTCAATGATGGCCAGCGAGGTGATCTGGCCGCCGATCCACAGCATGGTGGTGGTCACGTCGCCGATCGGCGACCAGGCGCCGCCGGCGTTGGCGGCAATGACGATGATACCGGCGAAGAACAGGCGGTCTTCATGCTTGGCCAGCAGCTTGCGCATCAGCGAGATCATCACGATGGTGGTGGTCAGGTTGTCGAGCATGGCGCTGAGGAAGAAGGTAACGAAACCGACCAGCCACATCAGCGACGACAACTGGGTGGTGCGGATGCGCTTGGTGATGACTTCAAAGCCGTTGTGGGCATCGACCACTTCGACGATGGTCATGGCGCCCATCAGGAAGAAGACGATCTGCGCCGTGCCGGTCAGCGATTCGCCGAGCTGTTCGGTCAGCAGGTGGGTGTCGCCGAGCGACAGGGCGTAGACGGTCCACAACAGGCCGGCGCCGATCAGCGCCGAAGCCGACTTGTTGATCTTGATTGGATGTTCCAGCGCGATCGCCGCGTAGGCGATGATGAAGATGACGACGAGTGCGGTGAGCATGCAAAACCCCCTGATGGTATGGATCAGAATCTTGTTGTTAACTGGTTGAAGCAGCGGCCTGGGCAACGCCCCCGGCCGTCACCCTGCAGGCAATAGCTTGAACAGGGGATCACGTAAGGGATTTACGTAAGGGCAATACGTTAGCGCAGCTGACGAGTAAAATAAATTCGATTTATTTCTCTAAATCACTCGATTTTCTCGATTGATCAGTCACGCCCATGAACCTCAAGCACCTGTTCTACTTCTGGAAGGTGGCCAAGGCCGGCAGCGTCGCCCGCGCCGCCGAGGCCATCAACGTCACGCCGCAGACCCTGAGCGGCCAGATCGGCCTGCTCGAATCCAGTCTGGGCACCGAGCTGTTCACCCGCCAGGGGCGCTCGATCGTCCTGACCGAGGCCGGCAAGATGGCCCTCGAGTATGCCGACGAGTTGTTCGCCCTGAGCGCCGAACTGGAAGTCATGATCAAGCACCACCCGCTCGGCCGGCCGGCCGAATTCCGCGTCGGGGTTTCCGACGCCGTGCCCAAGAGCCTGGCCTGCCGCCTGCTGCAGCCGGCCATTCGCGGCGAGCAATCGACCCGCATCGTCTGCCGGGAATGGCAGATCGACCGACTGCTGGCCCAGTTGGCGGTGCACGAACTGGACCTGGTCATATCCGACAGCCCGATCCCGCCCTCCTTCAGCGTGCGTGCCTACAGCTACCGCTTGCTCGATTCCGGGCTGACCTTTCTCGCCGCCAAACCGCTGGCCAACCAAGCCGGCCTGCCCTTCCCGGCCTGCCTCAACGTCCTGCCGCTACTGCTGCCGGGCGACGATTCGGCGGTGCGCAGCGCGCTGCATCCGTGGCTGGAAGGAAATCGCATCCGCGCCCGCATCGTCGGCGAATTCGATGACTCGGCCTTGATGATGGCATTTGGCGAGGCCGGCATCGGCGCCTTCCCGGTGCCGACGATCGCCGAAGAGGAATTCCTCCGGTCGGGCACCCTGTCGGTCATCGGACGCACCACCGAGGTGCAGGTGAGCTATTTCGCCATCTCGGTCGAGCGCCGCCTGACTCACCCCTGCGTCCTCGCCGTTACCCAGTCGGCACAACGGATCGGGCTGTCGACCGGCAGTTAGCCCGGTGCCATCGCCGGACCACCCTGCCCGGCCATGCCACGGGAAATTTTCCCGGGTTTTCCGGGACAACTTCCCGCGCCATCCTGCTGTCGACCGCTAATAATCCCAGCCTGGCCAAAAGCCGAACAGCGTTGTCACAGAAGCCTCGTCGGCGGGGTAAGCTACGCCTTCCCGTCAATGCCGGCGACCACGCCTGCCGGCACTTCCGTTTTTACTTTCTGGAGGAGCATCACTCATGAAGCCGACCGGCAAACGACAAAAACTCATCGGCGCCGCCCTGCTCGCCATAGGTCTTGCATCTCCCGCGCTGGCCCAGACCGCCGGCTTGGCCTACATCTCGAACCAGAATAACGGCATCAACGTGCTCGATCTGGCGACCCTCGAACCGATCGGCAGCTTCGCCGTCGGCGCCAAGGGGCCGCGCGGCATCGGCGTGACGGCGGACGGCAAGTACCTGGTCACCGCCAACAAGGACGATGCCAACGTCTCGATCATCGACCTGGCGACGCGCCAGGTCGTTCACCACGTCAAGATCGGCAAGAACCCGGAGTTCGTCCGCGTGCTCGGCGACCGTGCCTTCGTCACTTACGAACCCAGCTCCAAGGGCGGCCCGCCGCCCAAGCCCGGCGCCGCCCCTGCCGCGCATGACGACGATGACGACGACGACCTGGTCCCGGCCCGCATCGCCATCATCGACATCAAGAAGGGCAAGCTGCTCAAGGAAATCACCAGCGGTCCGGAAACCGAAGGCATCGAGTTCACCCCCGACGGCAAGCGGATGATCGTCACCAACGAGGCCGACAACACCATCACCATGCATGACATCGCCAGCGGCAAACTGCTGAAGACCGTGCCCACCGGCAAATACGGCCAACGGCCGCGCGGCATCAAGGTGTCGCCGGATGGCAAGCGCTATGTCACGACGCTCGAATTCGGCGACAAGTTCCTCGTCCTCGACGCCAAGCTCAAGCCGCTGCGCACCGTAGACACCGGCAAGACACCCTACGGCATCGCTTTCGACCGCGCCGGCCAGCGCATCTTCGTTGCCGCCTCGCGGGAGAACACGTTGCAGGTCTTCGATGCCGGCTCGTACGCGAAGATCAAGGACATCCCGAGCGGCGAGCGGTGCTGGCACTTCACCTTCACCCCGGACGACAAGCAGCTGCTGCTGACCTGCGGTCGTTCCGACGAGGTGATCGTCATCGATACGACCACGCTGGAAGTCACCAAGCGCATCGCCAACAAGGGCATGCCCTGGGGCATCGTCACCTATCCGAAGGCGTTTGGCAGCCTCGATCAACCGTAAGCGACCGCAGCGCACCGCACGCACTCATGAAAAAGCCCCCGCCGGTTGCCCGGCGGGGGCTTTTCAATTGCCAGGGAACATTTACCGTCCGGCCGACTTGCCGAATTCGTAGCGCACGCCGATCCACGCCGCCCGGGGAGCGCCCGGCGCCACCAGGGCGGAGAACTCGTCGTCGCCGCCCTGGAAGGTGCCGTCGGCCGCGAAGAAGGTCTCACCCAGCATGCCGCCGGTGTGGTACTCCTTGTCGAAGACGTTGTTGACCTTGGCAAACACCTGCCAGCCGGTATTGCCGAAGCGATAGCGGGTATCCAGATTCACCACGGTATAGCCGCTGACCTTGCTGCCGGCGCCTTGATGGTCGTTGTTCTCGTTGCCGTGGGAATACTGGCTGGAGAAGGCAACGAGGTTGGTACCAATGGTCCACTGCGGCAGTGCCTCCCATTCGCCGCGCAACTTGAACTGATGCTGCGGGATGCCGGGAATGGTGTCGCCCTTGCTGACGAAAATCGTATCCGCTTCGCCGTCGCTATCGGTATCCAGCGCACTGGAATTGACCTCATTGGCGATCGAGAAACTGGACTGGTAGGTGGCCTTGATGTAGCTGTAGCCGGCCGACCAGCGGAAGCGACCCAGCTCGCCATTGACGCCGAGATCGACCCCTTGCCGCCGCGTCTTGCCGACGTTCGAGAAGTAGCCGGCACCGGTCGAATTGGCGGCGATGAACTGGATGTCATCTGTGTTCTCGGTGCGGTACACGCTGGCGCTATAACCGATGCCATTGGTGACTTTGCCGCGCACGCCACCCTCAAAGGTCTTCGACACCACCATGTCGAGCGGCGGGTCGCCGGCCATGGCGTTGGGCAGCTTGCACGGCTGGGCCGGATTGGCGCAACCCAGTTCGATGGCGGTCGGCGCCCGGCTGCCTTCGTTATAGCTGGCGTAGAACGACAGCGCTTTGCTCGGCGTGATCGCCAGACCGATCGCCGGATTGAAGCGGTGGAAGCTGTGGTTGCCGGTCAGCGATTCGGGATTGCTGACGTCCGGGATCAGCTGGTCGCGATTCTGTACCCGGGTGTGGTTGTAGCGGCCGGACAGGGTCAGGTGATAGACGTCGTTGAACGAAAAGGTGTCGGTCGCGAACAGGCTCCAGGTCCGGCTGACGCCACGCAGCTCGACTTCGCCCTCATCGCCGAAGACGCTGATGCCATCGACACCGCGGCTGCCGTTGATGGTGCCGAATTCGGTGGCCTGCGCAAAAGTGGTCCGGCTGCGGTCATAGCCCAGGCCGGCGATGAACAGATTCTGGTGGCCCAGCAGATCCTGGTTGAAATTGACCTGCCCGGTAAAGCCATAGCTGACGCGCTTGGATTTGCTGCGATTGAGCGCCCCGCTGCAGGAGATTTCGGCATCGTCCTCGTCGGCACCGGCGACGCAATCGGCCAGGTCGAAACCGGCAGCATCCGGATCGATGTCATCGTTGACATCACCATTCAGGCTGCGCGTACGTGCCTTGCGGTAGTAGGCATTGCCGCTGAGCAGGGTGGCATCGCCCAGCCAGTGGCTGGCGTTGAAGTTGAGGAAGGCGAGCTGGTTCTCGGTCTGGTCCGGCTTGGTGTTGATCGCCTCCCAACCTTGGGCGCGGAGGAACTCCTTCTGCACCAGGCCGTTGCCGATCAGGTCGTTGTCGGCCAGCGACAGGCTCAGGCTGAGATCGGTAGCGTCGTTGCGCCAGCCCAGCTGACCGAACATCTGGCGCACTTTGGAGGGCGAGGCATCGCGCCAGCCGTCCTCGTCGAAAACATTGCCGGCGATGAAGTAGTCCACGCCATTGGCCGCCACGCCGCCGTATTCGGCCTGGCCGTTGTAGCGCTCCCAGGAGCCGCCGGATAATTCCACGGCGCCACCGCGGTGGGTATAGCCGCGCTTGGTCTGCAGCGAAATGGCGCCGCCCAGCGTATTGAGGCCGAACAGCGGATTGGAGCCGGGCATCAGCGACATGTTGGCCAGCGCGTTCATCGGAATCAGGTCCCAGCTGACCACGTCGCCGAACGGCTCGTTGATGCGCACGCCGTCCTGGTACACCGACAGGCCCTGCGGCGTGCCGAGCAGCGGCGAGGCGGTGAAGCCGCGGAAATTCACATTGGGCTGGAAGGGATTGTTCTGGGTTTCATTGACGTTCACGCCGGCCATGTTCTGCGCCATATAGTCGGCGATGGTCAGGCTGTGCTGCTCTTCCAGGGCCTTGCCCTTGACCGTCTGGACGTTGGCCGGCACCTTTGCGAGCGGCAGGCCGATACCCGGCAGGGGCGTCGTGCCGATGACCTCGACCGTCGGCAACTGGATCGTCGGTTCGGCGGCCAGCACACCACCCTGATACGCTGCCAGCACCGCCAGCGCCAACCAGCGCGGGCGGCAACGTGGGGCTGCGCTCCCCGCAGCGAATTGCATCTTCATAGAGTCTCCGGAATTTATAGAAATGATGAGGTGCGCGGATTTTCCCGGAATGGTGGCAGGAAATCTCGGGAAATCTTCCCGCCGTTGAGGTGATCGACAAGCTTGGAAGAACGAAAACCGACCATCTGCGAAGGGCTCGCCGGGCACGCCTGCCGGGTTGGTCACCCGGTCCCGGTAGCGGCAAGGCCATGTCAGCAAATTCCTACATATGCATGCCGCATTGCCTACCTGAACTGTAACTTTGTCTGATATTCCCCACGCCCGAGTAGGGGCACCATGCAATTGAGCGCACTTACAAAAACTCGCGCAAGCCGTGGCAACCCCGCCTTTGCTAACGGCTTCCGAACACTTGATGATGACCGTCCGCTACAGCCTGGACCTAGCGATTGAACAACAGGAAGGCGAAAAGTGACCCTCAAACATTCACAGGGCGCAACACCGTTTCGTCATAGGCTCGAAGATCCGGACGAAAGCGGTCTCGTTGCCCAAGTTCGTCATACGTTGCCGGCGATTGCGGCGATCGTTTTCGGCGCCGTCACCTGGGCGTACTCAGTATTGCTGCTCAACAGCCATCCCGACAGCTCGATTGGCAGACTGCTGCCACCCGTGCTCGTTTTCCTGGCGCCGATTCTGGGCGTCATTTTGCCAATGCTCGTGCAGTTGCTGTTCCGTAGTTCGACGTCGGCGGCGATCTGGCTGTTTGCCGTCGCCCCTGTTCTCGGTGGTCTCGATATGGCGCTGTGCATCTTGGTCATCGATAGCCTGGGCAACGCCGACCCGGTATCGATCAAAGTCATTCAGTGGCTTTTCATCGGCGTTTGGCTGGCTCCCGCATTTCTCGCACTCCAGCGCGCCGCGAAGAAACGCAAGAACTGACTGCTTGCCGTCGCGCAGCCGGCGCCGGCACCGAGCCGCAGGTCGCGCCGTCGCCGGTCGGTATTGCGGCGACGCGCCGTTATTCGCTGCGCACCAGGCCGTGTTTTTCCATGCGGTAGCGCAGGGTGTCGCGCGAGACGCCGAGCAGGCGCGCCGATTTGGAGACATTCCAGTCGGTTTTTTCCAGCGCCTGGACCAGCAGATCGCGTTCGACTTCGTCGAGCCGGAAGCGGCCATTGCCTTCCGCCGTCGGGGCCGCGCTGGCGGCCGCGGCGGTGATCGCCGCGGGCCTCGCTTCGGTTTCGTCGAAGCCGAGCACGGCGCAGAGTTTGAGCTGCGAGGCCCGGATGATCGGCTCGCCCGACAGCAACACCGTCTGTTCGACCACATTGCGCAATTCGCGCACGTTGCCGGGCCAGACGTAGGCCAGCAGGGCGGCTTCGGAATCGGCGCCGAAGGCCGGCGGCTCCTTGCCGTAACGGGCGGCCTGGGTGGCCAGGAAGTGGCGGGCCAGCAGCAGGATGTCCTGGCCGCGCTGGCGCAGCGGCGGGATGTTCAGTTCGACGATGCGCAGACGGAAATACAGGTCGGAACGGAAACGCCCCTCGCGCACCAGTTTTTCGAGTGGCTGATGCGTCGCGGCGATGATCCGCACGCTGATCGGCTGGTCGCGCACGCCGCCCAGCCGGCGCACGCTTTTTTCTTCGAGCAACTTGAGCAGCTTGGTTTGCACGGCGATGTCCATGTCGCCGATTTCATCGAGGAACAAGGTCCCGCCGTCGGCGGTTTCGATCAGGCCGAGTTTCCTTTCGCGGCTCTCGCTGTGGGTGCCGCTTTCGTGACCGAACAGTTCGGATTCGAGCAGGTGGTGCGGGATCGCACCGCAGTTGAGTTCGATGAACGGTCCCGAACGCCGCGGTCCGTCGTAATGCAGGGCGCGTGCCACGACTTCCTTGCCGGCGCCGGTTTCGCCGGTGATCAGGACAGCCGGCGGTTCGTCGTCGCCGAGTGCGGCTTCGGCTTCGAGCAGGCGCCGCATGACATCCTTGAGCTGGCGCATCGGCGCCGATTCGCCGATCAGCTGGGCGATGCCGCTGGCGCTGCTGTCGCGGGCGCGGTAGTAGGCCAGCGCCTGCTCGGTGCGTTCGACGTTGAGCACCTTTTCGATCACCAGCTTGAGTTTGCTCAGTACCACCGGCTTGGTCAGGAAATCGGCGGCGCCGAGTTTCATCGCTTCAACCGCCATCTCGACGCTACCCTGGCCGGTCAGCATGACCACCTTGATGCCGGGGGCACTGCGGCTCAGCTCGCCGAGCAGCTCGAGGCCGTTCATGCCCGGCAGCTGGTAGTCGAGCACCACGATGTCGGGCTTGAATTCGGCGAGCTGACGCAGCCCGTCTTCGGCGCTTTCGGCAGCGCGCGCATCGTAGCCCGCCTGCGCCAGGTAAAGCCGGATGTTCTTGGCGAGTACGGTTTCGTCTTCGATGATCAATACGCCATGCGCCATCTAGGTCTCCTCAGGTAAACGTGCGCAGGGTCATCCGCACGGTGGTTCCCGCTCCGGGCTTGCTGCTCAGCGCGACGCTGCCGCCAAAGCGTTCGATGACGCGGCGAAGCAGCGGCAGGCCGAGGCCGAGGCCTTTCGGCTTGCTCGTGAAAAAAGGTCTGAACGCCTGCTTGGCGGCATCGGGCGAAAGGCCGGGACCATTGTCGCGGACTTCGACCACGACTTGCTCGGCGGTCGTATCAAAGTGGCTGTGCAGGACGATTTCGCCGCCGCGCGGCATCGCCTCGATCGAGTTGGCGATCAGGCTGCCGACCAACTGCTGCAGGATCGCCGGTTCGCCGCGAATCGGCGGCAATTCGCCCGCCAGTTCGAGCCGGTAGGCCGTGCCGTGACGTTCGAGATCGCGCCGGAAGCCGAGCAGCGCTTCGTTCAGCACGGCGTTGATATCAACCGGCTCGATGTGGGCATTGGCCGGTCGGGCGTAGGTCAGCAACTGGCGGGTCCAGCTCTCCAGGCGATCGACCTGGGCGGCGATGTCGGTGGCGCATTCGCGGGCCAGCGGCGGCAACGGACTTTCCAGCGCCAGTTCGGCCGAGGAGCGGATCGAGGCGAGCGGATTGCGCAGGCCGTGGGCGACCGCCGTGCCCATTTCGCCGACCACCGCCAGCGACTCGCTTTCGATCAACTGGTCGCGTTGCTGTTCGATGATGTGGTGGGCCCGGCGGACGATCCAGAACAGCGCCGCGTAGAGGAAGACGCCGGCGGCCAGGGCAATCAACCAGATCAACCGGACGCCGGTGTCGATGGTGTCGAACAGCTGCTGCGGCACCTTGTAGATCTCGATCGCGCCGAGCAGGCGGTGCTCGTCGTCGAAAATCGGGATGTAGCAATCGACGTATTTGGTGACCGGCTTCTCGTTGGCGGGCTCTTCCGCATTCGACGGCAGGAGGTCGGGAACGAGGCCGGGGCTGAACACCATCGCGGCGCGCACGGACTCGCCGAGTTTTTTCGGGTGCGGGTCGCGCCGGCCGATCAATTGCGCGTCGGTCGACCAGAGCACCTGGCGGTCGAGCGAATAAATGTTGATCCGGATGACGTCGGGCAGGTTGGACATGTGGATGAGGAAATCGCCGACATTTGAATTCGGATTCGACGCGCCGGTGAAAAAGCTGACCGTCTGCTCGGTCTTGATGATGTTGCGCAGGAAGCCCTCGGTCATTTCGGCTTCGCGCAGGATCATCCGGCCGGACAGAAAGCTCGATAGCCCCCAGGCGGCAAGCACGCTGACGGTTGCCACCGAAACCAGGGCGGTCAGCGAAAACCAGCGCATCAGGTTGAAGCGCTGGCTGCCGGGCTGGCCCGCATTGCGCGCCGGTAGCGAATCGTTCATCTTTTTGCTCTCCCTGAATGGCCCCAAGTCTGCACTGCCGGCGGCGGGCAATCAAGCGCCGGACGCAAGTTCCTCGATCAGCGCGCAGCCAGGCAGGCAGGACAGGAAATTCAACGTCGCCGACACTTGAATCAAGCAACCCCCGCCTTTGTGGGCACAACACCCATTACTGGGTTTCTACACCCAATCCACCTCCTCAAATGGCTCTTTCCGGCCGCCGGCAGTCGCCCGGCAAGCGCCTCGCCGCAAGCTTTTCCGGCCGGCTGGCACGTTCGATGCGAAACAGCGCAGGCAAGCCAACCCTCGAGCCTCAGGTGCCGTCCCCATAAGATGCACTGCCGGCTCACCAATTTCAGAGAGGTGATCATGAACGACAATAATCCATCCCTTTCCCGCGGACGCCGTGCCATGGTCCGCCTGGCCGAGCCCGCGGCACCGGTCGACGCCGCCGATGAAAACGCGCGCCGACTCTTCCTGCAACGCGCCGTCGCCTGTGGCGCGGCCTTGCCGGCGCTATACGGGTTGGCCGGCGAGGCTGGCGCCGCGACACCGGAAGCGCCCCCACAACCGGCAGCGACGGCCGCATCGGTGATCCGCGACTTCCACGACCCCTACCTCGAACTGGTCCGCCTGCTGCGCGAGGCCTGCGAGGTCGAACACGCGCTGATGCTGCAATACCTCTACGGCGCGCTGTCGCTGAAACCGTCGTATGCGGCGCTGGCCGGCGACGGCACGCCCAACAATCACACCCTGCTCGGCGTCGCGGTCCAGGAAATGCAGCACCTGGGCGCCGTCAACCGCCTGCTGCTGGCGCTCGACGCGGCGCCCAACCTGGTGCCGGCCGAGTTTCCGTACGAGCCGCACATTTATCCCTTCGAGTTCAATCTCGAACCGCTGAGTCCGGCCAGCCTGGCCAAATACATCTACGCCGAAGCCCCGATCGGCTATTTCGACGGCCCGCGCCAGGCGACCGACGAACATTTCGCCCGCACCGTGCTGCTGATGATCGGGCCCAAGCGCCGGCCCAACCACGTCGGCAGCCTGTACAACGCGGTCATCGAACTGACCCGCGAGGTCGGCAAGCGCCCCGGCATGCCCAAACTCGACGGTTGGGTGGAAAAGCTGGAGGCAATCAAGAGCGAAGGCGAAGCCGACCATTTCCGCTTCTTCCAGAGCGTTTTCCTGGGCACCCATCCGGCTTTCGGCGAGCACCGCGACGCCTGGCAAAAGCCGCCGACCGACGCCAATTACCCGGCCTACGCGGCGCCGGTCAACCCGACCGCCTACATCGGCCACCAGAACCAGATCATCGCGCCTGAACTACGCTCGCTGGCATGGCTGGCCGACATCCACTACTGGACCGCGCTCTTGCTGCTCGAACAACACTTCCGCTACGGCGATGCGGCCACCCGCAGCCTGGCGCTGGCCCACATGCTCGGCCCGCTGCTCAGCATCGGCCGTCACCTGCCGCCGCGCGGCAGCGGCGTGCCTTTCGATCCGCTCAACTTCGGCAGCGCACCGGCGCTCGACGCCCAGCGCGGCCGCCAGCTGATTGCCAGCCTGGTCCGCGAAGGCCAGGCGCTGGCGCAACAACTCGGCGATGCATTACCGGCCGACTACCCGCGCGAACTGGCCGCCAGCACGCTGGCCGCGCTGGCGCCGACCCATATCGTGCTGGCACGCTGAAACACGAACCCACCCTGCCCGCGCCAAGGCGCGGCGGGCGGCGTTTGTGCCGCCGCGCTGCGAAGCCAACGCCTCGCCGGCCGGGCTTCCGCCCGACCTGCCGGGGCAGGCTGCCTCAACGCGGCTGATGGACAATCCGCAGGTAGGGCTTCGGCGCCTGCCAGCCGCCCGGGAAGCGGTCGCGCGCTTCCTCGTCATTGACCGCCGGGACGATGATGACATCCTCGCCGGCATGCCAATTGACCGGCGTCGCCACCTTGTATTTCTCGGTGAGCTGGATCGAATCCAGCACCCGCAGGATTTCGTCGAAGTTGCGGCCGGTGCTCATCGGGTAGGTGATCATCAGCCGGATCCTCTTGTCGGGCCCGATCACGAAGACTGAACGCACCGTGGCGTTGTCGGCCGCCGTACGCCGTGCGGCGCCGCCACTGGCGCCCGCCGGCAGCATGTCGTAGAGCTTGGCGATGGCCAGGTCGGTATCGCCGATCAAGGGGTAGCAGACCGCCGCCCCCTGGGTGTCCTCGATATCCTTCGACCAGCGTCGATGGTCCTCGACCGAATCGACGCTGAGCCCGATCACCTTGCAATTGCGTTTCTTGAACTCGGGCACCAGCTTGGCCATGTAGCCGAGTTCGGTGGTGCACACCGGCGTGAAGTCCTTGGGATGGGAAAACAGGATCGCCCAGCCGTTGCCGATCCAGTCATGGAAGTAGATCGGACCTTCCGTCGTTTCCGCCCTGAAATCGGGCGCTTGGTCGCCAATATGGAGTGTCATTGCTTCCTCCTTGCGTAAGGCCCCGGCGCAAGCGCAACCGGCTTGGCCGGGGCGGGGGACGAGATGGCTTGTTCGTGGTGGCCAGGATCAGGAAACCACCCAGCCCCAACTGACGAAAGCCACGCCCATCAAGACCACCCAAGCGACCAATCCGGCCGCCAGGATGGCGCCGGAGAGCAGTCTGCACTGCCCCTCGTCACTGAGATGGAATAGTCGGTAGTTGCCGCGATAGATCAGGACGCCCGAGACGAAGAGCGCCACCGCCATCGCCATCCCCATCAGCGTCAGGCTCGGGAGGAAGAGGGCCAGCGGCGACAGCCACAAGGGGGTCGGCACGGCAGCGCTGAAGGCGAAGGCATCGTGATAGGCCGGGCGGGCGTCGACGATGTCGCCCAGGCGCTGGATCACCGCCGCCATGACGGGTACGGCAACCAATTCGCAACAATAGAAAAGCACGGCCATCGCCCAGGCGGCCTGCATGCTGACCGGGTTCAGGAACTGCTCGCCATAGGCGCTCACGGCATACAGCACCATGGCCGGCGGGATCAGCGCCATCGGCATGACGTAGAAGGCAAAGACCCGGGCCACCGACGGGTGAACGTCGGCCAGCCATTTCCAGCCCTCGTCGTGGGACGACAGCATTTTCGGAAACATCATCATGTTCATGATCACACTCCTCAATGGAGAACACCGATACCGCTTTGACTTTTATCTGGCGCTAACGGTTCCGGTGGCAGGCGTTTCCCGGGGCGCGGCTGGGCAAATGACGGCGGGCAGCAATCAATCCTCAACTTCTGCTGCAATTTCCACGTGATGTTCGAAGACATTTAACCGTCGGCATCGCCCTCTTCGCCGATTATCGAGAAAGTGTTGAGCAGCTGCTGCACGCCGCCAACCCCGCCGTGCAGCAGCCGAACAGGGCGGCAGCAACGGCAGCGCCACTGCCGGCGCTCACCCGGAGGAACTGGAAAGGGCCGATACACCCGGACGGGAAAAAGGTGCAGATCTTGCTTCAAATAGTTCTTTCCTTTGCCGAATCGACCATGGAACTATCCGTTCCCAACATGCTGCTGGCAGCAAAGCAGTGCGAGATCCAGGAATTGAAGCATCTGGGGGTAACGGCGCATCTGGTCGGCGCCGTTGGCCATCTCGTCCACGCCTTGCAGAGCGAGCGCGGTGCATCCACCATTTTTCTCGCCTCGTCAGGCCGGCGTTTCGAAGCCACCCGGGAAAAGCTGATTGAGGAATCCCGCTCCCTCGAACTTCGGGTACGTTCCAGTTTCGAGCAGCAGTTGGCCAATCCCGCCTTCGGCAGCGCCCGCCGCTTTTCGCTCATGGCCTGGGTGCTGCTCGGGCTGGATTCGCTGGCGGAGCTGCGCGAGCAGATTGCCCACCAGCGCTTGTCGCCGGAACGGGCCGTAGCAGCTTTCAGCCGGCTGATTGCCGGTCTCGTCTCAGTCATTTTCGAGGCCGCCGACGCGGCCTTCGATCCCTCGATTTCCCGGGCCCTGGTGGCCCTCTTCAACTTCATTCAGGGCAAGGAACAAACCGGGCAGGAACGCGCGGTGGGCGCCCTGTCCTTTGCCTCGGGAATCTGCGACCGTCAGCACCAGCAGCGCCTGCTGCACCTGATCGATGCTCAGGAACGGTGCTTCAAGTCCTTTGTCGACTTTGCCGACGAAGAAGGCCTGCGGCACTGGCGTGCCCTGCAGGACACCCCGGTAGTGGCCCGCCTGGAACGACTTCGGCGCATTCTCGGGAGCACCCAACCGGGCGCCGCACTGGACGTGAATTTGAGCGACGAGTGGTTTGAGTGTTGTACCGAACGCTTGAACCAGATGTGGCAATTGCAGATTCAGCTTGTAGAAGGCCTCCAGAAGCGCTCCGACATTCTGATTCTGGAAGCGGAGAAGGATCTCCAGAATTCCGCAGGCCTGCTGAACCACCTTATGGCGCGGCCACCGGAATGCACCCGGGCAGTCGATCGTTTTTTCGATCCCGACGCAAGGATCGACGCCGCCCTGACCGCCCCGCCCAATGGGGAGATTGGAACCCAGCTGGGGCATTTGACGATGGAACTGCTGCAGGTCCAATCGGATCGGCTGGCGCGGATGGAGAACGAACTGGAATCGACCCGTCGCGCCCTGAACGAACGCAAGATCATCGAGCGCGCCAAGGGTTTGCTGATGGCGCGCCTGAGAGTTTCCGAAGAGGCCGCCTACAAACTGCTCAGGCAAACCTCCATGGATCAGAACCGGCGCATGGTGGACGTGGCCGAGGCGGCCTTATCCCTTCCCGACTTCATTGCGCCCTGACCGGCCGGGGCACCAAACTGATTCATCGCCGAGCGCAGCTGCCCCGTACTGGGGCGCAAATGGCCACAGCAGCAAATGCTTCTTGGCGAATTTCCGTCCACCGACTGCATTTCATGATTGGCACGATCAGTGCTTAAAGGAAAGCAAGTCAGGCTAACGACGGCTTGATCAACCCGCGGTGACGAATTCGCCGCCCAGTTGAACTGAATGGATAACGACGTCCATTTCCGTGACCCCTAGCGGGGGTATGGAAATGGGCGTCTTTTTTTGTCTTCTTTTTGGAGTGAATCATGAAAAAACCCTTCGACAAGCAATCGTTGGCCAAGCTGAATGCTTCCCGTCGTTCCTTCATCAAGAGCACGGCGGCGATCAGCGCCTCCGCCGCCTTTGGCGGGCTTGTGCCATCGCTGGTACACGCGGCGGGAGGCAAGCCGGAAACCACGGCAGCCAAGCTCGGCTTCATCGCCCTGACCGATGCGGCCCCGCTGTTCGTCGCCGATGAAAAGGGCTTTTTCAAGAAGCATGGGATGACCGATGTCGAAGTGCTCAAGCAGTCGTCCTGGGGCACCACCCGCGACAACCTAGTGTTGGGATCGGCCCGCAACGGCATCGACGGCGGCCACATCCTGACCCCGATGCCCTACCTGATCTCCTCCGGCACCATGACCGCCAACAACGTGCCGACGCCCATGTACATCCTGGCACGCCTCAACCTGGGCGGGCAGTGCATCTCCGTGGGCAACGAATATCTCGACCTGAAGATCGGCACCGACGCCAAGCCCTTCAAGACCGCCCTGGAAGCCAAGAAGAAATCCGGCAAGCCGGTCAGCGCTGCCATGACCTTCCCCGGCGGCACCCACGACATGTGGATCCGCTACTGGATGGCCGCCGGCGGCATCAATCCGGACACGGACATCAACACCATCGTCGTGCCCCCGGCCCAGATGGTCGCCAACATGAAGGTCGGCACCATGGATACCTTCTGCGTCTGCGAGCCGTGGAATCATCAGCTCATTCACCAGAAGATCGGCTACACCGCCGTCACCACCGGCGAACTCTGGCAGAACCATCCGGAAAAGGCCTTCGCCATGCGTGCCGACTATGTGGACGCCAATCCCAATGCCGCCCTGGCCCTGCTGAAGGCGGTCATGGAAGCGCAGATGTACTGCGAGGATCCGGCCAATCGCGAAGAAGTCGCCAAAATCTGCGCCAAGCGCCGCTGGATCAACGCCCCCTTCGAGGACGTCGTCGAGCGCATGAAGGGCGATTTCGACTACGGCACCGGCAAGGTCGTCAAGAACAGTCCGCACCAGATGCGCTACTGGAACGACTTCGCTTCCTATCCCTTCCAGAGCCACGATCTGTGGTTCCTCACGGAAAACATCCGCTGGGGTTACCTGGCGAAGAATTTCGACATGAATAAGGCGATCAAGCAGGTGAATCGCGAAGACCTGTGGCGCAAGGCGGCGGCCGACCTGGGCGTGCCGGCCGCCCAGATCCCCGCCTCCACCTCGCGCGGCGTCGAGAAGTTCTTCGATGGCAAGGTTTTTGATCCGAAAAATCCGCAGGCTTATCTGAACAGCCTGGCCATCAAGCGCCTGCGCGCCTGACGGTTACGGACGCCCACCTCAGTGCATCAAGGAGAGCGACATGAGCCACTCGGCAACAGTGACAATGGACGGGGGGGCGCCCCCCGTTCGAAATGCAGCAACGCCCGCCAGTCCGGCGCCGGCCCCCAGCCATGCTATTTCCGACAGCAAGGAATCTGACATGAGCCAACGGGAAAGCCAGCGCAAACAGCCGGCGGCGCGAGGCCGTCCGGGGCTTCTCGGCAAAGTCGTTTCCGGCTTCGTGAACAAGGTCCTGCCGCCGATGATCGTCTTCATCGTGTTGCTGGGCATCTGGGAATTGCTCTGTTCCCGCCCGGGGTCAGCGCTGCCGCCACCGACGCAGGTGTTCACCGACACCCTGGAACTGATCACCGATCCCTTCTACGACAACGGCGGCAACGACGTCGGCATGGCCTGGCAGTTGCTGGCCAGCCTGCAGCGCGTCGCCTACGGCTATGTCATGGCGGCGGTCGCGGGGATTGCCCTCGGTGTGCTGGTGGGCCAATCCAGCTGGGCGCTGCGCGGGCTCGATCCGCTGTTCCAAGTGCTGCGTACCGTCCCCCCGCTGGCCTGGCTGCCCATCTCCCTGGCCGGCTTCCAGGATGGCAACCCGTCGGCGATTTTCGTGATCTTCATCACCGCCATCTGGCCGATCATCATCAACACCTCCATCGGCATCCGCAACATTCCCGAGGATTACCGCAACGTCTCGCGCGTCATCCGCCTCAACGGACTGGAATACTTCTGGAAGATCATGCTGCCTGGCGCCGCGCCCTACATCTTTTCCGGCCTGCGCATCGGCGTCGGACTTTCCTGGCTCGCCATCGTCGCCGCGGAAATGCTGATCGGCGGCGTCGGTATCGGCTTCTTCATCTGGGATGCCTGGAACTCGTCCCGCATCAGCGACATCATCCTCGCCCTGTTCTACGTCGGCATCATCGGCTTCCTGCTCGACCGCCTGATCGCCTGGGTGGGCAGGATCATTTCTCGCGGCACCAGTGCAGGTTAAAGGGGAAAAACCATGGAAAACGCCTATCTGAAAATTTCCCGGGTGGACATGAGTTTCACCCGGGCCGGGATCACCAACGAGGTGCTCAAGGACATCAATCTGGACATTGCCCAGGGGCAATACATCTCCCTGATCGGCCACTCCGGCTGCGGCAAATCGACCGTGCTCAACATTGTCGCCGGCCTGCTGAACGCCACCTCGGGGGGCGTCATCCTGGACGGGCGCGAGGTCAACTCGCCGGGGCCGGACCGGGCGCTGGTGTTCCAGAATCATTCCCTGCTGCCCTGGCTAACGGTCTATGAAAACGTCGAACTGGCGGTGGACAAGATTTTCCGCAACAGCAAGACCAAGGCGGAGCGCAAGGACTGGATCCTGAAAAATCTCGAGATGGTCCATATGAGCCACGCCCTCCATCGGCTGCCGGCGGAAATCTCCGGGGGCATGAAGCAGCGCGTCGGCATCGCCCGGGCGCTGGCCATGGAGCCCAAGGTGCTGCTGCTCGACGAACCCTTCGGTGCCCTCGATGCCCTGACCCGCGCCCACCTGCAAGACGAGGTGATGCGCATCCAGGCCGAACTGCGCAGCACCGTGGTGATGATCACCCATGACGTGGATGAGGCGGTACTCCTCTCCGACCGCATCGTCATGATGACCAACGGGCCATCCGCCACCATTGGCCAGATCCTCGATATCGATCTGCCCCGTCCGCGCAACCGCATTGCTTTGGCCGATGACCCGCAGTACAACCGCTACCGGCACGCGGTTCTGAGCTTCCTGCACGAAAAGCAGAAGAAGAGCGTGTTGCCCGAGGCGGCATGAGGGCTGCCGACAGATAGCCGGCGAGTGCCGCCGACAAGCATCAAAAAAGCCCCCGCCGGTCACCCGGCGGGGGCTTTTTCATTTTGCTACGGTCGACCGGCAAAACCGGCCGACTTTCGCGAATTACATCTCGACGGTCGCCGCCTGCTCGACGAACTCCGGAATCTGGTCGAAGTTCATGTAGCGATAGACTTCACTGGCCTTGGCGTTCACCAATTTGATCTGCTCCATGTACTCAGCAACGGTCACGATGCGGCCGGCCAGGGCGCACATGGCGGCCAGTTCGGCGGAACCGAGGTACACCTGGGTGTCGATACCGAGGCGGTTCGGGAAGTTGCGGGTGGAGGTGGAGATCGCCGTGGAACCCTTGCGGATCTGTGCCTGGTTGCCCATGCACAGCGAGCAGCCCGGCATTTCCATGCGGGCGCCGGACTTGCCGAGGACGCCGTAGTAGCCTTCTTCGGTCAGGATCAGCGCATCCATCTTGGTCGGCGGAGCGATCCACAGACGGGTCGGGATGTCGGACTTGCCTTCGAGGACCTTGCCGGCGGCACGGAAGTGGCCGATGTTGGTCATGCACGAGCCGATGAAGACTTCGTCGATCTTGGCGCCGGCGACTTCGGACAGGATCTTGACGTCGTCCGGGTCGTTCGGGCAGGCCAGGATCGGCTCGGTGACTTCGGCCAGGTCGATTTCGATGACCGCGGCGTACTGGGCGTTGGCGTCAGCCTTCAACAGCGTGCCGTTGGCGATCCAGTCCTCCATGGCGTTGATGCGGCGCTTCAGGGTGCGGGCATCGGCGTAGCCTTCGGCGATCATCCACTTCATCAGGGTGATGTTCGAACGCATGTACTCGACC
>PHCU01000078.1 GCA_002842345.1 Betaproteobacteria bacterium HGW-Betaproteobacteria-12 | reverse complement strand
GGCCGAACAGCTCGACAGCTACATCGCCGGCCTGATCCTGCTCGGCGCCGCGCCGTGCACGGCGATGGTCTTCGTCTGGAGCAACCTGTGCCGCGGCAACGCCAACTTCACCATCTCGCAGGTCGCCTTGAACGATCTGGTGATGGTCTTCGCCTTCGCCCCGATCGTCGCGCTGCTGCTCGGCGTCTCGGCCATCCCGATCCCGTGGGACACACTGCTGCTGTCGGTGGTGATGTACATCGTCATCCCGCTGGCCATTGCCCAGGGCCTGCGCCTGCATTTCCTGCGCGGCGGCGCGGCGGCCTTCCAGCAGGCGGTCGAGCGCATCGGCCCGTTCACCATCATGGCCCTGCTGGCGACGCTGGTGCTGCTGTTCGCCTTCCAGGGCGAGGCCATCGTCAAGCAGCCGCTGATCATCGCCATGCTGGCCGTGCCGATCTTCCTCCAGGGCCTGCTGATCGCCGGCCTCGGCTACTGGCTGAACCGCAAGTTCCGCGTCCGCCACGACGTCGCCGGGCCGTCGACGATGATCGGTGCGTCCAATTTCTTCGAACTGGCAGTGGCGGTGGCCATCGTGCTCTACGGTTTCGATTCCGGCGCCGCGCTGGCCACCGTGGTCGGCGTACTGATCGAGGTGCCGGTGATGCTGTGGCTGGTCAGGATGGTCAACTCGAGCAAGGCCTGGTACGAGCAGGCCCTGCGCTGAGCCAGCGATGAACACCCCCTGCCTGCTCGGCGCCTGGGCCGCCCATCACGGCGAACTGCGCGGCTATCTGCGCCATCGCCTGGGCCGGCCAGAGGATGCCGACGATCTGCTGCAGGAAGTGTTCATCAAGGCGCTGCGTCAGGGCGGCGCCTTCTGCCGCATCGACAACCCGCGCGCCTGGCTGTTCCAGGTCGCCCGCAACGCGCTGGCCGACCGCCTGCGCGTCGCCCGCCCCCTGATCGAGCTACCCGACGACCTCGCCGCGCCGGCCAACGAAGCGCCGCCGGTCGTCGACGACCTGAGCCAGTGCCTGCCGCGCGTGCTGTCCGAATTGAGCGCCGCCGACCGCCTGGCGATCACCCTGTGCGACATCGAGGGGCAGCCGCAGCAGGTGCTGGCCGAGCGCCTGGGGATTTCGCTGTCCGGCGCCAAGTCGCGCCTGCAGCGGGCGCGCAAGCGGCTGCGCGCCAGGATGGAACAGGGTTGCCGGGTACGTTACGACGCCGCCGGCCAGGTGATCGGTTTCACACCGCGCCCGCCGCTGCCGGGCGTCGACTGAGGGCTGCGTCTTTTTCTGCGGCCGATCGTCTTCAATAGTGAGACGATTGCATAGACCTCCAGCCGCGAGGAAAAGACCATGGAATTCCTGATCACAGCCCTGCAGGGCGGCCTGGCCAGCCTGGCCTCCTATTTGGCGGCGCACGTACTGCTCTGCCTGGTGCCGGCCTTCTTCATCGCCGGCGCGCTGTCGGCGCTGGTGCCGCAGCAGTCGATCATCCGCTTTCTCGGGCCGACGGCGCCGAAATGGATTTCCTACCCGGCGGCGGCTGGCGCCGGCAGCCTGCTGGCCGTCTGCTCATGCACCATCCAGCCGCTGTTCGCCGGCATCTACAAGAAGGGCGCCGGACTCGGGCCGGCCATCACCTTCCTGTTCTTCGCCCCGGCCGCCAACATCCTCGCCCTGTCCTACACCGGCGTCGCCCTCGGTGCCGATTTCGCCATCGCCCGCATCGTGCTGGCGCTGTCCTTCGGCATCGGCATCGGCCTGATCATGGCGTCCCTCTTCCGGGCCGACGACACGGCCCGCCTGGCCGATGCGCAGACTTTCGCCGCCGGCGAGGGCATCACGCGCAACACCTGGCTGTTCCTCGGAGCGCTGGTCGCCCTGCTGCTGGCCGGCACGCTGAAACTCGACTTCCTCCAGGTCGCCCTGGTCGAATTCCAGCTGCCGGCCGGGCAAGCGACCGCCGTGCAGAGCCTGCTCGACCGCTGGGTGCCGGCCGATGCCGCCACCGGCGCCGAGAGCCTGAGCCTGCAAGGGCTCGTCCTGATCGCCCTGCTCGTCGCCATCGGCGCCCTCGCCTGGCGCGGCCTGGGACAGATCGAGAACGGCTTCAACCGCCTGACCTGGGTGACCTTAGCGCTGATCGCCGCCACCCTGGTCTTTGCTGCCACTGGCATCAAGGTGACGGCCGCCGGGTTGCTGCTGACCATCAGCGGCCGCACGCTGGCCGTCGCCGCCCTCTGCGGCGTGCTGCTGCCGCTGGCCCGCCGCTTCGACAGCTGGGACATCCAGCAGTGGCTGTGGGAAACCTGGCGCTTCGTCAAACAGATCTTCCCGCTGCTGATCATCGGCGTCTTCCTGGTCGGCGTCATCCGCGTCTTCATCGAGCCGGCCTGGATCCAGGCGGTGGCCGGCAGCAATACGCTGCTGGCCAACCTGGCCGGCGTCGCCTTCGGCGTCTTCATGTATTTCCCGACCCTGGTCGAAGTGCCGATCGCCAAGATGTTCCTGTCGCTCGGCATGCACCCCGGCCCGCTGATCGCCTACCTGATGGCCGACCCGGAACTGTCGCTGCAGAGCATCCTGATCACCACGGCGATCATCGGCAAGCGGCGCGCCTGGACCTATGTCGGCCTGGTCGCCGTGTTCTCGACGCTGGCCGGCCTGAGCTACGGCGCCTGGATCGAC
Source organism: Betaproteobacteria bacterium HGW-Betaproteobacteria-12 (assembly GCA_002842345.1). Taxonomy (GTDB): domain Bacteria; phylum Pseudomonadota; class Gammaproteobacteria; order Burkholderiales; family Rhodocyclaceae; genus Azonexus. The sequence continues at coordinate 15,831 of PHCU01000078.1, read as the reverse complement.
GGCACTTCGCCGCCGCTGCTGGCGGCCGGCATCATCGCCCTGGTCGCCGGCATCATCGGTGCGACGCACTTGCTGGCGCGCCCCCGTACCACCTGACCCGGAAAGGAGTTCATCATGTTGATCAAGATCCTCGGCAGCGGCTGCGCCAAGTGCAACCGCCTCGAACAACTGACCCGCGAGGCCGTCGCCGAACTCGGCCTGTGCGCCGAGTTCGAACACGTCCGCGATATGGAGCAGATCCTGGCCTATCCGGTGATGACCACGCCGGCGCTGGTCGTCGATGAGGAAGTCAAGGTGGCCGGCCGTATTCCGAGCAAGGACGAACTGTTGGGCTGGCTGCAAGGCAGCGGTTGATTCATGCGATGATTATCAGCATTCGCTAATAAACAACCCAACGGAGAGAGACATGAAGAAAACCTGCCAGGCGCTGTTTGGCGCCTTGCTGCTGTGCGCCCAACTGGCACACGGCGAAAACCTGCTCAAGGCGGAAGCGCTCGGCGACGGGATTTTCGCGCTGATCGGCCCGACCGGCGGCCGCCTGCATGAAAACTACGGGCTCAACGCCAACTATGGCGTCATTGATACGCCGGACGGCACCATCCTGATCGACTCAGGCGCCTCGACCGCCGCCGCCAAGCTGCTCGAAAGCGAGTCCCGCAAACTGACCGGCAAACCAGTCAAATGGGTGATCAATACCGGCGTTCAGGATCACCGCTGGCTGGGCAACGGCTACTTTGCCGCGCAGGGCGCGCAGATCATCGCGCTGCAACGCACAACAACGACCCAGGCCCGTCTCGGCAAAGGCCAGATCGAATCGCTGGCCCGCGAACTGAAGGAACAGATGAACGGCACCGTGCCCGCGCCCGCCGCCCAGCCGCTGGCCGGCAATGCGCAGACGCTGACGCTGGGCGGCCGGACGCTGGAACTGCGTTATTTCGCCGACGCCCATTTCGCCGGCGACGCCGTCGTCTGGCTGCCCAAGGAAAAAATCCTGTTCGCCGGCGACCACATCTACGTCGACCGCCTGCTCGGCATCCTGCCCGAGAGCAATGCCGAAACCTGGCTGCAGGCCTTCCGCCAGGCCATCGCCCTGCAACCGACGCGCATCGTACCGGGCCACGGCCGGGTTTGCGACGTGGCCCAGGCGCAGCGCGAGTCCGGCGACTATCTGGCCTTCGTCGTTGGCGGCACGAAGAAATTCGCCGAGGACATGGCGGGGGTCGATACGGCGGTAGGTGCCATGAAGAACGCCCCTGCCTTCAGCCACCTGCGCAACTTCGACGACCTGCATCGGGGCAATGTCAACCGTACCTACCTGCGCCTGGAAGCCGCCCAGTAAGCGGCTTCCGGCGGCAATGTACCGCCCGGCAAGGCATTCCGAGACTCTTCGATTTATCCGAACAGCCCGTCCCGGATATAGGGTTTCCAGCACGCCGCCGGGCCGGTAGGATCGAGCCTGTTGCAACCACAAAGGAGATTTGGCCGAATGAAAGTGAAGTCTTCAATCGAACGCGGCGCGGATTACCTGTGCACCAAGCTGGGTGATGTCGTCACCGCAATTCAACAAGTCGCCGTGGTCAAGGGTTTGGCGATGTGGGAAGTGGAACGCAAGATCGGCGCCGGCATCCGCAAGCGCCTGATCGTCTCCGAGCGCAGCCTGGTCGCGCTCCAGCTCGCCCCCGGCTGCGCCTAAGCCGGAGCCGGCCGCGCGTCGGCAGCTGATCGAGAAGAAGGCCAGCGCAACGCTGGCCTTCTTCATTGATGCCCAGCCATAAACAGCACTTATCCCGATTTTCTGTGGACAAAGTTGTGGGTTGGCACCGAAACGATTGGGCGACACCTTGCCGAGCCGGCACAAACCTGCCCGGCGCCACCCGCTTACGGCCGGAGCAAGCCTTACTTCTTCGCCGGGCGTCCGGTCTTGATGCGCTCGATATGGCCCATCACGGCCTTCAGTTCGGCATCGTTGAGCGCCGTCAGCACGGCAATGCCGGCGCGCAGCAGTTCGCTCTTCTTGACTTCGCCGGCAAGACGCTTCTTCAGTTCGGCAATCTGGGCGTATTCGTGCTCCGGCATGGCAAAACTGTCGCGCACCAGCTTCGCCTTCTTCGTCTTGGCAGGTTTTTCCGGTTTGCCAGATTTTTCCGCCTTCGCCGGCTTGCCGGGCTGCTTGATGTGCTTGGTCTTGGGATAGCTGATGGCCTGGGCCTGCTCCAGCGCATCGGCGAGCACCTTCTGATGCTTGTCCACGGTCTCGTCGACCGCCGAGCGCTTGCGGGCGACGCGCGGTTTGGCCGTCGCCGCGGCGGTCGCCGGCTTGGCGGCGGGTTTGGCCACCGGCGTCTTCACCGCCGGCTTCGCGGCCGGCGGTGCGGCAGCGGGCGTAGCCGCCGCTGCGGGAATTTCCTGAGCGCTGTTCGTCTTTTGTTCGGTCATCGTGTTCTCCCTGTAAAAAACCGTATATGCAGTTTAGTGTTTTCCGGTCGTGGCGAAAGTTAAACTTTTTTGACAGGTAAAATGACGGGCGCCAACGCATTTCCAGGAGACCCCCGCATGACCCAGGACGAACTCAAGCAGGCCGTGGCCCAGGCCGCCGCCGATTACGTGGCGGCCAACGCCCCGGCCGGCAGCATCATCGGCGTCGGCACCGGCTCGACGGCCAATTTCTTCATCGACGCGCTGGCGCCGCTGAAGGACCGCTACCGGGGCGCCGTCGCCAGTTCCGAGGCGACCCGCCGGCGTCTGGAAGGGCATGGCTTTCCGGTGCTCGACCTGAACGACGTGGAGCACATCCCGGTTTATGTCGATGGCGCCGACGAGATCGACGCCGGCCTCAACATGATCAAGGGCGGCGGTGGCGCGCTGACGCGCGAGAAGATCGTCGCCGCCGTGGCCGGCACCTTCGTCTGCATCGCCGACGGCTCGAAGCTGGTCGACACCATGGGCAAGTTCCCGCTGCCGGTCGAGGTGATTCCCATGGCCTGCGCCCACGTCGCCCGCGAACTGACCAAGCTGGGCGGCACGCCGGTGCTGCGCGCCGGTTTCGTCACCGACAACGGCAACCTGATCCTCGACGTCAAGGGCCTGGCGATCACCGATCCCAAGGGTCTGGAAGCGCGGATCAACCAGATCGTCGGCGTCGTCACCAACGGCCTGTTCGCCGTCCGCCCGGCCGACGTGCTGCTCCTCGGCACGGCCGAGGGCGTCCGCCGCATCGGCTGACCCCGCCGATGACCATGCCCCGCCGCCGCCCGCCGCTTGCCCGACGGACTGCCGCCGCCCTGGCGCTGCTGGCCGTCCTGGCCCTGCCGGCCTGGGGCGAGGCGCGCGAACTGCGGGTCGGCGTCTATCAGAACGAACCCAAACTGCTGCTCGATGCCGACGGGCGGGCGACCGGCATCCTCGGCGATCTGCTCGGCGAGATCGCCAGTCGCGAAGGCTGGACCGTGCAGCCGGTGCCCTGCCTCTGGCGCGACTGCCTGGCGGCGCTCGCCGACGGCCGCATCGACCTGCTGCCCGATGTCGCCTACAGCGAGGAGCGCGCTCAGCGCTTCGCCTTCCACAAGACACCGGCCCTGAACGACTGGTCGAGCATCTACCGGCCGGACGGCGCCGCGATCAATTCCTTCGTCGATCTGGCCGGGCGCCGCCTGGCCGTCCTCGACGGCTCCATCCAGCAGGCTTACCTGAGCGAATTGCTGGCCGGCTTCGGCATCAAGGTGGAACTGGTCGCCGTCAGCTCGCTGCAAGCCGGTTTCGCCATGGCGCAACGCGGCGAGGTCGATGCCGCCGTGGCCAACCGTTTCTTCGGCGAGAAGCAGGCCGCGGCTTACCGGCTCGGCCAGTCGCCGATGATGTTCCAGCCGGCGCGCATCTTCTATGCGACGAAAAAAGGCCAGGCACCGGCGGTGCTGGAAGCCATCGACCGCCATCTCGACGCCTGGCAGAACGAAGGCGACTCGCCCTACTTCCGCATCGTCGACCGCTGGATAACGGTTGCCCCGCCAAGCCGGATACCGCAGCAGGTCTGGCTCGGCATCGGCGCGCTCGGCCTGCTGCTGGCGGCGGCGCTCGGTGGCAATGCCCTGCTGCGCCGCCGGGTGGCCGAGAAGACCCGCGACCTGGAAGCCGGACGCATGGCCCTGAGCCGCAGTGAAGCCCGCTACCGGGCGCTGTTCGACAACAGCCATACGCCGATGCTGATCATCGATCCCGCCGACGGCGCCATCATCGATGCCAACCCCGCCGCCGCCAGCTTCTACGGCTGGCCGTCCGGCACGCTGATCGGCATGGCCGTCGGCCAGCTCGCCGAAGTTCCGCCGGCGGCCGGCGAACCGCTGGGCGCGGACGACATCGGCCCGCTGTTCGTCCGCCAGCGCATGGCCGACGGCCGGGTGCGCGATGTCGAGGCCTTCTACGGACCGATCCGCATCGACGAGCGCGAATATCTCTACGCCATCGTCCATGACATCAGCGCCCGCAAATGCGCCGAGGAGCAGCTGCGCAAGTTGTCGCAGGCGGTCGAACAGAGTCCGGCGAGCATCATCATCACCAATGTCGACGGCCAGATCGAGTACGTCAATGCCGCCTTCGAACAGGCCACCGGCTACACGCTGGCCGAGGCGCTCGGCCAGAATCCCCGGCTGCTGCAGTCCGGCCGCACGCCGAGCGAGACCTATCAGGCGCTGTGGCAGGCTCTCAGCGAGGGACGAACCTGGAAGGGCGAATTCCAGAATCGGCGCAAGGATGGCCGCGAATACGACGAGCTCGCCGTCATCGCCCCGATCCGCCGGCACGACGGGCAGATCAGCCATTACGTGGCAATCAAGCAGGACATCAGCGAACAGAAGCAGATGCAGGCGGAACTCGACCGCCACCAACAGGATCTGCAGGCCGAGGTCGCCCAACGCACGGAGGAATTGCATCTGGCGATGGCCCAAGCGGAAGCCGCCAACAATGCGAAAAGCGCCTTCCTGGCCAACATGAGTCACGAAATCCGGACGCCGATGAATGCCATTCTCGGCATCACCCATCTGCTCGCCCAAGAGAACCCGACGCCGCAGCAGGCGGTGCGCCTGGGCAAGGTCAATGCCGCCGCCCAGCACCTGCTGTCGGTGATCAACGACATCCTCGACCTGTCGAAGATCGAATCCGGCCGGCTGCAGATCGAGCACATCGACTTCCCGCTCAGCGACGTGCTCGACCACGTCGCCGGCCTGGTCGCCGAGCAGGCACGCAGCAAGGGCCTGCAACTCGAAGTCGAGCGCGGCAATGTCCCGGTCTGGCTGAACGGCGATCCGACCCGGCTGCGCCAGGCGCTGCTCAATTACGCCAGCAATGCGGTGAAATTCACCGAGCGCGGCAGCATCCGGCTCAGCACCCGCCTGCTGGCCGACAGCGACGAGGCGCTGATCGTCCGCTTCGCCGTCAGCGACACCGGCATCGGCATCGCCGGCGACAAGATTCCGCGCCTGTTCAAGGCCTTCGAGCAGGCCGACCTGTCGACCACGCGCAAGTACGGCGGCACCGGCCTCGGCCTCGCCATCACCCGCCGCCTGGCCGAATTGATGGGCGGCGAAACCGGCCTCGACAGCACCCCCGGCCGCGGCAGCCAGTTCTGGTTTACCGCCCGCCTGCGCCGCGGCCTCGGCGCCATGCCGGAGCCGGCGCCGGCCTCAGCGGCGGCGACCGACGCCGGCGACGAAGTGCGCCGCCGGCATGGCGGCAAACAGGTGCTGCTGGTCGAGGACAACCCGATCAACCAGGAAGTCGCCGTCGACTTGCTGGCGGCGGTCGGCCTCGTTGTCGACCTGGCCGACAACGGTCGCCAGGCGCTCGACATGGCCCGCCAACGACACTACGACCTGGTGCTGATGGATATCCAGATGCCCGAGATGGATGGCCACGAGGCAACCCGGCGCATCCGCCGGCTGCCCGGCTGGCAGGCCATCCCGATCCTCGCCATGACCGCCAGCGCCTTCGCCGAAGACCGCCGCGACTGTGAAGCCGCCGGCATGAACGATTTCGTCGTCAAGCCGGTCGATCCGGAAGTCCTGCACGCCAGCCTGCTGAAATGGCTGCCGGCGCCCGCCGACACCGTGGCCCTGCCGAGCGGCGCAGCCGGCGACGAGGCGAGCCTGCTGGAACGCCTGCGCACGCTGCCCGGACTCGATGTCGATGCCGGCCTGCGCGTCGTCCGCGACCGCCGCGGCCACTATCTGCACCTGCTGGCGATGTTCGGCGACCTGCACCGGGGCGACCTCGACAAGCTGCGTCGGGCGCTGGCCGCCGGCGATACCGAGGGCGCGCGCATCGTCGCCCATTCGCTGAAGGGTGTCGCCGCCAATATCGGCGCCGGCGAGCTGCAACAGGCGGCGGCCCGCCTGGAAGCAGCGATCAAGAGTGGCCAGGCGGAAACTCAGCTGGCGGCGCTCATCGCCGATGTCGAACACCTGCACCAGCAGCTGCTCGCCGGCCTGCGGCTGCATCTGACGCCGGCCGGCCAGGTGGTCGCGACGGCTGTCGACTGGCCGGCGCTACGCCGGCTGATCGACGAACTGGAAGCCCTGCTCGAAACCGCCGACCTGGAAGCCTATCGGCGTGCCGCCGAACACGCCGGGCCGATCCGTAATGCCCTGGGTCAGACCGGCGACAAGTTGCTCGGCGAAATCGACAGCTTCGCTTTCCCGGAAGCTCTCGAGACCATCGCCGAAGCGCGCCGCGCCTTCCCAGAGCTGGCCGGCGCCGGCGCCGGCGCCGGCGACGTGGCGCTGGCGGCACCGACCTCCGGCTGATCGGGCGGCTGCGCCGCCCCTTGCGCCTTGCCGGCCCAGCCACAGAGCGGCGGCCGGCAGACCATGCCTCAGGCCTTGGGCGGCACGTAACCCTGGATCTGGTCGGCACCTTCGCCGAAGAAATGCTTCTCCAGTTGCTCGGCCAGATACTTGCGATGCTTGGCATCGACCAGGTTGAGACGGTTTTCGTTGATCAGCATGGTCTGCATCTTGATCCACTGCTGCCAGGCTTCCTTCGAAACGTTCTCGAAAATGCGCTGACCGAGCGCGCCGGGGTACGGCGGGAGGTCGAGGCCTTCGGCTTCGCGGCCGAGCTTGATGCAATTGACGATACGTGCCATGTGTTGCTCCGTGTATTGGGGGGGGTGACGGCGGCAATTATAAGGTCTTGAACAGGACCTTTGAACGCCGCTGGTAGTTGTACATGTCGCGCTTCCTGGCCGGCAGATCGTCGACGGTGCCGAGCTTGAAGCCGCGCTCGACGAACCAGTGCTCGGTGCGCGTGGTCAGGACGAACAGGCGCTTGATGCCCATCTTGCGGGCGCGCCGTTCGATGCGCTTCATCAGCTGCTCGCCGTAGCCCCACTCGCGTTGCTCGGGACTGACCGCCAGGCAGGCCAGCTCTGCCTCGTCCTCGGAATGCGGATAGAGCGCTGCGCAACCGACGATGATGCCGTCGTGCAGCATGATCGAGAACTGCTCGATCTCGCGCTCCAGCAGTTCGCGCGGCCGGTGCACCAGGATGCCGTCCTGCTCCATCGGCTCGATCAGTGCGATCAAGGCGGCGATGTCGTCCGGCTTGGCTTCGCGGATGTTTTCCAGCGATTCGCGGGTGACCACGGTGCCGACGCCGTCGTGGGTAAACAGTTCGCGCAGCAGCGCGCCATCGTGCTCGTAGCTGATCAGATGCACGCGGCCGACGCCGGTGCGGGTGGCCCGTACCGAGCACGGCAGGTAGCGCCGGATATCGGTGGACAGCCAGTCGCCGTTGGTCAGCAATTCGGCCACCTCGTCGGCGGTCATGGCATCGAGCAATTCGCCGGCCTGGTCGGTGACGCCGCGGCTGTCGGTCAGGTAAACCAGCTTGTCGGCGCGGATCGCCACGGCCACGGCCTCGGCCGCCTCTTCCATCTGCAGGTTGAAGATCTCGCCAGTCGGCGACGGACCTTCGCAGTTGAGCAGCACGATATTGCCCAGGCCGAGCTGGGCGTTGATGCCTTCGGCGTCGACCTTGCGCACCTTGCCGGCGTACTGCATGTCGATGCCATCGAGCACGCCGATCGGCTGGCCGGTGATGAAGTTGCCGCCAATAACGCGAATCCGGCTGTTGGCCATCGGCGTGTTGGGCAGGCCCTGCGACAGCATCGCCTCGATTTCCAGATAGACGCTGCCGACCGCGTCAAGCACGCAATCGAGCGCCGCCGCGTCGGTCACCCGGTAGCCGCGGTGGTAGATCGACTCGAGATTCTTCTCGAGCAGTTCTTCCTCGATCTGCGGCCGGGCGCCATGCACCAGCACCAGGCGGATGCCCAGGCTGACCAGCAGATTGACGTCGTAGGCCAGGGTCTTGGCGAACTCGCTGGCCACCGCCTTGCCGCCGAAGGCGATGACGAAGGTCTTGCCGCGAAAGGCGTTGATGTAGGGCGTGACCGCCCGGAACCAGGAGACGAAGTGCTCGTCGTAGGGGGTGTCGCTCATTTTTCCGTATGTTTTCCGTTGCTGTCCTTGAGTGCCTTTTCCAGGCGCTCGCAGACCGTTTTCAGCACCTTGACCCGGGCGAAGTTCTTGTCGTTGGCCTCAACCAACGTCCAGGGCGCCTGCCCGGTTGACGTGCGATCCACCATGTCGCAGACAGCGGAAACATAGTCATCCCATTTTTCGCGGTTGCGCCAATCCTCGTCGGTGATCTTGAAGCGTTTGAACTCGGTGTCCTGGCGCTCCTTGAAGCGGCGCAACTGTTCGTCGGCACTGATCTGCAGCCAGAACTTGACGACCACGGCGCCGGCCTCGACCAGCTGGTGCTCGAAGTCGTTGATCTCGGCATAGGCGCGCAGCCAGTCGTCCTCGGCGCAGAAACCCTCGACGCGCTCGACCAGCACGCGGCCGTACCACGAGCGGTCGAAGATCGCCGCCCGGCCGGTGCGCGGCATATGGCGCCAGAAACGCCAGAGATACGGCTGGGCCCGCTCTTCCTCGGTCGGCGCGGCAATCGGGATGATCTGGTACTGCCGGGCGTCCATCGCCGCGCCGATGCGGCGGATGCTGCCGCCCTTGCCGGCCGCATCCGAGCCCTCGAAGACCAGCACCAGCGAACGCTTGGCAAAACGCGGGTCGCGCACCAGTTCGGCCAGGCGGGCCTGGTACTTGGCCAGCTGGCTCTCGTAATCCTTCTTGCTCAGACTCTGCGTCAGATCGAGTTCGCTGAGCACGCTCTTCTTGTCGATCGGATGGACGATCGGCGGCGCCACCGGCACCGGCGGCCGGCCCTCCTGCTTCAGGCGGCGCTGCACGGCATCGAGCACGATGCGGCCGACGGTCAGCGAGCGGTACTCGTCATCGGTGCCCTCGACGATGATCCACGGCGCCTTGGCCGTATTGGTGACGCGCAGCACGTGGCCGGCCACTTCCTGCAGCTTGTCGTAGGTCTTCAGCCGCTCGTAGCTTTCCTTGGTCACCCGCCAGGCGGTGTTCGGGTTCTTTTCCAGAGCCTTCAGGCGCGTTTTCTGGCCGTCCTTGGACAGGTGGAACCAGAACTTCAGCACCAGCGCCCCCTCGTTGACCAGCATCGCCTCGAAGCGGTTGATGTCGTCGAGTCGTTCGTCCAGCTCGGGGCGACGCATCGCCCCGGTGATGCGGTCGGTGATCGGCTGCGAGTACCACGAGCCGGCGAAGATGCCGACCTTGCCCTTCGGCGGCAGGGCACGCCAGTAACGCCACATCGCCGGCCGCGCCCGCTCCTCGTCGGTCGGCTCGGAAAAGGCCAGGGTCGAGATATGCCGCGGGTCCATCCACGAGTACAGCAGGTTGATGGTTTCCCCCTTGCCACTGCCATCGACGCCGCTGATCAGGATGACGACGGGAAACTCCTTCTTCTCGAGCATGTCGTACTGCGCGTCGAGCAGCGCAGCGCGCAGTTTCGGCACTTCCTTCTTGAAAGTTTCCTTATCGACCTTGTGGCCGAGCTCCGCTGATTCGAACATGTCACCGCCCCCGTTATTGTATGAAATCGCCCCACAGCGCCTGGATCACGGCCAACGCCGCCAGCCCCGCCGTTTCCGTGCGCAACACGCGCGGCCCCAGGCGCACGGCCTGGAAACCGACCTGGCCGGCGGCGATCACTTCCTGCGCGTCGAGCCCGCCTTCGGCACCGATCAGCAGTTGTATGTTCTTCGCCGGCGGCAGATCGGCCAGCGACTGCCCGGCATCCGGCGCCAGCATCAGCCGCAGCACGCCGTCGGCCGGCCGGGCCAGCCAGCTTTCCAGCTTTTCCAGCGGCGCCACCAGCGGCACCTGGTTGCGCCCGCATTGTTCGCAGGCCGCGGCGGCAACGCCCTGCCAGTGCGCCACCCGCTTGCCGGCGCGCTCGCCGGCCAGACGCATGACGCTGCGCCGGCTTTCCACCGGCACGATGTCACGGACGCCGAGCTCGACCGCTTTCTGGATGGTGAAATCCATCTTTTCGCCGGCCTGCAGCGCCTGCACCAGGGTGATCGCCAGCGGCGACTCGCGCTCGACATCGCGCCAGGCGCCCAGTTCGGCCAGCACGCGATCGCGTTCGATGCGCTCGATATGGGCCGGGTATTCGCCGCCGCGGCCGTCGAACAGCACCATCGGCGCGCCGGGCGGCAGACGCAGCACGCGCACGGCATGGCGGGCGACCGGCTCGGGAAGTTCGATGTGCGCCCCGGGGGAAAGGGCTTCTCGGCAGTAAAAACGGGGCAAATTCATCGATGCTATTATGGGCGAAATGCCTTTTGGAGTGGACAACCATGGTCGCCCTGAACCCGCCCGTTTGCGCTTTCGGCCAGCCGGCCATCGATTTCGAGCTGCCCGGCAGCGACGGCCGGCGCTACACGCTGGCCGATTGCCGCGGCCCGAACGGCCTGCTGGTGATGTTCATCTGCAACCATTGCCCCTATGTGAAATCGATCATCGACCGCCTGCTCCGCGACTGCCGCGAACTGGCCGTGCACGGCATCGGCTGCGTGGCGATCATGAGCAACGATGTCGCCGCCTATCCGGAAGATGCACCGGACGAAATGCGCCGCTGGGCGACCGAACTGGCTTTCCCCTTCCCCTACCTGTACGACGAGTCGCAGCAGGTGGCCCAGGCCTACGGCGCCGTGTGCACGCCGGACTTCTTCGGCTACAACGCCGACCTGCAACTGCAGTACCGCGGCCGGCTCGATGCCTCGGGGCGCAACCCGGCGGCAGCGGATGTCCGCCGCGAACTGTTCGAGGCGCTGCGCGGCATCGCCGCCAACGGTCACGGGCCGGCCGAGCAGGTCGCCTCGATCGGCTGCTCGATCAAGTGGAAAGCCTGATCTGCCTCATGTCCCGAGCTGGGGCTTCGGCTATCATTTAACAATGTGCAACCCGTTGAGCCGCCAATTTGCCATCCCTGGACGCCCTCTCGTCGAACGCTGCTGAAGCCCGTCGTCGCCATGCCTATCTGCAGGCGGTCGTTGCCAGCATGCCGCAGGGCATAAGCGTCTTCGACGAGCATCTGCGCTTGCGCGAATGGAACCAGGGCTTCATCGAGGTGCTGCAACTGCCGCCGGAAAGCGTTTATGCCGGCGTCCATTTCTCCGAGCTGATCCGCGTTCCCGCCGGCCGCGGCGAATACGGCCCCGGCGATCCGGAAGCGCATGTCCGGCGCATCACCGAGCTGGCCCTCAAGTTCGAGCCCCACCGCTTCGAGCGCACCCGGCCCAGCGGCCGCACCCATCTGGTCCAGGGCGAGCCGCTGCTGATCGACGGCCAGCTGACCGGTTTCATCACCACCTATACCGACATCACCGAACGCAAGGCGGCCGAGGAAAGCCTGCGCGTCCACCACGACCTGCTGCACAAGGTCATCGAGAGCATTCCGAGCGGCGTCACGCTGTTCGACAAAGCGCTCAACCTGGTCCTCTATAACCAGGAGGTGCTGCACCTGCTCGACCTGCCGGCAGCACTACTCGCCGAGCAGCCGTGCACCCTGGAGAACATCCTGCGCTTCAACGCCGAGCGCGGCGAATACGGTCCCGGCGAGCCGGAAGCCATCATCGCGCCGATGATCGAGCGGGCGCGCACGCCGGGCGCCCACCACCTCGAACGCACCCGGCCGAACGGCAAGACCCTCGATATCCGCGGCGTGCCGCTGACCGATGGCGGCTTCGTCACCATCTACACCGATGTCTCCGAACGGCGCAGCAGTGCCGAACGCGACCAGCTGGCGCAGAAAGTGTTCTTCCACACGCCGGCCGGCATCATCTACACCGACGAGGCGCATCGCATCCTGTCGATCAATCCGGCGACGACGCAGATCACCGGTTATGAGCCGTTCGAGCTGCTCGGCCACACCGTCTTCGGCCTGATCAACCTGGAGTCGCCGCAGACGCCGGCCGGCCTGCAGGAACAGATCACCCAGCGCGGCAGCTGGCGCAGCGAGCTGGAAGTCACCTGCAAATCCGGCGACAACATCCCGGTCAGCATCCGGGCGACGCGGGTGGACGACCCGCAAAGCGGCGCCCCGTCGAACTACATCTGGATCCTCGCCGACATCACCGAGCGCCGCCAGGCCGAGGAACGGATGCGCCACATCGCCCAGCACGATGCGCTGACCGGCCTGCCCAACCGCCTGGCGCTGCTGATGCGCCTCGGTCAGCTGCTGCCGGAGTCTCGCCGGCACCAGTGGAGCATGGCGGTGATGTTCATCGACCTCGACCGCTTCAAAATCATCAACGACACCCTCGGCCATCAGGTCGGCGACGAGATGCTGCGCGAAGTCGCCTGCCGCCTCTCCGCCGTCGTCCGCGAGACCGACTACGTGGCCCGCCTCGGCGGCGACGAGTTCGTCATCATCCTGCCGGCCATCGCCATGCCGGCCGACGCGGCGATCGTAGCCAATAAGATCATCGCCTCGCTATCGACGCCGATCCAGGCCGAAGGACACGAACTGCACACCAGTCCGTCGATCGGCATCAGCATCTTCCCGGACGACGGAGCGGACGGCGACAGCATCCTGAAAAACGCCGATACGGCGATGTACCACGCCAAGGCGGCGGGGCGAAACAACTTCCAGTTCTTCGCCAGCGAGATGAACCGCCTGACCGCCGAACGCCTGGACATCGAACGCAAGCTGCGCCACGCCATCGCCCGCAACGAACTGACGCTGTGCTTCCAGCCGCAGTTCGCCGCCGGCACGTCGCAGCCGACCGGCGTCGAGGCGCTGGTCCGCTGGCTGCACCCGAGCGACGGCCTGATCGCCCCCGACCGCTTCATCCCGGTCGCCGAGGAAACCGGGATCATCGTCGAGATCGGCGAGTGGGTGCTGCTCAATGCCTGCCGCGAGATGAAGCGCTGGATCGACGCCGGCCTGCCGCCACTGCGTATCGCCGTCAACGTCTCGGCCCGGCAGCTGCGCCGGCGCGATTTCTGCGAAACGGTGGCCGGCGCACTCGCCGAATCCGGCCTGCCGCCGGAACTGCTGGAGCTGGAAATCACCGAAAGCTCGGTGATGGAAAACCCGCAGGAAGCCATCGTCATTCTCGAAAGTCTGGGGCGCATGGGCGTCACGCTGGCCATCGACGATTTCGGCACCGGCTATTCCTCGCTTGCCTACCTGAAGCTGTTCCCGATCGACCACCTGAAGATCGACCGCTCCTTCGTCGCCGACATCGAGCACGACCTGAACGACCGGGCGATCGCCTTCGGCACCATTGCCCTCGCTCACTCGCTCGGCCTCAAGGTCATCGCCGAAGGCGTCGAGACCGAGGACCAGTTCGACCTGCTACGCAGCAACGCCTGCGACGAGGTCCAGGGCTACCTGTTCAGCAAGCCGCTCAACAGCGCCGCCGCCTTCGCCTTCCTGCACGCCCGCTGCCCGACGCGGTAAAATCGCCGCCTTTCGACACTGCGGGGAATTCTCATGGCACAGCGCACGCTGGCACGCTACCTGACCGAGGAACAGCGCGACAAGGGCATCATCACAGGCGATCTCAAGTTCCTGCTCGAAATCGTCTCGCGCGCCTGCCAGGCCATCTCGGTCGCCATCGGCAAGGGCGGCCTCGGCGGCGTCCTTGGCGAAGCCGGCAGCGACAACATCCAGGGCGAGGCACAGAAGAAGCTCGACGTGCTGTCCAATGAAATCCTGCTCGAAGCCAACGAATGGGGCGGTCACCTCGCCGCCATGGCCTCCGAGGAAATGGACCTGCCGCACCTGGTGCCGCACCGCTTTCCCAAGGGCGAATACCTGCTGACCTTCGACCCGCTCGATGGCTCCTCGAACATCGACGTCAATGTCTCGATCGGCACCATCTTCTCGGTACTGAAATGCCCGGAAGGCGCCGACCTGAGCACGCCGCAGGCGGCCGAAGCCGCCTTCCTGCAGCCGGGCACCGCCCAGGTCGCCGCCGGCTATGCCGTCTATGGCCCGACGACGCTGCTGGTGCTGAGCGTCGGCGACGGCGTCGCCGTGTTCACCCTCGATCGCGAACAGGGCAGCTTCCTGCTGACCCAGGACCAGGTGCGGATCCCGGCCGACACCAAGGAATTCGCCATCAACATGTCGAACCGCCGCTTCTGGGAAGAACCGGTCCGTCGCTACGTCGACGAGATGCTGGCCGGCCGGGAAGGTCCGCTCGGCAAGGACTACAACATGCGCTGGGTGGCCTCGATGGTGGCCGACGTGCATCGCATCATGACGCGCGGCGGCATCTTCATGTATCCGCTGGACAGCAAGATGCAGGAACAGGGTGGCAAGCTGCGCCTGATGTACGAAGCCAACCCGATGGCCTTCCTGGTCGAGCAGGCCGGCGGCGCCGCGACGACCGGCCGGCGACGCATCCTCGACATCGCGCCGGAGAAGCTGCACCAGCGGGTGCCGGTCATCCTGGGTTCGAAGAACGAAGTCGAACGGGTCACCGCCTACCATTCCATGTGAATTGCTGTACATTGAGCGCCCTCAACCGTCCGGAGGTAATGCCATGCATCCACGCACCCTTGCCCTGATCTTCGCCGCCGCCCTCGCCGCCGGTTGCGTCGGCAGCGAAACCAAACCGGACCAGCCGGCCCCCGAGAAGGCCAGCGCCGCCCCGGCGCCCGAACCGGTAGCCGCCGCGCCGGCCAAACCGGAATGCCCGCCGGAACCGGCGCCGACCAAGAAGAAGACGACCACCAAGAAAACCACCAAGAAGGACGCCGCGGCGAAGGAAACCAAGCCGCTGGCGCCGCCTGACTGCGAACCGGCCAAGCCGAAAGCCGCCGCGGCGACGACCACCGCCGCTGCCAAGCCGGCCAGCGCCGCCCCAGCCCCCGCAGCCGCTCCGGCAGCCGCCGCGAGTACCGGCGTCGGCGCAGCCGACAGTGCCATCGGCAAGAGCTGCAATCCCTGCGTCGTCAAGTCGCGTGACGGCACCTTCGACGGCGAGGTCTACGGCAACATCCCGGCGGGCAGCAAATGGGCCAAATTGCGCATCGGCATGGAACAACCGGAAGTCGAGCGCCTGCTCGGCGTCAGTCACAACGTTCATGCCTACCCGACGGCCAAGGCCTGGATTCCGTTCTACTACGGCACCGACCGCACCCGCTACGAGGTCCGCTACCCGGGCCAGGGCAGCGTCTCCTACACCGGCGGCAGCTGGGGCGGCGGCCAGGGCGTGATGATGATGATCAACTACGATCCGAAGCAGCAATGACGGTGCTTCCGGCCGCTTCCAAACGGCCGGAAGTGCACACAACCCTACCCAAAAGAGGCCATTTCCCGGATAATTTCAGCTTTTTCGCAGGCTGGATTTCCGGATCATGAGCGTCAGCACTCCCCCCAAGTTTTCCC
>PHCU01000244.1 GCA_002842345.1 Betaproteobacteria bacterium HGW-Betaproteobacteria-12 | reverse complement strand
CGCCGTTATCCCTGGTCTGGGTACGCTCGATCAGCCGGTCGAAAATATTGAGCAGGCGTCCGCGCACATGCAGTCTGGCCATCGGCGAGCGAGCCAGGTGTTCGGCCGACTCGTCGATGTGAACCAGCTTGCTGTTGAGCAGCGAGTCGCTCCAGCCGCTGCTGGTCCATTCGTTCATGCTGGTGCCGATCGCCAGGATCAGATCGACCGCCGGATCGTTCAGTAGGGCGTTGGCCGAGCAGTGGCCGGCAAAGCCGAAGACCCCGCAGAACAGCGGGTGGTAGGGGTTGATCAACCCCTTGCCATCGGGCGTAGTGACGAAGGGAATGCCGCGCAGGCCGGCAAATTGCAGCACGGAACCGATTGCCTCGCCGCACGATCCGCCGATCAGCAGACGGATATTGGTCGACTGCTGGAGCAGTTCGATCAGTTCGTCGGTGGCGTCGGTGTCGAGCAGCGCGGTCGGGCGAATTTTGTCGGTGATGTCATAGGATGGCGCGGCGACCGGGCTGGGGCTTTTCATGATGTCCAGCGGAATGGTCAGGTGTACCGGCCCGCGCGGCGCGCGCGTGGCCCGCTGCAGGGCGGTGATCAACTTCGACTCGATCTGTTCTGGATGCGAGACCAGCGAGTTGTAGCGGGTGCAGTGGCGGAACATGCCGAGCGTGTTGATCCCGGTGCACGCCGATTCCTGCAGGGCGCGCTTGCCGAAGGAGGGCAGCGACGGCTGGCCGGTAATGACCAGTAGCGGGATGCCGTTGTCGAAGGCGCAGGCGACGCCGGTGATCAGGTTGGTCGCGCCGGGGCCGGAGGTGGCGCAACAGACGCCGATCCGGCCGGTTTCGCGGGCATAGCCATCGGCCATGAAGGCGGCACCGGCCTCATGGCGGGCGACCATCGGCCGCGGACCGCCGCGTCGAGCACTGCGCGCCAGGGCGTTGTAGAGCGGCTCGATGGCGCCGCCGGGAACGCCAAAAACGTATTCGACACCCATTTGTTCCAGGTAGGCGACGATCAGATCGGCCACCTGCGGCGCCTCTCTGGTCACCAGCGGGGAAACGTCCTCGTCGCTCGCTGCGTAAGCGAGCGCAATGCTTGTGCTGTTCATGCTTAGCTCCCTGGACCTTCTGTTGTTGTTGGTGCAGCAGAATATGAGGGACGCAATATCTACGACTTTTGTCATAGTTTCCGTGATTTATTACACAAGCGTGTCAATTTTTTATGCGGGGCGGATCGTTTTGCCGATTGTTCGGCTGTTGTGGCCGATGTTTTGCGACAGTGTTTCGTCATTGCGAGCTCGCCAAAGCGTTCGCGGCCAGTTTTTCCGGGCGGGCGCGGTCCGCGGAAAGGAGTCTCGGCGCAAAAGTTTTCGGGCGCTGGCGAACGAAGTTCACAGCCAGCCTTCTAAAAGATAAAATATATAAGACTTGGGCGGGAGGCTTTCGGCAGCCATGCTGAACCGATCCCCCCCGTCGCTGTCGTAAAATACTTCGTTCCGCCAAGAATTTCCCAGAGCAACCCTTTACGAAAGGAAGTCGCCGTGCTTGAAGCCTATCGCGCCCACGTAGCAGAGCGTGCAGCCCTCGGTATCCCGCCGCTGCCGCTGTCGAAGCAACAGACCACCGAACTGGTCGGCCTGCTGAAAAACCCGCCGAAGGGCGAAGAAGCTGCCCTGGTCGAGCTGATCACCTACCGCGTGCCGGCCGGTGTCGATGATGCCGCCAAGGTCAAGGCCGAGTTCCTGGCCAAGGTCGCCAAGGGCGAAGAAGCCTGTGCGTTGATCTCCAAGGAAAAAGCTACCGAACTGCTCGGCACCATGCTCGGCGGCTACAACGTCAAGCCGCTGATCGACTTGCTCGCCTGCCCGACCTGCGGCACCGTTGCCGCCGAAGGCCTGAAGAAGACCCTGCTGGTGTTCGACTTCTTCCACGATGTCGCCGAGCTGGCCAAGGCCGGCAACGCCAATGCCAAGGCCGTGATGCAGTCCTGGGCTGATGCCGAGTGGTTCACCTCGCGTCCGGAAGTCCCGGCTTCGCAGAAGCTGACCGTGTTCAAGGTCACCGGTGAAACCAACACCGACGACCTGTCGCCGGCCCCGGATGCCTGGTCGCGTCCCGACATCCCGCTGCACGCGCTGGCCATGCTCAAGAACCCGCGTCCGGGTATCGAAGCTGACGAGCCGGGTTCGCGCGGCCCGTTGAAGCAACTCGAAGCGCTGGCCGCCAAGGGCAACCTGATCGCCTACGTCGGTGACGTGGTCGGTACCGGTTCTTCGCGCAAGTCCGCCACCAACTCCGTGCTGTGGTTCACCGGTGAAGACATTCCTTTCGTGCCGAACAAGCGTTTCGGTGGCGTCTGCCTCGGCTCCAAGATCGCTCCGATCTTCTTCAACACCATGGAAGATGCCGGCGCCCTGCCGATCGAACTCGATTGCGGCCAGATGGACATGGGCGACGAGATCGAACTGCGGGTTGATGCCGCCACCGCCAAGGTCACCGCGCTGAAGAACGGTGCCGTGATCGCTGAATCGCAACTGAAGACCGCCGTGATCATGGACGAAGTCCGCGCTGGCGGCCGTATCCCCCTGATCATCGGTCGCGGTCTGACCACCAAGGCGCGCGAGTTCCTCGGCCTGCCGCAATCCACCCTGTTCCGCCTGCCGCAAAACCCGGCCGACGACGGCAAGGGTTACTCGCTGGCCCAGAAGATGGTCGGCAAGGCCTGTGGCGTGACCGGCATCCTGCCGGGCACCTACTGCGAGCCGAAGATGACCACCGTCGGTTCGCAAGACACCACCGGCCCGATGACCCGCGACGAACTGAAGGATCTGGCCTGCCTCGGCTTCTCCGCCGATCTGGTGATGCAGTCCTTCTGCCACACCGCCGCCTATCCGAAGCTGGTCGACGTGCGCATGCACCGCGAACTGCCGTCCTTCATCAGCACCCGTGGCGGCGTTGCGCTGCGTCCGGGCGACGGCGTCATCCACTCCTGGCTGAACCGCCTGCTGCTGCCGGATACCGTTGGTACCGGCGGTGACTCGCACACC
>PHCU01000243.1 GCA_002842345.1 Betaproteobacteria bacterium HGW-Betaproteobacteria-12 | reverse complement strand
TCCTTAGATGCGGCGCTTCTTGGGCGGACGGCAGCCGTTGTGCGGCACCGGCGTCACGTCGGAAATCGCGGTGATCTTCATGCCCAGCGCATTCAGCGCGCGGACAGAGGATTCGCGGCCGGGGCCGGGGCCCTTGATGCGCACTTCCAGATTCTTCACGCCGCACTCTTGGGCGGCCTTGCCGGCAGCTTCGGCAGCGACCTGGGCGGCAAACGGAGTGGACTTGCGCGAACCGCGGAAGCCGGCACCGCCGGAAGTTGCCCACGACAGCGCGTTGCCCTGGCGATCGGTAATGGTGATGATGGTGTTGTTGAACGACGCGTGAATGTGGGCGATGCCCTCGGCGACGTTCTTCTTGACCTTCTTGCGAACTTTGGTAGCAGTCTTAGCCATGTTCTGTCCCTATTACTTCTTGCCAGCGATGGCCTTGCGCGGACCCTTGCGGGTACGGGCATTGGTACGGGTGCGCTGACCACGGCAGGGCAGGCCCTTGCGATGGCGCAGGCCACGGTAGCAACCGAGGTCCATCAGGCGCTTGATGTTCATCGTGACTTCGCGGCGCAGGTCACCTTCGACGGTGAACTTGCCCACTTCGTCACGCAGACGGTCCATGTCCACATCGGACAGGTCCT
The DNA here is from genome assembly GCA_002842345.1 of Betaproteobacteria bacterium HGW-Betaproteobacteria-12. Taxonomy (GTDB): domain Bacteria; phylum Pseudomonadota; class Gammaproteobacteria; order Burkholderiales; family Rhodocyclaceae; genus Azonexus. The sequence goes on along the minus strand of PHCU01000243.1, from coordinate 2,427 downwards.
TCATTTTTACGTTACGACCCACGCCGGCTGCGTCACAGATTTTCTGCGCGCGGGTACGGCCGATGCCGTAGATCGCGGTCAGGGCGATCTCTGCATGCTGATGGTTCGGAATGTTTACCCCTGCAATACGGGCCATTGAATCACTCCACTATTTCTAAAATTGACAAATGCCGGACTCGTCGGGGAATCAACCCTGACGCTGCTTGTGACGCGGGTCCTTGCAAATGATGCGCACGACACCCTTGCGACGGATAACTTTGCAATTGCGGCAAATGCACTTCACTGAAGGTTGCACTTTCATGTTTCACTCCTCGTCTGCGAGGGCTTGGAAGCAGCCGTGTTTCCTTGCCCTGCGGTTTATTGCGTAGAGACTGTTTACTTGGCGCGGAAAACGATCCGCGCCTTCGTTAAATCGTATGGGGTTAGTTGTACGGTCACCTTGTCGCCTGGAAGGATGCGGATGTAGTGCATGCGCATTTTCCCCGAGATGAAGCCGTGCACGATGTGCCCGTTTTCCAGCTTGACCTTGAAGGTCGCATTCGGGAGGTTCTCAACCACCTCCCCCTGCATTTCAATGTAATCTTCCTTGGCCATCGCTGCTTATTTGATCATTGGCGCCCCCTTGAAGTTTGCTTTCTTCAAGAGGCTTTCATATTGATGAGACATGACGTAGGCCTGAACCTGGGACATGAAGTCCATGGTCACGACCACGATAATCAGCAGCGAGGTACCGCCGAAGTAGAACGGCACGTTCCACTTCAGAATCAGGAATTCGGGCAGCAGGCAAACCAGAGTGATGTAGCCGGCACCGACCAGGGTCAGCCGCATCAAGATCTTGTCGATATAGCGTGCAGTCTGTTCGCCGGGACGAATACCCGGCACGAAGGCACCGCTCTTCTTCAGGTTGTCGGCCGTTTCCTTCGAATTGAAGACCAGCGCCGTGTAGAAGAAGCAGAAGAAAATGATCGCTGCAGCATAGAGCATCACGTAAATCGGCTGCCCCGGCGACAACGTGCCGGCGACATCCTTCAGCCAGGTCATCGACTCGCCGGAGCCGAACCAGCCGGCCAGCGTGGCCGGAAACAGGATGATCGAGGAGGCGAAGATCGGCGGAATGACGCCCGACATGTTCAGCTTCAGCGGCAGGTGCGAGCTCTGGCCGCCGTAAACCTTGTTGCCGACCTGACGCTTGGCGTAATTGACCAAAATCTTGCGCTGACCACGTTCGACAAAGACGACGAAGGCAGTGACCAGGACAACCAGCAGCGAGATGATGATCGCGGTCAGCGGGTGCATGGCGCCGGTACGAACCAGCTCGAGCAGGCCACCGATGGCGCTCGGCAGTCCGGCGGCGATACCGGCGAAGATGATGATCGAGATGCCGTTACCCAGACCACGCTCCGTGATCTGCTCGCCGAGCCACATCAGGAACATGGTGCCGGTCAGCAGTGTTGACACGGTGGTCAGGCGGAACATGAAGCCGGGGTCGTTGACCAGTCCCGGTTGCGCTTCAAGCGCAATGGCGATACCAATACCCTGAAACAGTGCGAGCACGACTGTGCCGTAGCGCGTGTACTGGGTGATCTTGCGCCGGCCGGCTTCGCCTTCCTTCTTGAGGGCTTCCAACTGCGGGCTGGCAACACTCATCAGTTGCATGATGATCGACGCCGAGATGTACGGCATGATCCCCAAGGCAAAAATGGTGAAGCGCGACAGGGCACCACCGGAGAACATGTTGAACATGCCCAGGATGCCGCCCTGTTGCGAATTGAAGAGGTCGGACAGAACGTTGGGGTCGATCCCCGGGACGGGAATGTGGGCACCGATGCGATAGACGACCAGCGCCCCGACGAGGAACCAAAGCCGACGCTTCAGATCACCGAACTTGCCACCCTTACCAACCGTATTGGGATTTGCTGCCAACGTTCTAACCTCTTCCTGACTTACTCAGCGATGGAACCGCCGACGGCCTCGATGGCGGCCTTGGCACCCTTGGTGGCACCAACACCCTTCAGCGTGACCTTGCGCGTGATCGCGCCGGACAGAATCACCTTGGCGGACAGTGCATCACCCGGCACGATGCCGGCGGCCTGCAGCGACAGCAGATCGATTTCGTCGACCGGCAGGCGCTCCAGATCCGTCAGGCGCACTTCGTAATTGCGGGCACGCGTCAGCGAGTTGAAGCCACGCTTCGGCAGACGACGCTGCAACGGCATTTGACCGCCTTCGAAACCGACCTTGTGGAAGCCGCCGGAACGGGACTTCTGACCCTTGTGGCCACGGCCACAGGTCTTGCCCAGGCCGGAGCCGATACCACGACCGACGCGTTTGGCGGCCTTCTTGGAGCCTTCAGCGGGCTTGATGGTGTTCAGACGCATGGCTTAACCCTCAACCTTGACGAGATACTGAACCTTCTGGATCATGCCG
>PHCU01000242.1 GCA_002842345.1 Betaproteobacteria bacterium HGW-Betaproteobacteria-12 | reverse complement strand
CAGCCCCAGCCGCGACACGCTGGAAAACCTGGCGGCGATGAACAAGGACATGCCGCGGCCGGTCGTCATCTTTACCCAGGAAGACGGCCAGGAAACCATCCGCGACGCGGTCAAGGCCGGCGTTTCGGCCTATATCGTCGATGGCCTCGACCCGAAGCGGATCAAGCCGATCGTCGAAGTGGCACGGGCGCGCTTCGACGATACGCAGGCCCTGCGCCGCGAACTCGACGAGATTTCGCAAAAGCTGTCCGACCGCAAACTGGTCGACAAGGCCAAGGGCGTGCTGATGAAGGCGCGTGGCCTGGACGAGGATGCCGCCTATCACGCCATGCGCAAGCTGGCGATGGAACGGGGGCAGTCGATGGCCAAGGTGGCCCGCGACGTCATCGATATGGCGCGGGTTCTGCTCTAAGCCTGTGCGGGATTCCTGACTGTTGCACCGCAACAGTGCGTCGCTCCCGGCCGCGACAGGCCGGCGAGAAATCACCCAAGTGATTGAAAATAAACTAGATAAAATTAACTAGTACAAAATGATTAGTCCTGGCACGACCATTGCAATGGTGTGCACGAAGACCGGGCCAACGTAGGCCGGGTCACGGACAAAGGCGTCCATCCAAGCTGCCCTCGGGCGGTACGGATGTGACGCTTTTTTTATTTGGAAGATCGAAGCCATGCCAGGAATCGTCGAAGGTCGTCATTTGGTCAAAGGCGCCCGTCTGCTCTCCGTCATGGCCGAGGTCTCGCTACAGGGGGTGCAGTGATGCCCGGTTCAGCGGACAACAACAGCGTGACCAGCCCATCCGCTTCGGATGCGCCGGAAAAGAAAACGGTCAGGATCGGCTTCATGCCGCTGACCGACTGCGCATCCATCGTCATGGCGGCGGTCAACGGCTTCGACAAGAAGCACGGCATCCGGATCGTCCCGAGCAAGGAAACCTCCTGGGCTTCGGTGCGCGACAAGCTGGTCAGTGGCGAACTGGATGCAGCGCACACGCTGTACGGTATGGTCTATGGCGTCCAACTGGGTATCGGCGGTCCGAAAAAGGACATGGCGATCCTCATGGGGCTGAACCAGAACGGCCAGGGCATCACGCTCTCCAGTCAGTTGCGCGAAGCCGGCGTCAAGGATGGCGCCAGCCTGGCCGGCCTGGTTGCCCGGCAGCAGCGCCAATACACCTTTGCCCAGACCTTCCCGACCGGCACCCACGCCATGTGGCTGTACTACTGGTTGGCCAGCCACGGGATCAATCCGCTGCACGACGTCAAGACGATTACCGTGCCGCCGCCGCTGATGGTCGCCAACATGCGTATGGGTCGGATCGATGGCTGTTGCGTCGGCGAGCCGTGGAATAACCGGGCGATCATCGACAGCATCGGCTTTTCCGTGGCGACGTCGCAGGAAATCTGGTCCGACCATCCGGAAAAAGTGCTGGCGACGACGGCCAGCTGGGCCGATCGCCATCCGCATACAGCGCGGGCGCTGGTTGCTGCCGTGCTCGAAGCCAGCCGCTGGATCGACGCCTCGCTGGCCAACAAGCGCAAGTCGGCCGAAGTCATCGCCCTGCCGGCCTATGTCGATACCGATACCGAGGTCATCGCCGCGCGCATGCTCGGCCGTTATCAGAATGGCCTGGGCAAGAGCTGGGACGACAAGAATTGCATGAAATTCTTCGCCGACGGGGCGGTGAATTTCCCCTATCTGTCGGACGGCATGTGGTTCATGACCCAGCACAAGCGCTGGGGCTTGCTCGATGAGCATCCGGATTATCTGGCAGTCGCCGAGGCAGTCAACCGCATCGACATTTACCGGCAGGCGGCCGAGCAACTCGGCGTCGCCCTTCCTTCATCCGCCCTGCGTAGCAGTTGCCTGATCGACGGCGTGCGCTGGGACGGTTCCGACCCTCGGGGATATGCCGCTTCGTTTGCCGTTCAGGCAGCAAGCGCACTGGTTTGAAACGTTTTTTTTAATAGGAGCAGGTCCATGAAACAGCATCTGAAGACGAAAGCCCGGGTATCGCCCGCCGCTCGCTTTGCCCGCGGTTTGCTAACGACTGCCATGGTGGCGGCTTTTGCCGTCGCTACCCCGGCCCTGGCTGCCAAAGCCAAGGTGGAAAAGCCCGATCTCAAGTTCGGCTTCATCAAACTGACTGACATGGTGCCGCTGGCCGTTGCCTACGAAAAGGGTTACTTCGAGGACGAAGGCCTGTTCGTTACACTCGAAGCCCAGGCCAACTGGAAGGTCCTGCTCGACCGGGTGATTTCCGGCGAACTCGACGGCGCCCACATGCTGGCGGGTCAGCCGATCGGCGCCACCATCGGCTACGGCACCAAGGCCGAGGTCATTACTGCGCTCAGCATGGACCTCAACGGCAATGCCATCACCGTCTCCAATGCGGTGATGGCCAAGCTCAAGGCCAAGCTGGACAAGCAGGCGGACGGCAAGCCGGTGCATCCGGTCAAGGCCGAGGCCCTGAAAGCCGTCGTCGACGACTACAAGAAGGAAGGCAAGCCGTTCAAGATGGGCATGGTCTTCCCGGTATCCACCCACAACTACGAGTTGCGCTACTGGCTGGCTTCCGGCGGCCTGAATCCCGGTTTCTACGCCCCGGCCAAGGGCGATACCTCCGGCAACATCGGTGCCGACGTGCTGATCTCGGTGACGCCGCCGCCGCAAATGCCGGCCACCATGGAGGCCGGCACCATCGACGGTTACTGCGTCGGCGAACCGTGGAACCAGCAGGCCGTGTTCAAGGGTATCGGCGCGCCGGTGATCACCGACTACGAAATCCAGAAGAACAATCCGGAAAAGGTTTTCGGCGTCACCCGGGAATGGAACGACAAGTACCCGAACACGCACAAGGCGGTGGTCAAGGCGATGATTCGCGCCGCCTACTGGCTGGATGCCGAGAACAACAAGAACCGCAAGGAAGCTTCCAAGTTGATCTCGAAGTCCAACTATGTCGGGGCTGACGTCAACGTCATCGACAACAGCATGACCGGGACCTTCGAGTACGAGAAGGGCGACGTGCGGCCGGTGCCGGACTTCAACGTCTTCTTCCGCTACAACGCGACCTATCCGTACTACTCGGATGCCATCTGG
>PHCU01000241.1 GCA_002842345.1 Betaproteobacteria bacterium HGW-Betaproteobacteria-12 | reverse complement strand
GTTGACGACCAATTGCGGACGCAATTCGCCAAACAGGCGTGCCAGCGAGTCAATGTTCTCGACATCGATACCACAGATGATTTTCGCCGCAAGCGGTGCAGCAAAATGGCGCCTAACAAGGGCAGACCGCGCAGTGCCAAAAACATCGTGCGCAGCATCCTCGGACAGGATACGCAGCATCGCATTGCCGAGCATTCCCGACGCACCGAGTACCAGAATTTTCACGGAACCTTCTCCCCTATGCATCCGTCGGCCTGACGGCCACCATTTCGTCAAGAAGCACGTGCAGGTTAGTTGCCAACCGTTCTAGCGCGAAGTGTTCGGCCGCGTAACGGCGCGCATTATCACCCATTTTGCTGCGCGCCCCCGGATTCAGGGCAGCGAGCCGGCGCACCGTATCGGCTAGCGCTGCCGCGTCGCCGGCGGGGCAGGTGAACCCGGCGCCAGCGGCAGCGACCACCCGCGCACCCTCGCCGTTCAGCGCCGCGATAACCGGGCGACCGGCTGCCAGGTAGCCCTGCACCTTGCTCGGAATAGTCCACGCGAAGATCGGCTCGTCGCGCAGTGAAACCAGCAGCGCCCCCGCGGCGGCGTAGAGCACCGGCATCGCCGCGGCCGGGAAGCGTCCGGGCAACTCGACGTTGGCGAGACCGCGGCGTTCGATCTCGGCGGCCAACCAGCCTGACAAGCTGCCGCTGCCGATCAGGAAGAAGCGCACCGGCGAGCCCTCGCGCTGCAGCCTTTCGGCGGCGTCGATCACCGTGTCGAGCGCCTGTGCGGTGCCGAGGTTACCGGCGAATACCACCGAAAAGCCGGCGGCGAGCCGCGCGGCGAGCGCAGCGACCGGCGCGTCGGCAGCGACCGGCGCCGTCTCGTCGACCCAGGCGTTCGGGTAATAGCGGATCTTCCGTGCATCGTCGGCGAGCGCTGCGATCGGCGCGCGGAAGCCCTCGGACGGCACGAGGATGCGCTCGGTGTGGCGATAGATGAAACGCACCACGCGCGCGACCAGCGCCAGCGCGGTGCGGTTCCTGACGAAGCCGGTCGCCGACAGGCTCTCCGGCCACAGGTCCTGCACCCACAGCGCCAGCGGCGCGCGCTTCAGGCGCGCCAGCCAGAGCGCCGGCAATGCCTGCAGGAGCGGCGACGGCGCATACACGAACACCGCGTCGAAACGGCGGCCGCGCAGAATCCAGGAGCCAAAGAACAACCCGGCGGCGGCGAAGGACAGGTAGTTGAGCACCAGCCGCAAGGCCGAACGGCGGCCGCGCGGAAAGAGCGGCACGCGGACGACCTCGATGCCCTGCCAGTCCTCGCGGCGGCAGCCCCACGCCGAATGGCCCGGGAAGATCGAGCCGTCCGGGTAGTTGGGCTTGCCGGTGAGAACGGTGAGCGTGACGCCCCGTTCGCGCAGCGCGAGCGTCAGCGCGTTGATGCCGAAGTTCTCCGGCCAGAAGTACTGGCTGACCAGCAGCACCCTCATCGCGTCGCCTCGGCGATGACCTCGCCGCAGAGCGCCGCGTAGCGCCCCGCCTGAACCGACCACAGGTAGTCGCGCGCGACGATGGCGGCGAGGCGATCGGCAGCCTGCGCCAGCGCGACCGGGTCGGCGAGCGCACCGGCGAGTCCGGCGGCGATCGCCGCGGCGTCCGCCGCGACCATCGTCGCCGCGCCGGCCTGCGCGATGTCGGATAGCCCGCAGGTGTCGGTGAACAGCACCGGGCAGCCGCAGGCGCCAGCCTCCAGGACAACGATTGACATCGCCTCGCGCCGCGATGGAATCGCCAGAAGGCTCGCCGCGCGCAGCGCCGCTGCCTTGGCATCGCCGCCGACGAAGCCGGCAAAGTGAACGCGTTCGCTCAGCCCAGCGGCGCGCGCGCGCGCCGCCAACGCTTCGCGCAAGCCACCATCGGGGCCCGCGAACACTAGGCGGTGCGTCGGGAAGCGCTCGGCGACCTCTGCGAAGGCATCGAGCAGCAAATCCGGACCCTTGATCGCATTGAGGCGGCCGAGGAAGAGCACGAATGGCGCATCGCCGATTCCATGCGTGGCGCGGAACTCGGCGACCTCACGCGCCGGGTCGGCGAGCCGGTACTGTTGCGGGTCGATGCCATTGGGGATCACCGCGACGCGCGCAGCTGATACGCCGCGTGCCGCGAAGTCGCCGCGCTCGTCAGCGGTGATCGCCACGCAGCGCGCCGCGGCGGCGACGATGCGCTTCCCGACCGACGCGTCATAGGCGCGTTTGAGCCACAGTGAGCGACCGAAGGGCGTGAGCGCGCCGGCCGGGCAGAACAGGTAGGGCTTGCCGAGGCGGCGGCAGGCAGCGAAGACGCGCGCGTTGAGCAGCGTCCAGTGACCCGAGAGATGCACCACGTCGGCGGCGGCGACCAGCCGATCGAGCTCGGCGCGCGACAGGTGCGGCACGAAGAAGCGTTCGTTGCGGCACGGCACTGCGACCAGTTTCGCGGCACCAAGGCCGGCGCGGCGTTCGGCGGTGACGCCGATGTCGAGCGCCAGCAGCGTGCAGTCGACGCCGGCCGCGGCGAGGAAGCGCGCCAGTTGATAGGTCCGCTCGGCGGTGCCGCCGCCGGACACCGCGTCGAGCAGGTGGTTCACCAGCAGGACCTTCACGCCGCCTCCCCGGCCAGGCGTTCGGCCTGTGCGGCCAGCGCCGCCGCGAAGGCGACCGGCGGGGCGAAGCCCTGCGCGCGCAGCTTCGCCGCGCTGTAGCGGCAATGCGGGTCGAGCTCGCTGCGCCCGCGCAGGCGCAGCAGTGCAGCGAGCAGGCCGGCTGGTAGCGGCAGCGGCGGCAGCGGGTAGTCGGGCCGGTGCAGCGCCGCCAGCAGCGCGCGTTCGACGTCACGGAAGTTGTTCAGCGGCGCGTCGTCCTCGGCGACGATGAACACCTCGCCGTGCAGCGCCTCGCGTCGCGCACACAGGAACAGCAGCGCGGCGACGACCGTTTCCACCGGCACCAGGTGCATCGCGCGGCGCCCGAACAGCGAGGCGCGCGCGTAGTTGGCCAGCCGCGAGCCGTTGCGCAGGCTGGCGACCAGCGTGCGCAACGCCTGCCCGCCGGCGCCGAACACCGCCGCCGGACGCAG
>PHCU01000077.1 GCA_002842345.1 Betaproteobacteria bacterium HGW-Betaproteobacteria-12 | reverse complement strand
GGGCTCGCCAAGAACACCGCGCAGGTCGTGACCCTGTTCGGGCTGGCCAACCTGGTGCTGGCCGGCTGGCGGTTGCGGGCGCGGGACACCCTGCGTGCGTCCTGAGGACGGGTTCCGGCGCCGGACATCGGCCCAATCCCCCTGACAACCCCACCCTCGACCCGCCGGACGCCCGTTTTTCACCCGGGATCGCGCGTCGATGCGCTCGCCGCAGGGCAATTGGGGGATTGATCAGCGTTTCCCTAAGCCTCCCTCGCTGGCATTTAAGGGTGTGCCGCTGGACGACGTACTGAACTACCGTTGGTATTTTGTCATCCCGATCTATGAAGGTTGCAGCCAACAGTTGGAACGCCTGGCTGCGTTCGGCACGTGCGCAGCCGACCGTGGCCGAGCACGTGGTCATACACGATCTGATACTGGCGCTGGTGGTGACATCGGGTTCTCCAGCACAGCGTACATCGAGGCATGCAAGATCACGGATGTCATCGCTCGCCGCCTGGCCGGACGCTCCTCATGCTCACCACGAGTTCGTCGAAACTGATTGCGAACTCACCTCATCTCTTGCTATCCTGAAAGAATGGTGCGTACTTCGTTCAGACATAGGCTGATGATAGTAGCGTTGTTTCTCGCAACGTTCATAGTCATCCCTATGGCTGACGCATTCTTGTGCGCATCTGAGGGTGGCGATACGCATTCATACGTTCAGATCCATAGTGACGGTGATGATAGTCGGGGCAATGGTTCCGGATCTGACTACGACCCTGACGCCTGCAGCCACGGTCATTGCCACCATACGCACGCTCACGTCTCCCCGAATTCTGCACTCAAGACCACTTCCCTTCACCTGGCACACCAACGGCCAGACAGTGATGCTATCGCATCACACACGCCTGATGGATTGAGGCGCCCCCCCAAAGCCTGACGAATCCCCGCCGTGCTGCTTGCACGGTCGTTTCGTCAACTCGTTTAGCTTTGGGAGTCTTCTCATGTTCATGTCGTTTGACCGACCGCTGTACGCGGTTGGCTTCGCTGTGGTCGCAACAACGATCACGCTGGCATCGCCGGCAAGGGCCGAGCCAGCTCCGCCCTATGAAACACTGATCGAATATCTCGATCGAACCCCGGCGACACTTGAAGCCGAAGCGTTGCTCGACGCCGCCAATGCGCGCGCGCAACAGGCCCGTGCATTACCTAATCCTTCCGTCACCCTGGAGGCCGAGAACGTCTACGGTCGCGCGCCGTTTACTGGCTATGACGCCGCGGAGTCCACGTTTTCTGTCAGCCAACCCCTGGAACTGTGGGGACAGCGAGGTGCACGTATCGGTGCCGCACGAGCGGAAGCCGACGTGGCTGCTCTGCGCCGCGACCAATCGCGATGGGCGGTGGCCGGCCGCCTAGCGCTGATCTATGCCGAGGCGGAAGCCGCTTCCTTGCAGTATGAGCTGGCCGTCGAGGCACTGTCGCTGACGCAGGCGGATGCAAGCGCGGTGATGGCCCTTATAGAAGAAGGTCGTGAGCCTGCGCTTCGTGGCATCCAGGCCGAAAGCGAGGTGGAGGCTGCTCGTGCCGTCGTGGACGAAACCCAGGCAAACCGCGATGCAGCTTTCGCGCGTCTCGCCGCAGTGGCGATGCTGACCGAGCCGGTCACATCCATCGAAACCAGCCTGCTAGATCGTGCACCCAGCCCCGTCGCACAAGATGTACGCAATCCGTTGGCTGTTCAAGTTGCCGAGGCGGAGGTGGATGCGGCGGGTCAATCCGTAACCGTGGAGCGACTGCGTGCTCGTCCCGACGTGACCGCGTCGCTCGGTGTCAGGCGATTCCAAGAATACGACTCCCAAGCACTTACCTTCGGCATCAGCGTATCCGTTCCGCTGTTCGATAGGAATAAGGGCGCTATCAGTGCAGCGCGTGCCGAGCAGCGAGCTGCCGAGGCGCGGCTGACCAGTTTGAAACTGGAGGTCCAGGCAGATCGCAGCGCTGCACAAGCCCGTCTCAATGCATCGATCACCCGGACACGTGCTGCCGATAATGGCGTCGCTTCTGCCGAAGAAGCCTACCGCCTCGCACGCGCCGGCTTCGATGCCGGGCGCATCTCGCAGTTGGAGCTGCGCAGCATACGGTCTGCCTTGATTGCCGCACGCAATACCGCTGTGGACGCACGCATAGCGCGCGTCCGTGCAGAAGTCGAACTCGCGCGCCTTGACGGCCGCACCCCATTTTGAGGAAGCATAGATGACACCCAAAAATATCCGGCTCCTCTGTGGAGCAGCCCTACTTGTCGCCCTTGGTACTGGCTTCGGCCTTGCCCAGTTCATCCCACACTCGGAGCACGCTGCTCACGCCGAGGATGATGAGCATGCTGCTCACGATGATCCTAACCAGCAGGACGAGCACGAGGATGCGCCCTCCGAGGAAGGCGTCGTCGCATTAACAGCGAGGCAAATCGAAGCCTCCGGTATCGGCGTCGTAGGCGTGGGCCGCGGCGGCGGTAACGAGTATCGGCTGTCAGGCCGGGTCGAGTCTGCGGTGGGCGCTCGGGCGGTAGTAGCGGCGATCACGGGCGGAAGGGTCGAGCAGATACACGTCGCTCCGGGCTCATCGGTTGAAGCCGGTCAGCTCCTGGCTGTCATAGTCAGTGGCGATGCAGCTACTTTGCGTGCAAACGCCGATGCCACAGTTGCCGAGGCCGAAGCTGCGCGCCTCGCTTATCAGCGCGACTTGAACCTCGTCGAACAGGGGATTGTCGCTCGTCAGGACATGGAAGCATCTCGCGCCCGCTCACTCGCCGCTGATGCGGCGGCAAGAGCGGCACAAGCTCAGGTCGCGGCAAGCGGTTCACCGAATGCCTCGGGACGCTTCAGCGTCGTCAGCCCAATCGCGGGTGTAGTCGGCGCGGTCAGTATCACGGCGGGTGGCTTCGTCGCATCGGGTGGCGCCGTCGTGGAAATCTCCGATCCGGCGCAAGTGGAGCTCGTCTTCACCGCTCCTCCCGCATTGGCATCTGAGGTGACCTCGGGAACCCGCCTCCAAGTCAGGGGGCCGTCCGACAGCTTCGAAGCCGTGGTCGTGGGCGTAGCCGCCAATGCGCGCGAGCAAAGCGGTGCGGCCGTCATTCGCGCGCGATCAACCTCAAGTGCCCTACCGCCCGCCGGGTCACCCGTGACAGGAATCGTCGTCACAAACGATCAGGAAGGTGTACTGACCGTCCCCGCCGACTCCGTTCAAACGGTAGAGGGGCGATCGGTGGTGTTCGTGACCGACGACAACGGCTTCCGCGTTACCCCGGTGCTCGCGGGGCGGCGCGCAGGCGGGTACATCGAGATCCTCAACGGGCTGTCTGGCGATGAACGTATTGCCGGCACGAATGCATTCCTGCTGAAAGCCGAACTCGCCAAGGGCGAGGCCGAGCACGGTCACTGAGGATTACCCATATGTTCAAGATCATTATCGAAACAGCGGTCCGCTTCCGCTGGGCCGTGGTCTTCGTCGCGACGCTCATCGCGGCCTATGGCCTGTTCCAGCTCACCAAGCTTCCCATTGATGCCGTTCCGGACATCACCAATCGCCAGGTGCAAATCAACACCATCGCGCCAGCGCTCGCGCCCGGTCAGATCGAGCGCCAGGTCACCTATCCACTTGAAACGGCCTTGGCCGGCATCCCGGGGCTGACCAGCACGCGCTCGATCTCGCGTAACGGATTCTCCCAGATCACCGCCATCTTCACCGACCAAACCGACATCTACTTCGCACGCCAGCAAGTGGGCGAACGCATGCGCGAAGTGCAGGAGGACTTGCCCGAAGGGGTGACGCCGATGATGTCGCCGGTGACCACGGGTCTGGGCGAAGTACTGATGTGGACGGTGGACTTCACGTCGTTCGATCCAGAGAACGTCGGTCAACCGAACGAACCGGGTTGGCAGGCCAACGAGGTCTATCTGACACCGGAAGGCGACCGGCTCACGACGCCAGAGGAGCGTGCCACCTACCTGCGCACCGTGCAGGACTGGATCATTGCGCCGCAGATGCGCTCGGCTCCGGGGCTTGCGGGCGTCGACACGATCGGTGGCTATGTCAAGGAATATGCCATTCGTCCGAATGCCGAACGGCTGGCAGCCTACGGCCTCGGCCTGGGCGACCTCGTGCAGGCGCTTGAGCGTTCCAACGTCCAGGCGGGTGCCGGATTCATCCAGCGTGCTGGCGAGGGTCTGATCGTTCGGACCGATGCCCTTGCGCAGACTGTCGACGATCTGGCGCAGGCGCCTGTCGCCAATCGCGACGGCTTCGTCATCCGCGTCTCGGATGTGGCGAGCGTCGGTCTAGGGCGGGCGCCGCGCCTGGGCGCCGCCTCGCGCGATGGACACGAAGCCGTACTCGGCACTGCATTGATGATCGCCGACGGCAATAGCCGCACCGTGGCGCAGGCCGCGGCCGAACGCCTTGCCGAAGTCAATCGCTCCCTGCCGCCGGACATCGTGGCCGAACCCGTGCTCGATCGCAGCGAGCTGGTGAATTCCACGATCAAGACGGTCGCCAAGAACCTGACCGAAGGCGCGCTGCTGGTCATCGCCGTGCTGTTCCTGTTGCTGGGCAACTTCCGCGCGGCAGCTATCACCGCACTGGTGATCCCGTTGTCATTCCTGTTCGCAGTGATCGGCATGAACCGCTTCGGGATCAGCGGCAACCTGATGAGCCTTGGCGCGCTCGACTTCGGCATCCTCGTCGATGGTGCGGTGATCGTAATCGAGGCGACGCTGCTTATGCTCGGCCAGAAGCGGGCCGAGTTGGGCCGTGCATTGTCCGCAGGCGAGCGGCTGGGCGTGGCGATCCAGGCGGCGCGCAAGATGGTGCGGCCCGCTGCCTTCGGTCAGACCATCATCCTACTGGTATTCGCACCGATCCTCACGTTGGAAGGCGTCGAGGGCAAGACCTTCCAGCCCATGGCGGCGACCCTCATGCTTGCCTTGGTCGGCGCATTCATCCTTTCGTTCACCTTTGTGCCGGCGATGGCGGCGCTGTTCGTGCGAGAACCCAAGACCAAGTCCGAACATACCCCAGAGCAAGAACATGAACACGGACATGATGGCGAGCACGAAACCCGCCTCATCCGTTACGTGCGCGGCAAGGTAGAACCGGTCATCCGCATCGCGGTTACGCGGCCACGTACCATACTTGCAGGCGCTACTCTCATGCTCGCGATCGGCTTGATGTCTTTCATCTCGCTGGGTCGCGAGTTCATGCCCACGCTCGACGAAGGCAACCTCGCGATGCAGGCCCTGCGGGTTCCTTCTGCTTCGCTTGAGCAATCGCTGTCGATGCAGCTCGCCCTGGAGAGGGCGCTGACGAGTGAGCCGGAAGTGAGGACCATCTTCTCGCGCACGGGTACGGCGGAAGCGGCCATCGATCCGATGCCGATCAACATTTCCGACAGCGTGATCGTGCTTAAGCCGCGATCGGAATGGCCCGACCGATCTCTGGACAAGGAAGAGCTGATCAGCCGGCTTGAGTCCATCGTCGGCAACCAGATCGGCAATGCGTTCGAGTTCAGCCAACCCATCGAACTGCGTTTCAACGAGCTGATTTCCGGCGTGCGTACCGACCTGGCCGTAATGGTCTTCGGCGACGACTTCGACATCATGCAGAGAACCGCGGATCAGGTCGCGCTCAAACTGCGTGGCGTAGAGGGTGCCGCCGACGTCCGCGTGGAGCAGGTCTCGGGACTGCCGACGCTCACGGTGCGGGTCGATCACGCCGCCGCCGCGCAGTACGGCTTGACGGCCGCCGATGTCAGCGAGGCGGTCGCGACCGGCATCGGCGGCACCTCGGCTGGCAAGATCTTTGAGGGTGACCGCCGCTTCGATGTGGTGATTCGGTTTGACGAGGACGCGCGCAACGATCCGGCACAGCTAGCTGCCCTGCCCATCGTCGCGCCGGACGGTACGGTGGTGCCGCTCTCCTCGGTCGCGCGAATCGGAGTCAGCGAAGGCCCTAACCAGATCAGCCGAAACAACGGCAGCCGGAGGATCGTGGTGCAGGCAAACGTGCGTGGCCGCGATCTGGGCGGGTTCGTCGGGGAGGCGCAGGCTGCGGTGGCCGATGTGTCGCTTCCACCAGGCGTATACATGACTTGGGGAGGGCAGTTCGAGAACCTGCAGCGCGCAGAAGCACGGCTGATGCTGGTGATCCCGATCGTGTTCCTGCTGATCGGAAGCCTGCTGTACATGGCACTGGGTACGATCCGTGAAGCCGCGCTGGTGTTCGTCTGCGTGCCATTGGCGCTAGTGGGAGGTGCATTGGCGCTGCAGCTGCGCGGCATGCCCTTCTCAGTGTCGACAGCCGTAGGCTTCATCGCCGTGTCGGGCGTGGCGACGCTCAACGGCCTGGTGCTGATGCAGGCGATCCGAGAACGCCTGACCGCTGGCGATTCGCCGTTGGAGGCCGCCGCCGGCGGCGCGGCCAGTCGCCTGCGTGCGGTGCTGACCACGGCGCTGGTGGCCATCGTCGGCTTCATTCCGATGGCGATCGCGACCGGCTCCGGGGCCGAAGTGCAGAAGCCGCTGGCCACCGTCGTCATCGGCGGCCTGATCACGGCCACTGTATTGACCCTGCTGGTGCTGCCTACCTTCGCCGCACGAGCTGCGAAGTCAAAGACCCGTAAAGGAGGAGCACGCACATGACGAGCAAGCTGCGTCTCGACCTTCCCATCCTGCTGCCGAACATTCTGCACGACGCCGACGCCTGCGTGGGACGGCTCTTGGCCGAGCTGCGGGGCCAGACTGGAGTAGAGGATGTCCATGTCCAAAGCGATAGTGCCCAAGCAACGCATCAACTCTGTATCCACTATGACCCTGACACGTTACCGCTCGTGCGTATCCGCGAACTGGTCGAGGCTGCAGGTGCGCGCATCACCGAACAGTTCGGCCATCTCGTCTGGAACGTCGAGGGCATTACCCACCAGCGGCGGGCGCGAACGGTAACCGAACAGCTACTGGTGCTACCCGGCGTGCTCGAAGCCGAGATCAGTGTCGGCGGCGTGGTACGGCTGGAATTTGATCGTAAGCAGACATCAGAGGATGACATTCGTGCAGCGCTGGCAGAGGTCGGCGTGGACCGCAAGTCCGAAACACATCGGCACGAGACGGACGGCGACCGACGCAAGAGCGGCGAAGATACCGACCACCGCCATGGCGGCATCTTCGGCACCAATAGCGAGCTGATCTTTTCCCTAATCTGCGGTGCACTCCTCGCCACGGGGTTCGCAATCGAAAAACTGACGCCTGTGCCAGGTTGGCTGCCGCTCGCCTGCTATCTCGGCGCCTACTTCTTCGGCGGTTTCTACACCGTCGGAGAAGCGGTCCAGAACCTGAAGCTTAAACGTTTCGAGATCGACACACTGATGCTGGTCGCCGCGGCCGGCGCGGCGGCGCTCGGGACATGGGCCGAAGGTGCGCTGCTGCTGTTCCTGTTCAGCCTCGGTCATTCACTCGAACACTACGCCATGGGTCGCGCCAAGCGCGCGATTGAAGCGCTCGCCGAACTTGCTCCGGCGACCGCTCGGGTCCGTCGTGACGGCAAGACCATGGAGGTCGCAGTGGAGACGCTGGCGTTGGGCGATGTCGTGATCGTCCTCCCCAATGAGCGCCTGCCAGCGGACGGGTTTGTAGTGTCAGGTGAAAGCAGTGTCGATCAGGCCCCTGTCACCGGAGAAAGTGTGCCCGTTGATAAACGTCCCGTCACTGACCGCGCGGAAGCCACCGCACGGCCGGACCTGCTGGACGCGGCGCATCGCGTGTTCGCAGGCACCATCAATGGTTCTGGTGCGATCGAGATCGTGGTGACCAAACGTTCCTCGGAGAGCGCGCTGGCTCGCATCGTGAAGATGGTCAGCGAAGCTGAGACGCGGAAATCGCCGACTCAGCGTTTCACCGATCGGTTCGAGCGGGTTTTCGTACCGGCAGTGCTGGCGCTGGCCGTGCTGCTGCTGTTCGCGTGGGTCGTGGTGGATGAGCCATTCCGGGATAGCTTTTATCGCGCGATGGCCGTTCTGGTCGCGGCCAGCCCTTGCGCACTCGCCATCGCCACGCCGAGCGCCGTGCTCTCTGGTATCGCCCGCGCTGCGCGGGGCGGCGTTCTGATCAAGGGCGGCGCTCCACTTGAAAAGCTCGGATCGCTTAATGCGCTCGCGTTTGACAAAACCGGCACGCTCACAGAAGGACGACCACGCATCACTGACGTATCACCGGCACCCGACATTGATGAGGCCGAGTTACTGGCAACGGCGGTTGCGGTCGAAGCACTAAGCGATCATCCCCTGGCTCGTGCGATCGTTCGTGATGGCACGCAACGTCTTGGCGGTGCGTCTCTGTCTACTGCGTCCGGCCTTCGGAGCCTGACCGGACAGGGCGTGGTCGCTCGGATCGCAGACGACACGGTGCAGATCGGCAAAGCCGAGATGTTCGGCGCTAATGGCTTGCCACCCTTGTCGGAGTCTGTTGCCGCCGCTGTCGAACAACTCCGCAACGAGGGGCGGACCACCATGGTGGTCCGCCGGAATGGGTGCGATCTTGGCGTGATCGGCCTCATGGATACACCACGCGCGTCGGCACGGTCTGCGCTTGAGCGACTACGGAAGATCGGCATCACCCGCATGATCATGATCTCCGGCGACAACCAGCGAGTCGCTGATGCTGTCGCCAAGCAGGTCGGTCTGGACGAGGCGTGGGGCGACCTGATGCCGGAAGACAAGGTGGAGGCGATCAAGAAGCTGCGAGAAGCCGGCGAGGTGGCGATGGTTGGCGATGGCGTCAACGACGCCCCCGCCATGGCCAATGCAACAGTGGGGATCGCCATGGGCGCGGCAGGATCGGACGTAGCGCTGGAAACGGCCGACGTTGCCCTGATGGCCGACGACCTGTCCCATCTGCCCTTCGCCGTCGGACTCAGCCGGCAAGCGCGGACGATCATTCGGCAGAACCTGTTCATCAGTCTTGGCGTCGTGGCACTACTGGTGCCTGCGACGATCCTGGGTCTCGGCATCGGTCCAGCGGTTGCGGCACATGAAGGCTCGACGCTGGTGGTTGTGTTCAACGCACTCAGGCTGCTTGCCTATCGGGAGAGATAAACGGCGATGCGTACTGTACCAATAACTTACAAGTAATAGGTATTCCATGGAGTTACGTCATCTTCGATGCTTCATCGCCGTGGCCAATGAGCTTCATTTCGCCCGCGCTGCGGAGCGGCTACACATCGAGCAGTCGCCGCTGTCACGCGCCATTAAGGAATTAGAAGAAGAACTCGGGGTTCGTCTGTTCGACAGGACGACCCGCAGCACGCGATTGACCCGCGCGGGGAAACTTTTCCTTGAGCATGTGCCGCGTGTCTTTACGGCTCTGGATCAGGCGCGCGGCAGCGTGAGGGCAGCGGCGGCCGGCTATCAGGCTCAACTGCGCATCGCGTTGTCCGATGGCATCACACCGTCGCGCTTCACTGCCTTGCTGGCGCAATGCCGACAGGACGAACCGGAGGTCGATATCCAGTTGTATGAAGTGCCGCTGTCGCAGCAGATCAGGGGATTGCACGACGATCTCTACGACGTAGGATTCGCGCAGTCCGCCGAGGTGGGTGAAGGCATCCTGGCCGAAGCAGCCTGGAGTGATCCGCTGGTGGTCGCCGTACCCGCACGGCATCCACTGCTGACGTACAAACGCATTCCGCTGGACGAAGTGCTGCGCTATCCGCTGGTGATGTGCGATCCGCAGCTATGCGAAGGCTATGGCCGGCAGATTGCGCGCATTCTTCGCACCGTGGACGTGGAACCGCTTGTCGCGGAAGAAGTGGCGTCGCTGGACCTGATGCTGGCGCTGGTGGCAGCAGGGTATGCACTGGCGTTGGTCGGATCGTCGCAGATCATCGCTTGCCGTAACGCCGACGTGATCGGCAGGCCTCTGGCGGGACGTTCCCCCATGCTGACCACCTATCTGCTGCGGCGGGATGTTGAGCCATCCGAAACCTTGAGCCGCTTCATTGATCGAGTCAGCCCGATTATCACGGACGCACCTTTGCACACTCCCGAATCCACGAAGGAGATCAACTCATGAGAATACTCACTGCGCTTTCGCTCACACTGGTGATGACTGCTTGCGGCGAATCGGCACCGACGGAGACGGTCGAGTCATTGGTCGCCAATCCAGAACGCCTGAAGGAACTGCGCGAACAATGCCGCGCCGACCGCGCCAAGCTCGGCGACGAGCTGTGCAACGCGGTTGCCGAGGCCACGCGCCAGCGCTTCATGGGAGATGGCGACGTGCCCTATACGCCACCGACGGAAGAACCGAAGTTCTGATTCAGCGCTTCGCGTAAAAGAATTTCATCCCATTGCTCCACACGCTGCAGCGCGCTGTCGTTCGCGGCGTTTCTCTTGTATACGCTCCAAAGATAAATATTGCGTTTTCGCCTCGAATTGTGCCGATAACAGTCTTTGACCGGCACTGATCCGGCACCGAACCTGACACCTGCGGCACTCGCTTCGCCGCTCAACGTGCAGGAGCTATTCGGAGGCCGTAATGCAGGCAACAGGCGTGCTGTTTGGTCAGGTGCTGACGGTGTTCGGCATCGTGATCGCCGGCGTGTGGACCGCCACACAATGGACCGCAGCCGCCTTGGGCTACCAGCTACGCCTGGGCGCGCCCTGGTTCGACTTCTTCGGCACGCCGGTCTATCACCCGTGGCGGTTGTTCGAGTGGTGGTTCTTCTTCGACGCCTACGCGCCCGACATCTTCACCAAGGGCGGCGCCATCGCCGGTTCCAGCGGCTTGGTCGCGGTGGTGGTCGCCATCGGCATGTCGGTGTGGCGCTCGCGGCAATCGCGCCTGGTCACGACCTACGGGTCGGCGCGCTGGGCCGATGCCGCTGACATCCGCAAGGCCAGATTGGCCGGCCCGTCAGGTGTGTTTCTCGGCCTGCACGAAGGCCGCTATCTGCGCCACGACGGCCCTGAGCATGTACTGACGGTGGCACCCACGCGCTCGGGCAAGGGCGTGGGCCTCGTGGTGCCCACCTTGTTGAGCTGGCCCTTCTCAGTGGTGGTTCACGACATCAAGGGCGAGAACTGGCACCTGACCGCTGGCTGGCGCTCACGCTTCTCGCATTGCCTGCTGTTCAATCCGACCGACCCACGTTCCGCCGCCTACAACCCGCTGCTGGAAGTGCGGCGCGGCGCGCATGAAGTGCGCGACGTGCAGAACATCGCCGACATCCTGGTGGACCCCGAAGGCGCGCTGGAGCGGCGCAACCACTGGGAGAAGACTTCGCACGCGCTGCTGGTCGGCGCGATCCTGCATGTGCTCTACGCCGGCGAGGACAAGACGCTGCGCGGTGTGGCCAGCTTCCTCAGTGATCCCGCGTGCCCGTTCGAGGTGACGCTGCACCGGATGATGACGACGAAACACCTGGGCGATGGCCCGCACCCCGTCGTTGCATCCGCCGCGCGCGAAGTCCTGAACAAGAGTGACAACGAGCGCTCCGGTGTGCTGTCCACCGCCATGTCGTTCCTGGGCCTGTATCGCGACCCCACGGTGGCCGAGGTTACGTCGCGCTGCGACTGGCGCATCGCCGACCTGATTGCCGCCGAGTCCCCGGTGTCGCTGTACCTGGTGGTGCCACCGTCCGACATCAGCCGCACCAAACCGCTCATTCGCCTGATCCTCAACCAGATCGGGCGGCGCCTCACCGAATCGCTCGACGGCTCTGATGGCATTCCCCGCCGCCGCGACCTCCTGCTGATGCTGGACGAGTTTGCCGCGCTCGGCCGGCTCGACTTCTTCGAGAGCGCCTTGGCCTTCATGGCCGGCTATGGCCTGCGCGCGTTCTTGATCGCGCAGTCACTCAATCAGATCGACAAGGCTTACGGGCAGAGTAATTCGATTCTCGACAACTGCCATGTGCGCGTGACGTTTGCGACCAACGACGAGCGCACGGCCAAGCGCATTTCCGAGACGCTGGGCACGTCCACCGAACTGCGCGCGCAACGCAACTACGCGGGCCATCGGCTCGCGCCGTGGCTGGGCCACTTGATGGTGTCGCGCCAAGAAACAGCGCGGCCCTTGCTCACGCCCGGCGAAGTGATGCAGCTCCCGCAGGACGAGGCCGTGGTGATGGTGTCCAGCGTCGCGCCGATCAAGGCGAAGAAGCTGCGCTACTACGCCGATGCCAACTTCAAACGCCGCGTGCTGCCGCCGCCCACGCTCGCGTCCGGGCGCTACGTCGATGCGCCGCCGTCACGGCCGGACGATTGGAGCAGTCTGATGATTCCCACCGTAGCTGCCGCGTCCGCCAATGCTGCGGGCCTCGCTGACATCACCACTGCCACCGACGAAGGCGGCCCGCGCCGCCAGCCCGAGCTGTCCGAAACCGTGGCCTACAGCACCGCACCCGAGCGCGCGGCCAGCGACCTGGCGCTGCTCGATGACGAAGACGACCTGCCGCTTCCTTTGCCGTCCCAGCTCGACCCGCGCTTGCAGCGCGCGGCGCGGCTGGCTGCCCTCGACCCTGACGACGGAATCCCGCTATGAGCCAACTTCATTCCCGCCATCGCCTGAACCTGTTCATCGAACGCGACCACGCCAAGCGCCTGGACGAGCTGGCCGCGAAGAAAGGCGTGTCCAAGTCCTCCATCGTCGCGGCGGCGCTGGCGTCCTGGCTGTCGCCGGACGCGGCCGACCAGCGCGAAGCCGCGATGGCCAAGCGGCTGGATCGGCTGTCGCGCCAGTTCGAGAAGCTGGAGCGCGACCAGAACATCCTGATCGAGACGCTGGCGCTGTTCGTGCGCTACTACCTGACCGTCAGCACGCCGCTGCCGGAGGCGCATCAGGAAGCCGCGAAGGCACAGGGCAAGGCGCGCTTCGAGCAGTTCATCGAACAGCTTGGCCGGCACTTGCTGCGTGGGCGCAGCCTGGTACGCGAGGTCTACGACGAGATCCAGCCCGACACGCAGCGGCTGGATGAGACGGCGGCGCTGGCCGAAGCGCAGGAACGTGCGCGGGAGGCTGCCGTATGAGTGCCATTCCGCAACAACCATCGTCCTCTGTCACTTCGCTGGACCGGCGCATTCGCATGCTACGCACGGCGATGGGGCCGCTGATCGCCGCTGCGCTGGAAGACCCGGACGTGGTGGAAGTGATGCTGAACCCGGACGGCACGCTGTGGATCGACCGTCTCTCCACGGGCCGCGCCGCCACCGGCGAGTCGCTGTCCGCCGCGGACGGCGAGCGCATCATCCGCCTGGTCGCGGCGCATGTCGGCACGGAGGTGCATCGCGGCCGGCCGCTGCTGACCGCCGAGCTGCCGGAGACCGGCGAGCGCTTCGAGGGCATCTTGCCTCCAGCGGCACCAGGGCCGGCCTTCGCCCTGCGCAAGCGCGCCGTCGGTGTGATCGGCCTGGCCGACTACGTGCGTGACGGCATTCTGAGTTCGGAACAGGCCGAGTTCCTGCGCCGCGCGGTGCGCGAGCGCCAGAACATCCTGATCGCCGGCGGTACCAGCACCGGCAAGACCACGCTTGCCAACGCGCTGCTGGCCGAGATCGCCAGCACTGGCGACCGCGTGCTGGTGTTGGAAGACACGGTGGAATTGCAGTGCGCGGCGCGCGACCACGTGCCGCTGCGCACCCGTGCCGGCGTGGTGTCCATGACCGAACTGGTGCGCGCCACGATGCGGCTGCGGCCTGACCGCGTGATCGTCGGCGAGGTGCGCGGCGGCGAGGCCCTGGACCTCATCAAGGTGTGGGGCACCGGCCATCCCGGTGGCATCTCCACGATCCACGCGAGTTCCGCGCATGGCGCATTGCTGCGCCTTGAACAACTGATCCTCGAAGTCGCCCTGACGCCACCGCGCGCGCTGATCGCCGAGGCGGTGAACGTCATCGTCTTCATCGCCGGACGTGGACGCGCCCGCCAGGTCCAGACCGTCGCCCGCGTGACCGGCTTCGACGGTCAGGGCTACCAGCTCGACGACGCGCTCGCGCCGCTTCCTTCCCCGTCCTCAACCCACCTTGGAGAACTGCCATGACGCCTGCTCACGTTTCCCATGATTCCCGCATTTCCGAAAATCCGCTTTCCCTGCTCGCACGCCTGCGGTGCCTGGCCGGGCCGGCGCAACAGGGGCTGCTGCTGGCGGTCGTGTTCCTGCTGGCGACCGGCACGGCGCAGGCGGCCGGTTCCAGCATGCCTTGGGAAGGGCCGCTGCAAGCCATCCTCGACTCGATCCAGGGGCCGGTGGCGCGCATCGTGGCGGTGATCATCATCATCGCCACTGGCCTGGCGCTGGCCTTCGGCGACACCAGCGGCGGCTTTCGCAAGCTGGTGCAGATCGTTTTCGGTCTGTCGATCGCGTTTGCGGCGTCCTCGTTCTTCCTGTCCTTCTTCAGCTTCTCCGGCGGGGCTGTCGTATGAGTGCGCCCGATGAGTTCGCCATCGGCTTCGAGGTGCCGCTGCACCGTTCGCTGACCGAAACCATCCTGCTGGGTGGTGCGCCACGCACCGTGGCGATTGCCAACGGCACGCTGGCCGCCGCCGTGGGGCTGGGCCTGCAACTGTGGATTCCGGGCCTGGTGATATGGATCGTCGGCCACTCACTGGCGGTGTGGGGCGCGCGGCTGGACCCGCAGTTCATGCAGGTGTTCGCGCGGCACATCAAGCACAAGTCACTGCTGGACGTGTGAGGACGACGCCATGTTGCATCTCGCCGAATACCGCCAGCGTCCTGCTCTGCTTGCCGACTGGTTGCCGTGGGCCGGGCTGGTGGCGCCTGGCGTCGTGCTCAACAAGGACGGCTCGTTCCAGAAGACGGCGCGCTTTCGCGGGCCGGACCTGGACAGCGCGACGCAGGGCGAGCTGATCGCCACGTCGGCGCGGCTCAACAACGCGCTACGGCGCCTGGGTTCCGGCTGGGCCTTGTTCGTGGAGGCCGAACGGCTGCCAGCGGCCGACTATCCGCAGTCCGAGTTTCCCGAACCGCTGTCGTGGCTGATGGACGAGGAACGCCGCGCGGTCTTCGAGGAAGATCAGAGCCACTTCGAGAGCCGCTATCACCTGACGCTGGTGTGCCTGCCGCCGGAGGAATCCCGCGCACGCGCTGCGAAGCTGCTCTACGAGAACACGTCGCAACGTGGCGTGGATTGGCATGAACGCCTGACGGCCTTCATAGCGGAGACGGATCGCTGCTTCGACCTGCTCGACGGCGTGATGCCGGAGATTGCCTGGCTCGACGACAGCGAGACGCTGACCTACCTGCACGCCACCATCTCCACGCGGCGTTATCGCGTGGCCGTTCCAGAGCATCCGTTCCATCTCGATACGCTGCTGACCGACTGCCCGCTGACCGGCGGGCTGGCGCCGATGCTGGGCGATGCGCACCTGCGCGTGGCCTCGGTGCGCGGCTTCCCGACCTCGACCTGGCCGGGGCTGCTCGATGACCTGAACCGACTCGGCTTCGCCTATCGCTGGAGCACGCGCTTCCTGTGCATGGACAAGGCCGAGGCGGAAAAGGAACTCGGCCGCCTGCGCCGCCAGTGGTTCTCCAAGCGCAAGAACGTCGCCGCGCTGCTGCGCGAGACGATCTTCCAGCAGGAAAGCCCGCTGGTCGATACGGACGCATCGAACAAGGCGGTGGACGCCGATGCGGCCCTGCAGGAGCTTGGCAGCGACCAGGTCGCCTTCGGTTATGTCACCGCTACCGTGACCGTATTCGACACCGATGCCGGCGCGGCCGACGAAAAGTTGCGCATGATCGAACGCGTCATCCAAGGCCGGGGTTTCGTCACGATCCCGGAAACGCTCAACGCCGTGGAGGCGTGGTTGTCGTCGATTCCGGGCAACGCCTACGCGAATGTGCGCCAGCCCATCGTCTCGACGCTGAACCTCGTGCACCTGATGCCGGTGTCGGCGGTGTGGGCCGGGCCGGAGAGGAACGCGCACCTCGACGGACCGCCCTTGATCGTTACACGCACCGATGGCGCGACACCGTTCCGGCTGGTGACGCACATCGGCGATG
The DNA here is from genome assembly GCA_002842345.1 of Betaproteobacteria bacterium HGW-Betaproteobacteria-12. GTDB lineage: Bacteria > Pseudomonadota > Gammaproteobacteria > Burkholderiales > Rhodocyclaceae > Azonexus. The sequence goes on along the minus strand of PHCU01000077.1, from coordinate 2,905 downwards.
TCGGCCACACCCTTATCGTTGGACCGACCGGCATGGGCAAGTCCGTGCTGCTCGCCACCCTGGCGATGCAGTTCCGCCGCTATCCCGGCTCGCGCATCTTCGCCTTCGACATGGGTCGCTCGATGCGCGCCACCATCCTGGGCCTGGGCGGCGAGCACTACGACCTGGGCACGGACGGCGACATCGCGTTCCAGCCGCTCGCGCGCATCGACCAGGAGAGCTACCGCACCTGGGCCGCCGAATGGCTCGAAGGGCGGATGCTGCGAGAAGGCGCGAGCATCGGCCCCGACGAGAAGGCGGCCATTTGGTCGGCGCTGGAAAGCCTTGCCGGCGCACCGGTGGAGCAACGCACGCTGACCGGCTTCTCCGTGCTGTTGCAAAACAAAGCGTTGCGCCAGGCGCTGGCACCCTACGTGCTCGGCGGCGCCCATGGCAGTCTGCTCGATGCCGACCGCGACCGGCTGGGCACGGCAGACGTGCAGGGCTTCGAGATGGAGGAACTTATGGCCAGCCGCGCCGCCGTGCTGGCGGTACTCGGTTATCTGTTCGCCCGCTTCGATGAGCGTTTCGATGGCGCGCCCACGCTCTTGATCCTCGACGAAGCCTGGCTGTTCCTCGACGACCCGGTGTTCGCCGCGCGCATCCGCCAATGGCTGAAGACGCTGCGCAAGAAAAACGTGTCGGTGATCTTCGCCACGCAGTCGCTGGCCGACATCAAGGACTCCAGCATCGCACCGGCCATCGTGGAGAGCTGCGCGAGCCGCATCTTCCTGCCCAACCCGCAGGCCACCGAGCCGCAAATCCGCACGATCTACGAAGGCTTCGGGCTCAACACCCGCCAGATCGAGATCGTCGCCACCGCGCAGCCGAAGCGCGATTACTACTACCAGTCGCGGCTGGGCAATCGCCTCTTTGACCTCGACCTGGGGCCGGTCGCGCTGGCCTTTGCCGGCACCTCGACGCCGCAGGACCAGCGCGACATCGACGCGGTGGAGGCGGCTTCGTCTTCCAGCTTCGCAGCCGCTTGGTTGCGCCATTGCGGTCTGGACTGGGCGGCCGACCTGTTGCCGTCCGCGCCTGCCGTTTCCAACCCACCACAGGAGAACCCGTCATGAAGAAGACACTGCTTGTGACCGTTGCGGCCGCTCTGTTTTGCACGCTGCCTGCCGCGCAGGCGCAGTGGGCGGTGATTGACCCGACCAATCTGATGCAAAACACGCTGACCGCGATCCGCACGCTGGAGCAGATCAACAACCAGGTGCGGCAGCTTCAGAACGAAGCGCAGATGCTCATCAACCAGGCGCGCAATCTGACGAGCCTCGACTACAACGTGGTCAACCGGCTGCGCTCGACGCTGGCGACCACCGAGCGCCTGATCGCCGAGGCGCAGGGCCTGGCCTACGACGTGGCGAACATGGACCGGGAGTTCGCCCGTCTGTACCCGCAAGAGTATGCCGCCACTGTCAGCGGCGACCGCATGGCGCAGGACGCGCGTGAGCGCTGGCGCCACACGCTCGACGGCCTGCACACCGCGATGCGGATGCAGGCACAGGTGTCGCAGAACCTCGGTGAAGACGAAGGCGTGCTGGCCGATCTGGTGGGCCAGAGCCAGTCAGCCACCGGCGCGCTGCAAGCAGCGCAGGCGACCAACCAGTTGCTGGCCTTGCAGGCCAAGCAAGCGATCCAGTCTCAGCAGCTCCAGTTGACGCAGGACCGCGCCGCGTCGCTGGAACTGGCGCGGCAGGCGGCGGCCACCGAACGTGCCCGCGAAGTGCGGCGACGCTTTCACGGCGAGGGCACGCCCTACACGCCGCAGACCGTGCCGTTCTACGGCGGCGACTGAGGGCACGCGCCATGAACGACATCTCGGTGATTGACCGCTTCCTCATCGTCTTCTCCACTTACATCGACTCGGGCTTCGGTCTGCTGGGTGGCGAGGTGGCGTTCCTCACCGCCACCTTGATCGTGATCGACATGACCATCGCGGGGCTCTATTGGGCGATGAGTCACGCCACCGGCCAGGGCGACGACGTGATCGCTAAGCTGATCCGCAAGGTGCTCTACATCGGCGCTTTCGCCTACATCATCGGCAACTTCAACTGGCTGGCGAGCATCTTGTTCCGCTCGTTCGCGGGGCTGGGTCTGATGGCGTCGGGTTCCACGATCTCGCAGGCCGAGTTCCTGCAACCCGGTCGGCTGGCCAAGGTGGGCGTCGATGCCGCCGCGCCGATCCTCGAACAGATCAGCGACATGGCGGGGTTCCCCGAGGTGTTCGTGAACATGACCCCCATAGTGGTCATGTTCCTGGCCTGGCTGGTGGTGATCGTCACGTTCTTCGTGCTGGCGATCCAGCTTTTCATCACGCTGATCGAGTTCAAGCTGACGACGCTCGCCGGCTTCCTGCTGGTGCCGTTCGCGCTGTGGAACAAGACTGCGTTCCTGGCCGAGAAGGTGCTGGGCAACGTGGTGTCCTCCGGCATCAAGGTGCTGGTGCTGGCGGTGATCGTCGGTATCGGCACCGGCCTGTTCGCCGAATTTCAGGTCGCGCCGGATGAACCCTCCATCGACCACGCGCTGGTCATCATGCTGGCGTCCCTCTCGCTGCTGGCGCTCGGGATCTTCGGGCCGGGTATTGCTACTGGCCTGGTGTCCGGTTCGCCGCAGCTCGGCGCCGGTGCGATGGCGGGTGCCACGCTCGGCGCGGCCGGTGCGGCTGTCGCGGTGGGCGCGGTGGCCACGGGTGTGGGTGGTGCCGTCGCGGCCGGTGCACGCATGACGCCCGGCGCTGCCCGTATGGCCGTCGGCGGCGCGCGTTCGATGGCATCGACCGCCAGCAGCGCCAGGTCCGCCTTTCAGGCAGGTTCCGCCGGTGCTGGCGGTGGCCTCAGGGGCGCAGCGGCGGGGG
>PHCU01000240.1 GCA_002842345.1 Betaproteobacteria bacterium HGW-Betaproteobacteria-12 | reverse complement strand
GAAATTCGACATGGAGGCCTCCGGCTCAGGATGCCTCTATGACAAATCGCTCCACAGATCGTTCACTGCGGGGCTGTTAAATCCGACAGGCTGCTAGTCCGCGGCGCTCAGCCAGGCGGCCGCCCCGCGTCCGGCCACATGGCCGCTGGCGAAACAGGCGGTCAGCAGGTAGCCGCCGGTCGGCGCCTCCCAGTCGAGCATCTCGCCGGCACAGAACAGGCCGGGCCGGTCGCGGACCATCAGGGCGGCGTCGAGCGCGGCGAAGCAGACGCCGCCGGCGGTGCTGATCGCCTCGTCGAGCGGCCGCGGCGCGGCGACCGGCAGCGGCAACGCCTTCAGCGCCGCGGCCAGGCTGTCCGTCTGCTGCAGCTGTTCCGGCGCCAGCAGCTCGCGCAACAGACCGGCCTTGACACCTTCGATGCCGGCCCGCCGGCGCAGGTGGCTGGCCAGCGAATCGTGGCCACGCGGCCGGGCGAGATCGGCGCGCAGTCGTTCCAGACTGCGCCCGGGCACCAGGTCGAGGTTCAGCGCCGCCGTCCCGCCGGCGGCCAGCGCCTCGCGCAGCGCGGCGGCAAAGGCGTACACCAGCCCGCCCTCGATGCCGTGCGCGGTGATGTTGAATTCGCCCGGCTGCTGCCGTCCGGCAAAACTGGCAACGACCGGCTTGACCGGCTGGCCGGCGAAGCGGCTGCGGAAGTGTTCGCTCCAAGCGACGTCGAAGCCGCAGTTGGCCGGGCGCAGCGGCGCCACCGGCACGCCGCGGGCGGCCAGCAGGGGCACCCAGGCACCGTCGGAGCCAAGTCGGCGCCAGCTGCCGCCGCCCAGGGCGAGGACGGTGGCCGTCGCCGCCACGGTCGTCTCGCCGGCCGGCGTGGCGAAACGCAGGGCGCCGTCGGCCTGCCAGCCGAGCCAGCGGTGGCGCATGTGCAAGCGCACGCCGGCGGCGCGCAGCCGGTGCAGCCAGGCGCGCAGCAGCGGCGCTGCCTTCATCCCGGTCGGGAAGACGCGGCCCGAAGTACCGACGAAAGTCTCGATACCGAGACCGTGAATCCAGGCGCGCAACTGCTCGGCGCCGAAGACCTCGAGCAGCGGGGCGATCTCGGCCTGACGCTCGCCATAGCGCTGGCGGAAACTGGCAGGCGCCTCGCTGTGGGTGATGTTCATGCCGCCCTTGCCGGCCATCAGGAACTTGCGCCCGGGCGACGGCATGGCGTCAAAGACCTCGACCAGCAACCCGGGGACGGCGGCCAGCTGCTCGGCGGCCATCAGCCCGGCCGGTCCGCCGCCGATGATGGCGACGCGCCGCATCAGTCTTCTTCCGGCTCGGCTGCCGGTGGCGCCTGCAGTTCGGCCGGAATCTCTTCCTCGTCGAGCGGAATGACGGTGACCGCCACTTCCGGCTCGGCGCCGCCACCGCCGAGGATGATGCCGCGCAGGGGCGAGATGTCGGAGAAATCGCGGCCGAAGGCGACGGTGATGTGTTCGGTATCGGGCAGCAGATTGTTGGTCGGGTCGAAGTCGACCCAGTCGTTGCTGCTGCCCGGCGCATACACGGAGACCCAGGCATGCGAGGCATCGGCCCCGATCAGCCGGGGCTTGCCCGGGGGCGGCCGGGTCAGCAGGTAGCCGCTGACGTAGCGGGCGGCCAGGCCGAGGGCGCGCAGGCAGGCGATCATCAGGTGGGCGAAGTCCTGGCAGACGCCGCGCTTCTTTTCCAGCACTTCGAGCACCGGCGTCGATACCGTGGTCGCCTCGGGATCGAAGGTGAATTCGCGGAAGATCTTCGCCATCAGCGCCTGCGTACCGAGCAGCAGTGGCGTTCCGGGAGCGAAGCAGTCGGCGGCATAGGCGGCCAGCTCATGCTTGACGCGGACGTGCGGGCTTTCGAACAGGAAGCGGGCGGCGGCCAGATCCGGCGCCTGCGGCTCCGAGGAGTCGTAGGCCAGGCGGTCGCGTACCGTCTCCCAGGGCAGCGACTCGGCGAGCGCCTCGGCGTCCGGCAGATGCGGCAACACGGCGACGGTCATCTCCGAACGGATCAGCAGGGCCTGGTGCGGGGCGTTGAAAAAGATCCAGCTGACCGGATTGTCGAAGGCATCCTGACCGTCGCGGCGCCATGAGGGCGGCGGCACGATGTCGATACACTGCTCCTCGATGTGCTGCCAGTCGAGGATGCGCGGCGACAGGTGCAGTTGCTGTTGCGCCAGCGACACCGGGCTGCCGTAGTCGTAGCGGGTTTCGTGCAGCACGCGGTAACGGACGGGGTCCATCGTCACAAGGCCATGGTCTGCCGGCTGACGTCGCCGACATGAGTGAAGTAGCGCATGCCGAGCCAGTCGGACAACTGATTGGCGGCCAGCACCAGGGCTTCGAGGCGGGCCGCCAGATCCTCGCCGGCACGGCTGTCGCGGCCCGGCACGAACTGCACATGCTCGAGGGTCTCGAGGTCGAAGGCACGCAGGCCGGCCAGGGCCTCGTCGAAGCTGCCGTCGAAGCTGTCGCCGAGTTCGCGGGCCATGCGCTCGAGATAGCGGGCGAGGACGCCGGCCTGGAAGATGACGCCGTGCGGATTGCTGTCGTCGAAAACCAGCAGGTCGAGGACCGGCAGCATTTCCGGCAGGCGCGAATAGCGCGAGCGGTAGGTGATGATCGAGTCGGCCAGTTCGAGCAGCCATTCCAGACAGCCCGGCGCCCGCGCCGACTCCAGGCGCAGGAAGCAGGCGATGGTCTGGGCGAAGAAGGACAGGCGTTCGAGCCGGCGACCGATGAGCAGGAAGCGCCAGCCGTCGTCGCGCGTCATGTTGTCCATGGCGAAACCGGTCAGCGACGAGGAGATGCCGAGCACCCGGTCGAGGAAGGCGATGGCTTCGGTCAGCGTCGGATGTTTGCGGTGCGCCGCCTGCTGCTCGCGCTGCAGATGGTTCAAGGAGTGCCAGTGATCGAGCGACAGGCGTTCGCGCACATGCGTCGCCGACCACATCAGGTTGCGGATGGTGCCGGCCAGGCTGCCCGGCTGCTCCGGATCGTAGATCGCCTCGAGCAGGACATGCTCGCTGCCCTCCCCGGCGGCGTTGTCTTCTTCCGGGCGCGGCAGGATGCGCAGCAGTTCGGCCAG